>NZ_JBJGYP010000037.1:0-37401 GCF_054050055.1 Geodermatophilus sp. SYSU D00814
GCGGACGGGCGTCCGGCCGGACGCCCGTCCGCAGCACGGGGTCCACGGCGCGACGGTGCGCCGCCACGCCACGGATCCGGAGGCACTCCGAGGTGCCCACCCTCAGGCCGTGGCCACCACCGTCGGCGCGATGGCGGCCGTGAGGCTGAGCCGCAGGTCGAGCAACGCGTCGAGCGCGTCCTGGGCCGCCTGGCACAGGCCGAAGGCCCGGCCGCTCGGGGAGTTCTGGAAGTCGTCGCGGGCGGTGCCGAGTTCTCGGTAGGCGGCCACGATGCGACGGTCGACGTCGGGGACGGGGGGACGAGAGGGCGACACGTCGCCTCCTGCGGATCGGTGGCGCCGGGAGGAGGTGCCCGGTCGTCGTGGCCCGTCCTACCCACCCGGGAGCAGGCGCACGCGCGCGCCCACGACACGACCGGCGCCGCACCGGTCGACGCGGGTCAGCCGATGCCGCACTCGTCGCTCAGGTAGGTGTCGACGTTGTCGCTCGCGGCCTCCAGCCCGCTGCCGGCGTCCTCCAGGGCCGCCACGGAGTCGGCGTCGCCGAGGTCGAGGTCGGCCACCGCGTCGGCCATCCGCTCCAGCCCGCTGCGCATGGTGTCCCAGTCGGCGGCGATGGCCTCCGGCGCGTTGATGCCCTGCATCTCCTCGGCGAGCTGCCGGAACACGTCGGGGATGGAGTCCCCGCCGCCGGACTCGTCCAGCGCCGTCTCGACCCGCTGGTCGAGGTCCTCGGCCTGGGCGCAGAAGTCGTCCCCGGCCGCTGAGTCCTCCGCGGCGGAGCTGCTCGCCGGGGTGTCGGCGGCGGACCCGCCGCCGCTCCCGGAACCCCCGTCGTCGCCGGAGCACGAGGCGAGCAGGACGACGCCGAGGGCCGTGACCACCCCGGCTCGGACGGAACGCAGCTGCTGGCGCATGGCCCGACCCTCCCGCCCACCCGGACGCGTGGGCAGAGGCGAAGGGCCGTCGCCGACGACCGGCCCGGACGGGCCACCGGCCCGGTCCCTCGTCGAGGGGCCGGGCCGGTGCCGTGCGGGGACAGCGCCGGAGCGGCGCGGCGGGGTCAGCCGACCTCGACGGCCCGGCTGGCCGGCTGCCGGTCCGGGCGGCCCAGGAACCGGTCGACCAGGGGGCCGGTCATGCCGGTGGTGATCAGCGCCATGACCACCGCGCCGACCTGCATCTGGGGGCTGATGACCCCGGCGTTGAGCGCCACCAGGGCGGCGACGAGCACCATCAGGCCGCGGCAGTTCATCAGGATCCCCAGCGCGTTGCTCTCGCTCCAGGACAGCCCGCCGAGGCGGCCGCTGACCAGGGCACCGCCCCACTTGCCCACGATCGCCACGACCACGAACAGTGCGATGCCGGGCAGTGCGGCCCAGGTCAGCGTGGTGAAGTCGGTGCGCAGCCCGCTGTAGGCCAGGAAGATCGGCAGCAGGAACACGATCGCCACGTCGGAGAGCCGGGAGGTCAGCGCCGTGGTGAGGACGGCGTGGCGCGGCACGACCAGGCCGGCGACGAAGCCGCCGACGAGCGCGTGGATGCCGATCCGGTCGGCGGCGTACGCGGCCAGCACGACCATGCCCATGACGACGGCGAACTGGGTGCCGCTCAGCGGGTCGCCCGCCTCGCCCCCACGGAACACCCGTGCCAGTGCCGGCCGGACGACCAGCCACATCGCCGCGAGGAAGGCCAGCGTCCCGGTCAGCCGCCACAGGTGCGACGACGACGGCTCCCCGGTGGCCACGCCCCGGGCGACACCCACCGTGAGGAACATGAGGATGGTGACCAGCGCCGCCGCTGCGATGCCGACGATCCCGAGCGGGGAGGTGGCCAGCCCCTTCTCCTGGAGGATGCGCGCGGCCACCGGGAAGGCGGTCACCGCCAGCATCGCGCCCACCATGAGGGTGAAGCCGATCCGCGACGGGTCGCCGGCACCGGTGAACCGGTCGGTGAAGAGGACCGGCGCGATGAGGAACCCCAGCGCGACCGGGATGGCCACGACCCCGACGGCGACGGTGACGATGCCGGCGGCCCGGCCACGCAGGCGGTCAGTGTCGAGCTCCAGGCCCACCAGGAACATGAACAGGACCAGGGCGATCGTGCCCAGGAGGCTCAGCCCGCTCTGCGCCTGGGCGGGGAACAGGCACGAGCTGATGCTCGGGGCCACGCCCTCGGGCAGGGACCGGTCGCACGCCAGGAAGGCGGGGGCGTCGTCCCAGACGAACGTCGTGGCGCCGAGCAGGGAGGGGCCGAGCAGGACGCCCGCGACGATCTCGCCGACGACGCGGGGCTGACCGATCCGCAGGGCGAGCGTGCCGACGACACGGGCGGCGATCAGGATGATCGCGATGTCCAGCAGGACGAAGGCGATCACCTGGTCCCCGGGCAGGGAGGGTGCGGGCATGGGGGGTCTCCGACGAGGTGGGGGGCTGAGCGGCGGCACATGGTGGCGCAGACCCCCGGTTCCCGTCACCGGTTCTGCGCGCGGCACTTGCCGGTGTACGGGGCGCGACCGCGGGACGCCGGGCAGCCGACCGGCATAGCGGGAGCCGATCGGGTTCGGTATTGGCCTGCCGCGCCGGCCGCGCGCCACCGTGGACGGTGTCCTCGGTGGTCCGCCACCGCACCGTCCTCCCCCCGTCGTGGAGAGTGGCATGACCAGTGCACCGCCGATGCTCGTGCGCGAGGACCTCGCGCCGGCCCGAGCACGTGACGAGCTGCGCCGGCGCGCGGACGGCGTGACGGCCGAGGCCGTCGTCTTCCCCGCCCACGGCGTCCCGCTCGCCGGGGTGCTGTACCGGCCGGAGGACGCCGACGGGCCCCTGCCCGGCGTGGTGGTCACCGGCACCTGGACCAGCGTCCGGGAGCAGATGGCCGACCGGTACGCCGCACGGCTGGCCGCCCGGGGCCACACCACCCTCGCCTTCGACCACACCGGCTACGGGGCCAGCGGGGGAGCGCTGCGCGACTACGAGTCGCCGGCGCTCAAGGCCCGCGACATCGGCGACGCGGTCGGCTACCTGGCCGGCCGGACCGACGTCGTCGACCCGCAGCGGATCGGTGCGCTCGGCGTCTGCGCGTCGGCCGGCTACACGGTGAGCAACGCCGTCGCCGACCCGCGGGTGCGGGCGCTGGCGCTGGTCGCGCCCTGGCTGCACGACGCGCGGATCGTCGCGGACACCTACGGCGGCGCGGACGGCGTGGCGATGCGGATGGCCGCCGCGGCCCGCGCGCGCAGTCGTTCCGAGGCGACCGGGGAGGTGACCTACGTGCCGGCGGTGGGCGCCGGGGACCCGCTGACCGCCATGCCCTTCGACGTCGACTTCTACCAGAACCCCCGGCGCGGGGCGGTGCCCGCGTGGCCCAACCGCTTCGCCGTCATGGCCTGGCCCGGGTGGCTCACCTACGACCCGATCGCCCTGGCGCCGCAGGTGCACCAGCCGGTGCTGCTGGTGCACAGCGAGGACGCCGCGATCCCCCAGGGGGCGCACCGCTTCGCCGTCTCGGTCGGCGGGACGATCGACCAGTACTGGGGCGAGGGCAGCCAGTTCGACTTCTACGACGGCAGCGCGCACGTCGACCGCGCGGTGTCCCTCGCCGGCGCCCACTTCGCCGAGCACCTCGCGTGACCGCGCCGACCGCCGGGACCCGGCCGTCGTGAGCACCTCGCTCGTCGTCGGCGGTTCCGGCCGCACCGGCCGGCGGGTGGTCGAGCGGCTGCTCGCCGCCCGCCGGCCGGTCGCGGTCCTCAGCCGCCGGCCCCGGCCGGCCGCCGGTGTCCGGACGATCGTCGGGGACCTCGGGGACCTCGCCACCTGGCCGACGGCGCTCGCGGACGTCGAGGGGGTCGTGGTGTGCGTCGAGCCGCCCTACGACGCGGCCGGGGCCGAGACGGTGATGAGCCGCGGGATCGCCGCCCTCGCCGTCGCCGCGGCCGAGCGGGACCTGCGGGTGGTGCTGGTGAGCCAGATCTACGTCACCCGGCCGCAGGCCCACCCGGCCATGGCGCACGTGACGGAGGCCCGCGCCCGTGGCGAGCAGGCGCTGCGGGCCAGCGGCGCCGACCACGCCGTCGTCCGGCCCGGGTGGCTGACCGACGAGCCGGCCACCGGCGTCCGGCTCGAGCAGGGCGACACCGGCGACGGGACCACGAGCCGCGACACCGTCGCGGACGCCTGCGTGCACCTGCTGCTGCGTCCCGGGGGTGCCCCGGTCACCTTCGAGGTCTTCGACGACCCGGCCGCCGGCCCGGCGGACTGGACGGCGGCGCTGGCGGCCCTGACCCCCGACCCGGTCGCGGGGCCGCGGTGAGGACCAGCGGCGTCGCGGTCGTCACCGGGGCCAACCGCGGGATCGGCCGGGAGGTGGCCGCCCGGCTCGCCGCCCGCGGGGTGACCACCGTCCTCGGGGCCCGCGACGAGGCCCGCGGGCACGAGGCCGCCCGGGGGATGAGCGGCCCGGTCGTCGTCCGGCAGCTCGACGTCGCCGACCCCGGCAGCGTCGCGGCGCTGGCCTCCTGGCTGGCGGCCGAGCACGGCGGCGTCGACGTGCTCGTCAACAACGCCGCCGTCCACTACGACACCTGGCAGAGCGCGGCCGACGCCGACCTGCGCGTCGTCGAGGAGGCGCTGGCGGTCAACGTGGTGGGTGCCTGGCGGATGGCGGTGGCGCTGGCCCCGCTGCTGCGGCCCGGCGGTCGCCTGGTCAACGTCTCCAGCGGCGCGGGGTCCTTCGGCGAGACGGGGAGCGCCGGGGGAGCGCCGGCCTACTCGGTGTCCAAGGCCGCGCTGGACATGCTCACCGTCAAGCTCGCCGCGGACCTGCGCCGCCGCCGGGTGCTGGTCAACGCCGTCTGCCCGGGGTGGGTGGCCACCGACATGGGCGGCGCGGGCGGGCGCCCGGTGGCCGACGGCGCGGCCAGCGTCCTGTTCGCCGTCGACGTCCCCGACGACGGGCCCAGCGGCGGCTTCTTCCGCGACGGGCGGCGCATCCCGTGGTGACCGCGGGCCGGCGTCCCGGCCGGCACCGGGCCGCTCAGCCGGCCGCGGCGGTGGGCGTGCCGGACTCCCCGGCGGACGGCGCCGCCGAGGGGTGCACCTGCCGGGCGGCCTCGACGCAGGCGAGCACGAAGTCGTGCACCGCCGGGCGGGGGTCGCCGGACCGCCAGGCGATCGCCAGCTCACCCGGCGGCAGCCCCCGGACGGGACGGACGACGTACTCCGGACGGCGGTAGATCTCCGCGTTGCCGGCGCTGATCAGCGCGACCCCGAGACCCCGGCCGAGGGCCTCCACCGCCTCCTCGGGCCCGTGCACCACGGCGCCGATGCGCACCGGGTGCCCGTGGCGCGCGTCGACGGCGAGCCAGTAGTCGCGCAGGCTGCCGTTCGACTCGGGCAGGGCGAGGAACGGCTCGTCGTACAGGTCGGCCATCGTCAGCTCGGCCCGCGCCGTGAGGGGGTGGTTGACGGGGAGGGCCAGGTGCCGCTGCTCGCTGATCAGCACCCGGTGGCGCAGGCCGCTGTCCTCCGGCAGCGGCAGCCAGCAGAACGCGAGGTCGGTGGCGCCCGAGGTCAGGCCGGCGGTGCGGTCGTCGAACGACGTCTGCTGGAACTCGACGGAGAAGCCCGGGTGGCGCTGCTGGAAAACCTCGACCGCCGCCGGGATCAGCCCCCGGCCGACGCCGACGCTCATCCCGACCCGGATCGTCCGGCTGTCGGCGGCGACCGCCTCGGCGACGGCGGACTGTGCCTCGTCCCAGGTCGCGACCGTCGACCGCGCGTAGGGGACCAGGGCGCGGCCGGCGGCGGTGAGGGTGACCCCGCGCGGCCCGCGGGCGAACAGCGGCGCGCGGACGTGCTGCTCGAGCACCTGGATCTGGCGGCTGAGGGCCGGCTGGGAGACGAACAACCGCTGCGCGGCCCGCGTGAAGTGCAGCTCGTCGGCCACCGCGAGGAAGTACCGGAGATCGCGCAGGTGCACGTCCATGCCCAGGTGCTATCACGCCGGGCATTGGACCGACAGGTCCACAGGTCCTGGACTGGCAGCGTCCGACGGCGACCGGCTGGGCGCGGGCAGGAGGGGCCGTGGCGCAGGGACGACCCACCGTGGCCCCGGGATCGGCCGTGGCCCGGCCGGGACGCCCGCCCGTCCGGCCCGCCGTGGTGCTGGTGACCGGCGCCAACCGCGGGATCGGCCGCGAGCTGGTGCGGCGGCTCGCGTTGCGCGGCGACACCCCGGTCATGGCGGTGCGCGACATCGCCCTCGGGTGGGCCGCCGCGCGGGAGCTCCGGGTGCACGACGGCGTCCGGGTCGACGTCGTCCGGCTCGACGTGACCGACCCGGTGAGCTGCAGCCGGGCCGCCGACGAGGTGCGCCGCTGCCACGGCCGCGTCGACGTCCTGGTGAACAACGCCGCCGCCCCCCGCGACGTGCGGGGCACCGCCGCCGCGGCGGACCTCGACGTGGTCCAGCGCGCGTGGGAGGTCGACGTGCTCGGCGCCTGGCGCGCCACGCAGGCGTTCCTGCCGCTGCTGCGGCGCAGCGCCGCAGGCCGGGTCGTCAACGTGTCCGCCGAGGCGGGGTCGCTGGCCAACATGGGCGGGGGAGCGCCCGCGTTCCGCGTCTCCAAGACGGCGCTCAACGCGCTGACCCGCATGCTGGCCGCCGAGCTCGGCCGCGAGGGGATCGCGGTCAACTCCGTCTGCCCCGGCTGGGTGGCGACCGACGCGCGCAGCGCCGGCGGCCGCTCGGCGGAGGACGCGGCCGCCAGCGTCCTGCGCGCCGTCGACCTGCCGCCCGGCGGGACCACCGGCGACTTCCTGCGGGACGGCCGCCGCCTGCCCTGGTGACACCATTCAGCCGTTGGCGCAACAATTGCGCGAATGGCGGAACCGGGCCATTCCGGGACGCATTCCCGGGGATCTCCCGATTGACTGCGGGACGTCCGGTCCCGAAGGTCCCAGGAGGTCCCCACCATGACGACGACCGGTTCCCCCGTCCTGCAGGACGCCGTCCTCGACCGCCTGCTGCGGGAGCGCATCGTGGTCCTCGGCACCGCGGTCGACGACGACGTCGCCAACCAGCTGTGCGCGCAGATGCTGCTCCTGGCGGCCGACGACCCGCGCCGGGACGTGCACCTCTACGTCAACTCACCCGGTGGCTCGGTCACCGCCGGGCTGGCCGTCTACGACACCATGCGGTCCCTCGGCTGCGACGTCGCCACCTACGCCTTCGGGATGGCGGCCTCGATGGGGCAGTTCCTCCTCACCGCCGGCACGCCGGGCAAGCGGTTCACCCTGCCGCACACCCGGATCCTCGTGCACCAGCCCTCCGGCGGGATCGGCGGCGTCCAGTCCGACATCGCCGTCCAGGCCGACCTGCTGCGCCGCCTCAAGCGAGAGGTCGACGAGCTGCAGGCACGGCACACCGGGCGCACCGTCGAGGAGATCGAGCGCGACTCCGACCGCGACCGCTGGTTCACCCCGCAGGAGGCCGTCGAGTACGGGCTCGTCGACCACGTCGTCGGCTCGGCCGCCGCCCTGCCGGGACCGCTGCCCACCGGTGCCGGACGGGGGGCGCGCTGACCGACCGACCGGCCCCGGCCGTGCCAGGGTGGCGTCGTGCGCGTCGTCGTCACCGGTAGCTCGGGACACCTCGGCGAGGCGCTGGTCCGCGTGCTGCGCGCCGCCGGTGACGACGTCGTCGGCCTGGACCTGCTGCCCTCGCCGTGGACCGACGTCGTCGCCTCGGTGGGGGACCGGCCCGCCGTCCGGGCGGCGCTGGCCGGGGCCCAGGCCGTCGTGCACACCGCCACGCTGCACAAGCCGCACGTCGGCACGCACGACCGCCAGGCGTTCGTCGACACCAACGTCACCGGCACGCTGACGGTGCTCGAGGAGGCGGTGGCCGCCGGCGTGGGGCGGGTGGTGGTCACCAGCACCACCTCGGCGTTCGGCCGCGCCCTGACACCGGCGCCGGGGGAGCCCGCCGCGTGGATCACCGAGGCGGTGGCCCCGCGGGTGCGGAACGTCTACGGCGCCACCAAGGTCGCCGCCGAGGACCTCTGCGAGCTCCTCGCCCGCGACACCGGCCTGCCCGTCGTCGTGCTGCGCACCTCCCGGTTCTTCCCCGAGGGCGACGACGCCGACGCCGTCCGCACCGCCTACGACGACGACAACGTCAAGGTGAACGAGCTGCTGTCCCGGCGCGTGGACCTCGCCGACGTCGTGTCGGCGCACCGGGCCGCCCTCGACCGGGCGCCGGCGCTCGGGTTCGGCCGCTACGTCGTCAGCGCGACGACGCCGTTCCGCCGCGAGGACCTCGCCGGGCTGCGCGCCGACGCGCCCGCCGTCGTCGCCCGGCTCTTCCCCGACGCGCCCGCGCTGTACGCGCGGCTGGGCTGGCGGCTGTTCCCCTCGATCGACCGGGTGTACGTCAACGACGCCGCCCGGGCCGACCTGGGCTGGACGCCGCGGTACGACTTCCGCGCCGCCCTCGACCTGCTCGCCGCGGCCCGCCCGCCGCGCAGCGAGCTGGCGATCGCCGTCGGCGCGAAGGGCTACCACGCGGAGTCGACCGGGCCGTACACGACCCGGTGACCCCGGGTGGTCCCTGCCCTGTCGGTCAGGCTCCGTCGCAGTCGAACGTGGGCTCGAGGGCGCTGGGGCCCGGCCCCGGCGGCGTCCCACCCGTCAGCGCCCACGACCAGAAGTAGGCCAGCGCCGCGATGTCGCAGTCGGAGAAGAGCGGGTCCGGGGCGTCGCCGATCCAGGCGTAGCCCATCAGGTCGTAGCTCTCGCGCAGGTTGGTGGCGTGGCCGAGCCCGAGGGCGTGGCCGAGTTCGTGCAGCGTGACGTAGTACAGGTACTCGGGGGTGTAGTCCTCGATGCCGATCCCGAGGGCGAACTCGGAGCGCACGATGACGTTGGGGCACCCGCCGACGCCGCAGACGGCCATCCCCGCGAAGACGTTCCCGCCGGCGGAGGGCACGTAGTGCACGGTGATGTCCGCGCTGCGCTGAGCGGCGGCACCGGCGTCGGTCACGTCTTCGAGGGTGATCGCGCCGTCGAAGCACTCCTCCAGCACGGCACCCCAGTCGGTGATCGCCCGCTGGATGGCGTCGACGAAGGCCGGGTCGACGTTGGGCGCCGCCTTCACCACCGCGGTCAGCTCGGCGTCGGTCCAGGTGTACCGGTTGGGGTAGTACGCGTTGAGGACGACGAGGGCGTCGGCGTCGGACTCCGGCAGGTCGCAGCTCACCCCCGGGGCCTGGGCGGTCGCGGGAGACGCCACCAGGAACAGGCTGCTGAGCGCGACGGCGAGCACCACCGCGACACGACGAGGACTCATCGATCCCCCCACGTGGAACCGGAGCCCCGGGCCGGAGCCCCTCGGGTGCCGCGCACGGTACGCCGGGGGGACCGTGACCGACAGCGGCTGAGGACCCGGTGTCCGGCCGGGATCGTCGGTGGTCCGTGCCAGGGTGGCGGTGACCGCGGACACCCGGGAGGACGCATGACCACGCTGCACGACAGGCCCCACAGCGCACTGCTCGTCATCGACGTGCAGAACGGCGTGGTCGGCGAGGCGCACGCCCGCGACGAGGTGGTGGCCACCATCGCCGGACTGGTGGAGCGCGCCCGTGGTGAGCGGGTCCCCGTCGTCTGGGTGCAGCACGACGACGAGGAGCTGGCCCACGGCAGCGACGGCTGGCAGATCGTCCCCGAGCTCGCGCCGGCCGACGGCGAACCGCGGGTGGAGAAGCAGTTCGGCGACTCGTTCGAGGCCACCGACCTCGAGCAGGTGCTGGCCGGTCTCGGTGTCGGCCGGCTCGTGGTCACCGGCGCGGAGACCGACGCCTGCATCCGCTCGACCCTGCACGGCGCCCTGGTCCGCGGCTACGACACGGTCCTGGTCGGCGACGCGCACACCTGCGGCGACAAGTCGCAGTGGGGCGCGCCGCCGCCCGAGCAGGTCGTCGCGCACACCAACCTGTACTGGAACTTCTCGGCCGCGCCGGGCCGCAGCACCGGCACGGTCGCGTCGGCCGACGTCGACCTGGTGGGCGGGGTGGGCGGGGCGCCCTCCGCGTGACCAGTGTCCGGATGCGGGCCGTCGCGGCGTACCTGCGGCTGACGGCGAAGCCGCGCATGGCCACGGCCGAGGCCGCCCGCCGGAGGCTGGCCGAACCCAAGCGCCCTGCGCCGCCGCCGGCCGCCCTGCGCCGCCGGCACGAGGTGGCCACCCGGCGGGTCGAGGGCTTCGAGGTCACCACGGTCGCGCCGCGCGGCGGGGCCGCACGGGCCGCGGTGTACCTGCACGGCGGCGCGTACGTCGCCGGCGCGGCGCCCCAGCACTGGACGCTGGTCGGGCGGCTGGCCGACGCCGGTGTCCGGGTGGCGGTGCCCGACTACGGTCTCGCGCCGCAGTGCACGTACCGCGACGCGTATCCCCTCCTCACCGCCGTCTACGCCGACCTGCACCGCGAGGTCGGCGACGTCGTCCTGGCGGGGGACTCCGCCGGCGGCGGGCTGGCGCTCGGCCTGGCGCAGACGTTCCTGGACACCGGCCTGCCGCAGCCGCGGCTGATCGCCCTCGTCGCCCCGTGGCTGGACCTCACCCTGACCGACCCCGGCGTCCCGGCGGCCGAGGCGCGGGACCCGTGGCTCTCGCGTGCCGGGCTGGTCGAGGCGGGCCGCGCCTGGGCCGGTGGGGACGATCCCACCGACCCGCGACTCAGCCCGGTCAACGGGCCGCTGGCCGGGCTGGCCCCCGTGCGCGTCTGGGTCGGTACGCGCGACCTGTTGCTGCCCGACGCGCTGCGCCTGCGGAACCGGGGTGCCGGCGAGGGCGCGCACGTGGAGGTGACCGTCGTCGAGGGGGCGGTGCACGTGTATCCGCTGACGCCCACGCCCGAGGGCCGAACGGGAACCCGCGAGGTCGTCGCCGCGATCGCCGGATCCCGTCCCTGACCTGCGAGAACTGTCGTACCCCGGGTCTAGCGTCAGTGGTGTGCAGGAGGTCGAGGACGTCGAGACGCCGCCGGTCGGCGACCTCCTCGACCTGCTCGTCGCACGCCCGCCGGAGTTCCGTCGACTGCCGGTCGACCTGTTGTCGCGGGAGCAGAAGGCCGCCGAGCTGCAGCGGGTGGCCGCGCTCAAGGCGGTGACCGCCGCCTACGAGGCGGAGCTGGTGCTGGGCCTGGCCGACGACAGCCCCGCTGACGACGACCCGGCGCCCGGCACGCCCGGTGCCCGCCGCGGGTCGTGGAAGCCGGATGGCGAGCTGCCGGGGGTGTCGGAGTTCTTCACCGCCGAGTTGGCGGTGGTGCTCAACTGCGGGCGGGGTACGGCCAACCACCTGGCCACCCGCGCCTGGACCTACCGCGAGCGGCTGCCGGCCACCTGGGCCGCACTCGCCGCCGGGGAGCTGGACGAGGCCCGCGCCAGGGCGCTGGTCGACGTGCTGCAGCACACCAGGCCAGCGCTCGCCCGGCGCATCGAGGCGGTGGTGCTGCCCGAGGCCGCGCAGCTGACCGTCGGCAAGCTCAAGAAGCGCGCGCTCGAGTTGCTGCTGGAGGCGGACGCCGACGCGGTCGACGAACGGCGCAACACCGCCGAACGGCGCTCGGACGTGCGCGTCTACCCGTCGGCGTCGGACGGGATGAGCACGCTGGCCGCCGACCTGCCCACCGACGTGGCCGCGGCCTGCCACGCGACCGTCGACGCGCTGGCCCGAATGCTGAAGGCCGACGGGGATCCGCGGCCGATCGGGCAGCTGCGCACTCTGGTGTTCGCCGATCTGCTGCAGCGGCCGTGGGACGACAGCCGCCCGCCGGTGACCGCGCACCTGCAGATCATCGCGACGCTGGCGTCGCTGGCCGGGCGGTCGACGCAGGCCGGGGAGGTGAACGGGCTGCCGATCACCGCCGCCCACCTGCGCGAACTGCTGCACCAGTTGGACGCCCTCGGCGTGCAGGCGCCCGACGGTGGCTCGGTGACCGTCGCACTCACCGAGGACGACGGGACGCTCCGGGCGACCGCGACGCTGAACCGGCTGCGGAAGCTGGCCACCCGCGGTTGCGAGGAGCATGCGGACGCCGAGTGCGGCTGCGCGGTGCTCGACCGGCCGGCGGGCCGGGACGGCTACACCCCCTCGGCCGCTCAGCAGGCGTTCGTGCGCACCCGCGACCGCACCTGCCGGATGCCCACCTGCGGGCAGCGGGTCGGCTGGGCCGACGCCGACCACGTCCTCCCCCACGCCGAGGGCGGGCCCACCGACTGCACCAACCTCTGCTGCCTGTGCCGCAGCCACCACCGCGTGAAGACCTTCGCCCGCGGCTGGCGCTTCCACATGGCCGCAGACGGGACGCTCACCGTCACCACCCCGTCCGGCGTCACCCGCACCACCCGGCCACCGGGCGTGCGCCCACCACCGCCGACACCCGAGCCACCGCCGGCAGACGAGCCGCCCGACCCGGACGACGACCCGCCGCCCTTCTGACCGCTGCGGTCGTCCGTCGACGCCGCGCCGGTGCGAGATCGTCGTGCTCCGCCGGCCGCGTGGCGGCGGCGGCGTCGACGGCGTCCTCGGGGCGGACCGGGCGGGCGTCGGGCGGGACGCTCACGTCAGTCGGCGCACCACCGACAGCGGCAGCACGCGCAGCGCCGCGCCGATCGGCACCCACGGCCAGGCCGGCACGTACGCCTTCGACTTCCGCGCCTCGACCGCCGCGACCACAGCGCGGACGCCCGGCTCGGTGTCGGTCATGAGCCGGGTGCCGGCGACGCCCTCGTTCATCTCCGAACGGATGTAGCCGGGGTAGACCACCGTCACGTCCACGCCCGGGACGCGCTCGGACCGCAGCCCCTCGCCGAGCGCGGCGACACCGGCCTTCGTCGCCGCGTAGACCGTCATCGACCGCCGCATCCCGCGCAGTGCCGAGATCGAGCTGATCAGCACCAGGTGGCCGCGGCGCTGCCGGCGGAACACCTCCATCGCCGCCTCGCACTGCGCCAGCGCGCCGACGAAGTTCGTCACCGCCGTCTCACGGTTGACCGCCGCCTGCCCGGTACCCAGTGGGGCGCCGCCGCCGACGCCGGCGTTGACCACCACCCGGTCCAGGCCGCCGAAGGCATCCTCGAACCGGCGGAACACCGCGGGGACGGCGTCGGGGTCGGTGACGTCGAGGGCCGCCGTCTCCACCCGCCGGCCGGTGCCGGCGCGGATCTCGCCGGCGAGGGCGTCGAGCCGGTCGGTGCGCCGCGCGCACAGCGCGAGGTCCCAGCCGAGGGCGGCGAACTGCCGCGCCATCTCCGCGCCGAGCCCGGAGCTCGCCCCGGTGACCAGGACGACGCCCCTGCCGGTGCGGGCCTGGGGCGAGGACGGGGCGGCGGGGGAGGTGGGCACCCGCGCACGCTAGATCCGGCCGGACGCGCACCCGTGCCCGGGGTCGGCGCTCAGGCCCGCACGGCCGGGTGCACCTGGGCCAGGACGAACTCCGCCACGACGTCGTGCACCGTCTCCCGGTCGTGCTCGTTGAGGACGTCGTGCAGGTCGCCGGGGAAGACCCGCAGCGTCGCCTGCGGCAGCCGGGCGGCCAGCGCGCGCGAGTTCTCGACCGGGACGACCGGATCGGCTCCACCGTGCAGCACCAGCACCGGGACGGCCGGCCGCCCCTCGGCGAGCCCCGCCGCCACCGCGGACCAGGACCGGGCCACCGCCTCCAGGGTCTGTCGCGGCACGGGCCCGCGGTGCACCAGCGGATCGGTCCGCAACGCCTCCAGGTAGGCCGGGTGGGTGCTGAACACCTCCGCGGGGTCGGGCGGCTCGACCTCCGCGGTGTCCTCCGCGAGCAGGGCCTCGATGAGCGGCACCGGGGCGGCCGGCGGCGCCGAGACGACCAGCGCCTCGGCCACCTCCGGGGACCGCTGGGCGAGCAGCAGGAGCGCGACGCCGCCGCCCGAGTGCCCCACCAGCACCAGCGGCCGCCCGGGGTGCCGCGCGCGGGCGAGGCCGGCCAGCGTGCCGGCGTCGGCGGCCTGGTCGTCGCGGCTGAGCGTGAGGTCGCGCTCGCCGTCGCTGCGCCCGTGGCCGGCGGCGTCGAGGGCGTGCACGGCGATCCCGCCGGCGGCCAGCCGCCGCCCGAGCGGCTCGTAGAGGCCCAGGTGCTCGCCGAGGTCGCCGTGGTGCAGGACGACGACGGCGCGGACCTCCCCGTCGGGGAGCCAGGCGGTGTGGTGGACGCGGCCGCGGCAGCCGTCGAAGAAGGGCATCGCGCCCCTCCCTCCGGGTCGGGCGGACAGGCCCCCCGCGCCGGGCATCCTCCTCGCGTCCGGCGCGCTTCGGAAGCGGGGGACCCGGGCAGGATCGGGGCATGACCTTCGCCGCCGCCGACGACCGCTACGACTCGATGACCTACCGCCGGACCGGCCGCAGCGGCCTGGACCTGCCGGCGATCAGCCTCGGGCTGTGGCACAACTTCGGCGACGACGTCCCGCTGGACCGGCAGCGCGACGTGCTGCGGCGGGCCTTCGACCTGGGCATCACCCACTTCGACCTGGCCAACAACTACGGGCCGCCCTACGGCAGCGCGGAGACCAACTTCGGCCGCCACCTGCGCGACGACTTCCGCCCGTACCGCGACGAGCTGGTGATCTCGTCCAAGGCCGGCTACGACATGTGGCCCGGTCCGTACGGGCAGGGCGGCGGCGGGCGCAAGTACGTGCTGGCCAGCCTCGACCAGTCGCTGCGGCGGATGGGCCTCGACTACGTCGACGTCTTCTACTCCCACCGCCCGGACCCGACCACGCCGCTCGAGGAGACGATGGGGGCGCTCGACACCGCCGTCCGGTCGGGGCGGGCGCTCTACGCCGGCATCTCGTCGTACTCGCCGCAGGACACCGCGCGGGCAGCGGCCGTCCTCGCCGACCTCGGCACGCCGCTGCTGATCCACCAGCCCAGCTACTCGATGCTCAACCGCTGGATCGAGACCGAGGGCCTGCTCGACACCCTCGCCGACGTCGGCGCCGGGTGCATCGCCTTCTCCCCGCTGGCGCAGGGGATGCTGACCGACAAGTACCTGTCCGGCATCCCCGAGGGCTCGCGCGCCAGCCAGGGCAAGTCGCTGTCGACCGACCTGCTCACCGAGCAGACGCTCGCGCACGTGCGGGCGCTGCACGGGCTGGCGCAGGAGCGCGGGCAGTCGCTGGCGCAGATGGCGCTGGCCTGGGCGCTGCGCGACCCGCGGGTGACCAGCGTGCTCGTCGGCGCGAGCAGCGTCGCGCAGCTCGAGCAGAACGTGGCCGCCCTCGACCGGCTCGACTTCTCCGACGACGAGCTCGCCCGCATCGACCAGCACGCCGTCGACGCCGGCATCGACCTGTGGCAGGAGGCCCGCACGGCCTGAGCGGAGCGCGGCCCAGGCCGCCGTCCCACCGGGCGGGACGGCGGCCGGGACGGGCGGCTACCGCCGGCGCCGGCGGGCCAGCAGCACCAGCGCCACGAGCGCCAGCGCCGCGACCGGGGCGGCCGGCCCGGCGCCGAGCAGCGTGCCGGCCGGGTGCACCCGCGCGTGCCGGGTGCCGACCAGCGCGGAGCCGGCCGGCGAGTCGACGTCGGCCCCCAGGCTGAGCACCCGCCCACCGGGGCCGTCCAGCCGCGCCGTCAGGCCCCGGTCGGCCAGCGTGTCGGCCACCCGGGCGAGCTCCGCGCGGCCCGGAGGGCCCTGCGTGGCCGCCCCGCCGGCCACCCGCACCGCGGAGAACAACCGGCGGACGTCGGGGGAGGAGGCCGTGATCTCCGACCCCGACGCGCGCACCCGCAGCGGGACGCCGTCGACCTCGATCGACAGGTCGGCGGTGACCTCGAGCCGCGGGTCGCCCTCCGGCGTCATCCCCGGCTGGCGTTCTCGGCGGTGGTGATGCGCAGCGTGCCGTTGAGCTTCCAGGTGGCGCGCGGGGAGTCCGGGCCGGTCTCGCGCGGCACCTCGACGGTCATGTCGACGAACTCGTAGTTGATCGCGGCGCCCTTGCCGGTGAGGTAGGACCACATCTCCTTGCCGAGGTCGGCGAAGCTGGTCGACTCGTGCGACTTGATGTCGCGGGTGCCGGTGGCGGCGTCGCGGGTGGTCGTGTCGGGGACGGTCATCGCAGCTCTCCCTGGTCTCGGTGGTGTGCCACTCGGCGGCGCACTACCCGGGCCCCTCCGGCCACACACGGCCCGCAGCGGACGGCCCCGTTCCCGGTCGCCGCCGGCAGCCGCGCCTAGCCTGCCCGCGTGGGTCCGCGGGTGGTGGCGTGGCGGCGCAGCGACGACGAGCGCGGGCACAGCCTGGCCCGGGTCGAGCGGCGCGGCGAGGGGTGGCTGGTCCACGGCACGGAGGTGCTGGCCGGGCCGTCGACGCTGCTGAGCTGCGCGTTCCGGGTGGAGCTCGACGGCGCGTGGGCGACCCGGGCGGTCGAGGTCACCGCGGTGTCCGCCACCGGGGAGCGCCGGCTGCGGCTGACCGCCGACGACGACCGCCGCTGGACGCGCGACGGCGTCCGGGCGCCCGAGTTCGACGGCTGCGTCGACGTGGACGTCGCCGCCACCCCGCTGACCAACACCTTCCCGATCCGGCGGCTCGCCGCGCTGGAGGTGGGCCGGCAGGTGACCTCGCCGGTGGCGTGGGTCGACGTCCCGGCGCTCGGGGTGGCCCGGGTCGAGCAGACCTACCGGCGGCTGGGCCCGCGGCGGTGGGAGTACGCCGACCCGGCGCACGGCGCCTTCGAGCTGAGCGTGGACGACGACGGCCTCGTCGTCGACTACACCGGCTTCGCCACCCGCGTCGCCGGCTGAGCGGTCACCGGCCGGGCGCGGCGGTGCCGTGGACGGCGGCCAGCCGCCCGTCGGGGTCGAGCCGCCCGAGCAGCGCCCCGGCGATCTCGGCGAGCTGATCGACCTGCTCGGGGGTGAGCGCGTCGAGGACGTGCTCGCGCACCGTGGCCACGTGACCCGGTGCGGTGGCCCGCACCGTGGCCCAGCCGTCGTCGGTGAGCCGCGCGTTGGTGGCCCGCCCGTCGGAGGGGCACGGCCTCCGCTCGACCAGGCCGCGGTCCTCCAGCCGGCGCACGACGTGGGACAGACGGGGGAGCGTGGCGTTGGTGCGGGTGGCCAGCTCGGTCATGCGCAGCGTCCGGCGCGGTGCCTCCGACAGCATCGCGAGCACGAAGTAGTCGAAGTGGGTCAGGCCGGCGTCCCGGCGCAGCTGGCCGTCGAGGACGCCGGGCAGCAGCTCCACGACGGCGACCAGCCGCACCCACGCCGTCATCTCGTCGGCACTGAGCCACCGGGGTTCCACGCCGCCATCGTCCCCCCGGTCACTTGTCGCTTCAACATCTGGGCGGTAGGGTGTCACTTGTAGGTACAAGTGACCCGGAGGTCGCGATGACCCTCTCCCTCGGCACGGACGTGCTGTCCCCGGCGCCCGCCGCCACCGTGCGCACCCGCGTCACGGTGCCGCTGGAGTTCGCCGACGGGTACGCCACGACGGCGGAGGTGCTGACCTTCGACGGGCTCGCCGACGGCCGCGAGCACCTGCTGCTCGGGCTCGGCGACTGGCGGGCGGCGCTCGCCCGGTCGGCGGCCGGGGGCGAGGCGCCGCTGGTCCGCCCGCACAGCGAGTGCCTCACCGGCGACGTCTTCGGGTCGCAGCGGTGCGACTGCGGCCCGCAGCTGCGCGAGGCGGCCGAGCGGATCACCGACGCCGGCGGGTTCCTGCTCTACCTGCGCCAGGAGGGCCGCGGCATCGGCCTCTACGCCAAGCTCGACGCCTACGCCCTGCAGGACGCCGGCCTCGACACCTACGAGGCCAACCGGGCGCTGGGCCGCGGCGAGGACGAGCGCGACTACACCGCCGCCGTCCAGATGCTGGCCGCGGTCGGCGCCGACCGGGTCCGGCTGCTGAGCAACAACCCCGACAAGGCCGCGCAGCTCGAGCTCCTCGGCGTCGCGGTGACCGAGCGCGTGCCCACCGGCGTGCACCTGTCGGCGGCCAACGCCCGCTACCTCGCCGTCAAGCGCGACCACACCCAGCACACCCTCGACCTGCCGCTGGCGGGCTGACGCACGCGAGTGGTCGCCCGGCGTGGTCACGGCCCGGCGGTGACCACGTCTGGTGACCAGCGGGCACCCGTCGTCAGTTGACGACGTGCAGCTGGTCGATCCAGACGACCTCCCAGACGTTCCCGTCCGGGTCGGCGAAGCTGCCGGTGTAGCGGGCGTCCTCCTCGCGCGCGGGCCGGCCCGGCCGCCCGCCGGCGGCCGCCGCGCGGGCCAGCAGGTCGTCGACCTGCGCCCGGCCGTCGGCGGTCAGCGCGTGCACGGCGGTCGGCGCCTGTGCGGGGTCGCCCGCCTCGCCGGGCACCAGGGCGGCGAACCGCTCGCGGGTCTGCAGCGACAGGACCTGCTCGTCGCCGAGGACCACCGCGGCCTCGCCCTCGTCGGAGGAGGTCTCCTCGACGCGGAAGCCCAGCGCCTCGTAGAACGCCCGTGCCGCCACCAGGTCCCGCACCGGCAGCTTGACGAACAGCATGCTCACGACGCCGCCCCCCGGCGGCCGAGCTCGGCGAAGGTGTCGGCGACCCAGTCGGCGATGAAGGTGCTCACGTACGGCAGGTGGTCCAGGCCGATGTGCTCGGTGGCGCCCTCCTCGGGCGTGAACACCCGCAGCTCGCGCTTGGGCGAGTTGACCGCCTGCTCGTAGGAGCGGTGCGCCATCTCCAGCGGGATCTGCCGGTCGTTGGCGCCGTGGGCGACGAGGAACGGCACGGTGATCCGCTCGACGACGCCCTCGAGGGTGACCTGGTCGGCGAAGTCGAGGAAGCCGTCGAGGTCGTTCTCGTCGCCGTCCTGGCCCCACACCCACAGCACGTGCTCCCAGTAGTGGGGGACCGGGCGCTCTCCCTCGCGCTGCCGGCGGCGGCGCTGCACCGCGCCCCAGTCGTGGTTGGCGCCCCACGCCACGCAGAGGGCGAACCGCTTCTCGAACGCCGCGGCACGCGGGGCGTAGTAGCCGCCCAGCGACCACCCGACGATGCCGATCCGCGAGGCGTCGACGTCGTCGCGGGTCTCCAGGAAGTCGACGGCCGCGCCGGCCCAGGCCTCGGTGTCCACCCGGGCGGTGAGCCCCTGCAGCCGCAGCGCCTCGCCGGTGCCGGGCTGGTCGAGCATCAGGCAGGAGACGCCGCGGGCGGCCAGCTCCTCCCAGTGGCCGGAGGAGTACATGTGCTCCTTGGTCGAGTCCAGGCCGTTGACCAGGACGATCACCGGCTTGGGGCCGTTGCCGGGAGCGGCGGAGAAGTACGCCGGCAGCGTCGTCCCCTCGTAGGGGACCGCGACCCGGGTGACCGAGGGGCTGTGGGTGTCGAACGCCTTCTGCGCGATCTCCAGCATCCGCCGGTAGGTGGGCACCCGGTCCGGGTCGGAGGAGGCCAGCATCCGCTCGGCCTGCGCGAGGTAGTTCGACGCGCGGAACCACAGCTGCCCGGCGGTGCGCACGTGCCCCGCCTTCTCGGCGGCCTCCGCCTGCGCGACGAGCTGGTCGGTCAGCGCGGTCCAGGCGCGCAGGAACTCCGGCGTCCCGGCGTCCTCACCGGCGTTGGCGGCGTCCTTGATCGGCCGGCAGGCGCGGTCGACCTCGTCGATGAGCCCGCCGGAGTTCAGCGTGGCGACCACGCCGAGGTTCCAGGTGTAGGGGCCGGTGGGGAAGTACTCGAACACGGCTCGTTCCTCTCGTGTGGTGTTCAGCAGGCGCCCGGCAGGACGGCCGACCAGCCGCCGTCCACGACGAGGTTGGCGCCGGTGACGTACGAGGCCTCGTCGGAGGCCAGGAAGAGGGCGCAGCGGGCGACCTCCTCCGGGGTGCCGATCCGACCGAGCGGGATTGCCCGAGCGATCGTGCGCATGGGGGAGTCAGGGGCGAGCAGGTCGCCCTCGGTGGCCGGGGTGCGGATCATGCCGGGACTGATGCAGTTGGCCCGGATGCCGTGCGCGGCGCCCTCGGCGGCCAGCTGCTTCGTCATCGCCACCACACCGCCCTTGGTGGCGGTGTGCGCGATGCGGGCGTTCGTCATCGACCCGGTGATACCGGCCGTGGAGCCGACCAGTAGCACGCTGCCGCCGCCGCGGGCGACCAGGTGCGGCCAGGCGTGCTTGGTGACGAGGAAGACGATGTCCAGCTCTTTGCGCAGGGTGAAGGCCCAGTCCTGGTACGACGTCTCCGCGATGGGGGAGAAGCGGGTCGCGCCGGCGTTGTTGTAGACGACGTCGATGCCGCCGTGCCGCGCTGCGGCCTCGTCGACCCACGCCTTGACGCCGTCCTCATCGCCGAGGTCGAGCGGGTGCGTGCTCTCCATCGCGCCGCCGGCGGCGCGCACGAGGTCCACTGTCTCGGCCGCCTGGTCCGCCTTGACGTCGGTGCCGACGACGGTCGCTCCCTCGGCCGCGAACAGCAGCGCGGCCGCCCGCCCCTGCCCACCGGCAGTGCCGGTGATCAGAGCGACCTTGCCCGTCAGGCGCCCCCTCACGACGTGACCGCCCGGACGGCGTCGCTGATCGACTTGACGCCGCCGTGGGCGGTCATCCCGCCGTCGACGGGGATCTCGGCGCCGGTGATGAACGAGGCCCCGTCGCCGAGGAGGAAGGCGACCAGGGGCGCGACCTCGTCGACGGTGCCGGTGCGGCCGAGCGGGGTCTCGGCGACGTTGGCGGCGCGGAACGCCGGGGCCGCCGAGGCGGTCATCGGCGTCTCGACGTAGCCGGGGTGGATCGTGTTGACGCGGATGCCGCGCGGGCCCAGCTCCAGGCAGGCGGCCTTGGCCAGCCCGCGCAGCGCCCACTTGGAGGCGGTGTAGGCCACCGGGAAGTGCCCGGTCAGCGCGGCCGCCGAGCCGACGACGACGACCGAGCCGCCGCCGGTCATCAGCGGGGTGAGCGCCTGGATGCCCAGCAGGGTGCCGGTGACGTTGACCTCGCTCACCCGGGCGAGGTCGGCGGGGTCGAGGTCGGCCAGCCGCGCCCGCCACGTGGTGCCGGCGTTGGCGACCAGCCCGTGCACGCGGCCGTGCGCGGTGCGGAGGTCGTCGGCGAGCGCCGTCCAGCCGGCGGCGTCGGTGACGTCGAGCCGCCGGTAGGCCGCGCCGCCGAGGTCCTCGGCCGGACCCTCCTGCACGTCGGTGGCCACCACCGTCGCGCCCTCGGCGGCCAGCAGCCGCGCCTCCGCGGCGCCCTGTCCCTGGGCCGCCCCGGTGACCACGACGACCCGTCCCCCGAGGCTCACGCCGGGCGCTTGCGGGTGCGCGGGCGCGGGCGGGCGGCGCGCACCGGCGGCAGGTCGACGCCGGCGACGACGCGGTTGCGGACGGTGCCGATGCCCTCGACGGTCATCTCCACGACGTCGCCCGGCTGCAGCGGGGGCGGGGCGGCGTCGCCGCGGCGTCCCCACAGCTCGGCCAGGCAGCCGCCGTTGCCGCAGGTGCCCGAGCCGAGCACGTCGCCGGCCCGGACCTCCGTGCCGCGGGAGGCGTAGCTGACGAGCTCCTCGAACGGCCAGCCCATGTTGGACAGCAGGTCCTGGCCGACCTCGGTGCCGTTGACGCCGACCCGCATGTCGAGGGCCAGGAAGCCGTCGGCGTCGCGGTACGGCTCGAGCTCGTCGGCGGTGACGAGCCAGGGCCCGAGCGTGGTGGCGGAGTCCTTGCCCTTGGCCGGGCCGAGGTTGACCTTCATCTCGCGGGCCTGCAGGTCGCGGGCGGACCAGTCGTTGAGGACCGTGTAGCCGAACACGTGGTCGCGGGCCTGCTCGGGGGTGAGCGAGGCGCCGTCGCGCCCGACCACCACGGCCACCTCGAGCTCGAAGTCGAACCGCCGGCTGTCCGGGGGCACCGCGACGTCGTCGTGCGCGCCGACGAGGGCGTAGGGGTTGGTGAAGTAGAACGTCGGGGCCTGGTACCACTCCTCGACCACGCCGGCGACGCCGTCGACCGCCTTGCGCACGCCCTCGACGTGCTCCTCGAAGGCGACGAAGTCGCGCACCGTGGGGGCCTCCAGCGGGGGCAGCAGCCGGACGGCGTCCAGCGGCACGGCCGGCCGGCGCAGCGCCTCCTCCCCGGCGGCGAGCGCGGCCGGCAGCCCGGCCCGGACCAGGTCGAGGACCGTCGTCCCCTCCGGCAGGGCGTGCAGGCCGGCGGTGCCGTCGGGGAGATCGGACACGACGCCGGCGGAGACGGCCCCGCCGGCCGACCAGGTGGCGAACCGCATCAGACCGGGGGTGCGACGAACAGACCCTTGTCGGGGTCGTTGAACGACTTCTTGGCGACGAACTCGTTCATGGCGTTCGCCGTGCCCCACTGGTCGGACACCTCCGGGTTGGAGAAGTCGTAGACGTGCGGGTGCCAGGTGTCCTCGTCGATCGTCTCGAGCTCGGTCGTGTACTCGACGGTGTTGCCGTGCGGGTCGAGGAAGTAGCTGAAGGTGTTGTTGCCGGCCAGGTGGCGGCCGGGACCCCAGATCTTCTCGACGCCCTGGCGCAGCAGCCGGCCGGTGCCGCGCATGTACTCGTCGATGCCGCGCAGCTCGAAGGAGGCGTGGTGCAGCGCGGCGTGCGGCCCCCGCGCGATGGCCATCGAGTGGTGCCACTCGTTGGTCCGCAGGAACCACATCATGTTGCCCATCCGGGGGTGCATGAGCGTGTCCGACAGCGAGAACGCCAGGTAGCGCTCGTAGAAGGCCAGCGTGCCCTCGGGGTCGGCGGAGTTGATCACCACGTGGGACAGCCGCACCGGGATCGACTCGCCCTCCTCGACCCGGCGGTGCTTCCGCACGGCGACGTCGGAGCTGATCTCGATGGTGCGGCCCTCGTTGTCGAAGAACCGGAAGCCATAACCCCCGCCGGGGGTCTGCAGGTCCCGCGGCTCGTGAACCAGCTGGACGCCGTCGCGGGCCAGGGTGCCGGCGAGGGTGTCGACGTCGGCCCGGTCCTTGGCGCCGAAGCTGATGAGGTCGATGCGCTTGTCGGCGGACTCGCGCAGCCGGACGACGTACTGCTCCGGGCTGCCCTCGGCGGCGAGGAAGGTCAGGCCCGAGTCGGTGTGCTCGGCGGTGAGGCCCCAGGTGGTGGTGAAGAAGTCCTGCTGGGTGCGCAGGTCGGGCACGGCGAGGTCGACGTGCCGCAGGTGGGTGATCAGGCGCTGGGTCATGGTCGTCCTCCTGGTTACGCGGGCTGGGAGACGAGCTGGGCGATCGAGCGCATGAGGCCCGGGATGTCGCCCTGCACGTGGTCGAGCTGCCACCGGGCGAGCTGGTTGGACGCGTCGACGACGGTCTTCGCGCGGTCGAAGCGGCGGGCGGTGAAGGCGTCCCACAGGTCCTGGTCGAGCGCGGACCGGGTGAGCAGCAGGTCGGTGAGGGCGTAGGCGTCCTCGAGCGCCTGCGCGCCGCCCTGGGCGATGGTGGGCGGGCAGGTGTGCGCGGCGTCGCCGACGAGCACGACCCGGCCGCGGTTCCACGGCGCGGGCAGCACGTGGGTCTCGAACCAGGTGTAGTTCACCCGGGACGGGTCGGTGAGCGTCTCGCGGACGTCGTCCCAGGGGCCGTGGTAGGCCGCGGCGAGCTCGCGCATGGTGGCCAGCTGCTCCTCGGGCGTGAGCGTGGAGCGGTCCTGCGCGGGCTCGACGACGTAGGCGTAGAGCGAGTCCTCGCCGGTGGGGCAGTAGCCGGCGATGAACGACGGCCCGCCGTAGTAGAGGTCGGTGCGGGTCACGCTCGCCGGGCGCGGGCCGAACGCGCGCCAGATGCCCATGCCGACCGGCGTCGTCTCCAGCTCGATGCCCAGGGCCCGGCGGGTCCACGAGCGCAGCCCGTCGGCGCCGACGACGAGGTCGTAGCGGCCGGCCGAGCCGTCGGCGAAGGTGACGTCGACGCCGGTCGCGTCCTGCCGCAGGTCGGTGTGCGTCGTCCCGAACCGGACCTTGACGCCGACCTCCGCGGCGCGGTCGGTGAGGATGCGCGCGAGCTCCGGGCGCGACATCCCCATCACGGCGGGCAGGTCGGGGCCGCCGGTCTTCGCGTCGGGGATCTCCGCGACGACGGTGCCGGCGGGGTCGGGCGCCCGGATGCCGGTGACGTCGAAGGCGTACCCGGCGGCCGACACCTGCTCCCAGACGCCGAGGGTGCGCAGCTCGCGCAGCGCGTTGCCCTGCAGCGTGATGCCCGAGCCGAGGGCGCCGACCTCGGGCTTGATCTCGACGAGGTCGACGGCGATGCCGGCCTCGGCGAGCCGGATGGCGGTGGCGGCGCCGGCGAGGCCGGCACCGACGACCAGGACGTTGCTGACGGCGGGCATCTCGGCTCCTACTTGACGGCGATCGGGTTGACCGGGGCGCCGACGGCGCCGGTCACGGGCAGGGGGGCGGCGGTGAGGGAGAACTCCCAGACGCCGTCGGCGGCGCAGTCGGCCGCCAGCGCGTCGAGGTCCCACAGCTCGCCCAGGAACAGGCCGATGTGCGGGATGGCGACCTGGTGCAGCGGCTGGAAGGCGACGTCGAACTCGTTGGGCCGCACCTCGAAGCCCCACGTGTCGGTGGCCACGCCGGCGATCTCGGTGGCGTGCAGCCAGTCGGCGGCGGTGAAGCTCAGGCCGGGTGCCGGCCCGCCGGCGTAGTCGCCCCACCCGGTGCCGGCGGCCACCGAGCGGCGGGCGCGGGTGAGCTGCCCGGTGCGCACCAGCAGCAGGTCGCCGCGGCCGACCCGGGCGGTGTCGCCCTGCGCGGCGATGGTGGCCTCGAGGTGGGCGGGGGTGATGGCGAACCCGTCGGGGAGCTCCCCGGGGGTGCCGGACTGCTCGCCCAGTGCCCGGCCGACGTCGAGCAGCACGCCGCGGCCGGCGATCCGGTCGGCGACGGTCTCGATGCCGGTGACGGCGTCGCCGAGGCTGGTGACGACGTCGCCGGCGCGGCGGCCGTTCCACGCGTCGCCGTGGTCGAAGATGTGGCCGAGGCCGTCCCACTGGGTGCTGGCCTGCAGCGGCATGGCGATCACGTCGTCGGCGCCGCCGATGCCGTGCGGGAAGCCCTGCACGCCGCGCTCGGCGTCGGTGCCGGTGTCGAGCATGGTGTGCACCGGGTTGGTGCGCCGGCGCCAGCCCTTCTGCGGGCCGTCGGCGTCGAAGCGCTGCGACAGGGAGAAGGCCGCGCCGCGGCGCACCAGCCGCGCGGCCTCGGCGCGCTTGGCGTCGTCGAGGAAGTTCAGCGTGCCGAGGACGTCGTCGGCGCCCCAGCGGCCCCAGTTGGAGCAGCGCTTGGCCGCCGCGGCGATCGCGCCCTCGGGGTCGGCGCGGTCGAGGTCGGCGGGGTCCAGGTACGGGCGGTCGGGCACTGCGGTCCTCCTCGTGGTGGCGCCCACCACGGTCGGTGAGGCGGGGCCGCCCGGGGAAGACGAGATGTCTGATGGGTGACATAGACGGCGCCGATACCGGCTGCGTCGATACCGTCGGCCGGTGAACCTCGCGAGCCTGGACCTCAACCTGCTCGTGTCCCTCGACGCGCTGCTGACCCAGCGCAGCGTCACCCGCGCCGCCGCGCAGATGGGGCTGTCGCAACCGGCGCTGTCGGCGTCGCTGGCCCGGCTGCGCCGCCACTTCGGCGACGACCTGCTGACCCGCGTCGGCAACGACTACCGGCTCACGCCGCTGGCGGTGCAGCTGCGCGAGCTGGTGCGGGTGGCGCTGGCCGGCGTCGAGCGGGTATTCACCGCCCAGCCCGGCTTCGACCCCGCGTCGTCGACGCGCGAGTTCTCCGTCCTGGTCAGCGACTACGTGGTCGTCGTCCTCGGGGACACCCTCGCCGCGCTGCTCGCCGAGGAGGCGCCGCGCACGCGGCTGCGGCTGACCCCGCACTCGCCGGCGGTGGTCGACAGCGCCCACCAGGTGCTGCTGACCACCGACCTCCTGCTGCTGCCGCACGGGTTCGTCGCCGACCTGTCCCACCGCGACCTCTACCGCGACGAGTGGGTCTGCGTGGTGGCCGCCGACAACCCCGTCGCCGAGCGCGGGCTGACCGTCGAGGACCTCGAGACGATGCCGTGGGTGGCCACCTACCACGGGCAGACGGCGTCCACCCCGGCCGCGCGGCAGATGCGCCAGCTCGGCATCGAGCCGCGCGTGCAGGTGGTCAACGAGGACTTCCTCACCGTGCCGGCGCTGGTCGCCGGCAGCGACCGCATCGCGCTGCTGCAGCGCCGGCTGGTCGACCTGCTGCCGCTGGGGTCGGGCATCCGCGCGGTGCCCCCGCCGTTCGAGGCCGGCCCCCTGGTGGAGGCCATGTGGTGGCACCCGGTCTACGACGACGACCCCGAGCACCGCTACCTGCGCGACGTCGTCTCGCGGGCCGCCGAGCTCGCCGTCTCGGCCGGCGCGCGCGAGGGCATCGACCTGACTGATACCGCACCTCCGGAGAAGTGATCTCCCCTCCGGCCCCGGCGTCCTGACACTTCCCCGCCAGTGACGCCGCTCACCGAGACCGGCGCCCGTCCCCCGGAGCCGCCCGTGTCCGTCCGCGACGCCGCACCCCCCGCCGACGACCGCACCGCCGACGTCGCCGTCGACCCCGCCACCGGCCGCCCGGCCGGTCGGGCGCAGGCGCTCGTCCTGCTGTTCTCCAGCTGCCTGTCCGTGCTGGGCGCGGTGCTGCTGGCGCCGGTCCTGCCGCGCATCGAGGACGCCTTCGCCGGCACCCCCGGCGTGGCGGCGCTGACCCCGGTGGTGCTCACCGCCCCGGCGCTGGTCATCGGCCTCACCGCGATGGTCGCCGGACGCATCGTCGACCGGGTCGGCCGCAAGCGGCTGCTGGTCGGCGCGCTGGTCGCCTACGCGTTCGCCGGCACCGCGCCGCTGTGGTTGGACTCGCTGCAGCTCATCGTCGCCAGCCGGGTCCTGGTCGGCCTGACCGAGGCGGCGATCATGACCTGCTGCACCACGCTGCTGGCCGACTACTTCTCCGGTCCGGCGCGGGAGCGCTACTTCGGCCTGCAGGTCGTGTTCACCACCGTCTCGGCGACCGTCTTCTTCGGCGTCGGCGGCGCGCTCGGCGCCCAGGACTGGCGGACGCCGTTCTGGCTGTACGCGGTCAGCCTGCCGCTGGCCGCGCTGGCCGCTCGCTTCGTCTGGCAGCCGGCCCCGGCGCCCGCCCGGTCGGAGCCGCTGCCCCGGCTGCCCTGGTCCCAGCTGGCCCTGCCGGTCGGGGTCACCCTCGTCGGCGGCCTGGTCTTCTACGTGCTGATCGTCGAGCTGTCCTTCGCGCTCGACGCGATCGGCGTCGAGTCCACCGGCGCCATCGGGGCCATCAGCGCCCTCGGCTCGCTGGGCACCGCCGTCGGCGCGTTCTCCTTCGGCCGCCTGGCGCGGCTCGGCCCGGCGGCGACCGTGCCGGCCGCCTTCGCCCTCTCCGGCGCCGGCCTGCTCGGCCTCGGGTCCGCCGGCACCGTCCCCGCCGTCGTCGCCGCCGCGGTGGTGACCGGCCTGGGCAACGGCCTGCTGCTGCCCTCGATGCTGTCCTGGGCGCTGGGCTCGCTGAGCTTCGAGCAGCGCGGCCGGGCCACCGGGGTGTGGACCTCGGCGCTGTTCGTCGGCCAGTTCGTCTGCCCGCTCGCCGTCCTCGCGCTCAGCGGCGCCCTCGGCGGCCTCGGCGCCGCGCTGACCCTGCTCGGTGCGGTCAGCGTCGTCGCCGCCGTCGGGGTCCGGCTCAGCCGGCCGGCGCCCACGGCCGCGGTGGCCGCGACGGCCTGACCGCGCGTCCCGGTGCCCCGGTCCGCTGCGGCGGGCCGGGGCACCGGCCGTTCAGCGGCGGGTGCGCTCCCGCATGCCGAGGGCGGCGGTGACGAGCAGCAGCACCAGGCCGACGAGGACCAGCCAGAACAGGCCCTCGACGATCCACCCGACGATCGTCACGACCAGCCAGACGACCAGCAGCAGACCGAGCAGACGCAGCAGCACGGGGGACCTCCGGGGGACGGGTGCGGTCAGCCTAGGCCCGGTCCGGGGCAGGATGGCCGGGATGGACGACGACCCGTGGGACCTCCTGCTCGCCGGCCTGCCGCCCGCCACCGCCGACCTCGTCCGCGCCGCCGACGCGCTGGTGCGGGGTGCCGACCCCGCCGTCGTGCGGGTGGTGTGGCCGCACCAGCGGACCGTCGGCTACGGCGTGGGCCCACGCAAGCAGTCCGAGCACTACGCCTACCTCGACGTCCACGACCGCCACCTCGACCTGGGCCTCGACCGCGGCGCGGCGCTCGCGGCGGCCGGCCTCGACGGCGGTCTGCTCGCGGGGACCGGTGCGTCGTTCCGGAAGGTGGCCGTCCGCGACGCCGGCGTGCTGGCCGACCCGCGGCTGCCCGGCCTGCTCCGCGCCGCCCGCGAGGAGCGGCTGCGGGCCCTGGGGCGGTGACCACGGTCAGCCGGTGAGCTCGGCGAGCAGCCCGCACACCCGGCGGTCGAGGTCGTCGCGCACCGGCCGGACCCCGGCGACGTCGCTGCCCGCGCGGTCGGCCACCGGCCAGTCGAGGTAGCGGGTGCCGGGCAGCACCGGGCAGCGCCGCGCCCCGCCCAGGCTGACGACGACGTCGGAGACGTGCACCGCGTCGGCCGTCAGCGGCTTGGGGAACCGCGCGGAGAGGTCGACGCCGACCTCGGCCATCGCCGCCACGACGGCCGGGTCGACCCGGGCGGCCGGGGCCGACCCGGCCGACAGGGCGCGCACCCGGCCCCGCGCGCGGCGGGTGAGCAGGGCGGCGGCCATCTGCGAGGTCCCCGCGTCGGAGGCGCAGACGAACAGGACGGTCGGGGGACCGACGGGGTGCGGAGCCGCGCTGGGCTGGGCGGCGGGCGAGGGGACCACGGGGACTCCGGGGTTCGGGCGCCGGCCGTGGGTGCCGGCGTGTCGGGGCGTCCGGGCGGGGGACGGCGCCGTCCTCCGGCGCACACCGTGCCAGGGACGCCGCGCGGGCGCACCCCTCCCGCTCGCGGCCGCTGCGCGGGCCGTGGCAGGGTCGCGCCGTCGTCCGCCGGGTGCGAGGAGGGGGCGTGGACCTCGACGGGGTCGCCGACGAGCTCTACGGGCTGCTGCCCGGGGACTTCGTGGCCGCCCGCACCGAGGCCGCCCGCCGCGCCCGCGCGGCCGGGGACCGGGGACTCGCGCGGGCGATCGCGGCGCTCGGCCGGCCCTCGACGGCGGCCTGGGCGTGCAACGCGCTGGTGCGGGAGGAGCCCGACGAGATCGCCGGGCTGGTCGAGCTCGGGGACCTGCTGCGCGAGGCGCAGCTGAGCCTGGCCGGTGACCAGCTGCGCGCGCTGGGTGCGCAGCGCTCGCGGCTGCTCACCGCGCTCACCCGCCAGGCGCGGGTGCTGGCCGCCCGCCTCGGGCACCCGCTCAGCGACGCCGTCGCCGGCCAGGTCGAGCAGACGCTGCGGGCAGCGCTCGCCGACCCCGACGCGGGGGAGGCGCTGCTCGCCGGGCGGCTCACCGGCACGCTGTCGGCCCAGGGCACCGGGCTGGGCGACCGCCCCGGCCTGCGCGTCGTGCCGCCTCCGCGTCCCCGGCGACCGGCCGCCGAGTCCGCCGGGCCCGCCGTGGGAGCCGGTCGCCGGCGCGAGGAGGACGCGGCCGAGGCGCGGCGCCGGGCGGAGGAGCGGCGGGCGGAGGAGCGGCGGGCGGAGGAGCGCCGGGCGGAGGAGCGCCGACGGCAGGAGGTCGCCGCCGCCCGTGAGGACGCCGAGGCCGCGGCGGACCTCGCCGAGCAGGCCGAGCGCGCCGCCCGGGCGGCGCGGGACCGGGCCGCCCGGGCGGCGCGCCGGGCCGCCGAGCTGACCGCCCGGGTCGAGGAGCTGGCCGCCGAGCTGGCGCGGGCGCGCGAGGAGGCGGAGGCCGCCGGCACCGAGACGGCGACGGCGCAGCGGCGGGCGGGTGCGGCCGACCGGGCGGCGGAGCGCGCGGCCGCCGAGCGCGACCGCACCGCCGCCCGGGTCGCCGAGCTGGAGGCGCCGCCCGGTGCCGGCCCCTCCGGCTAACCCATCGTCCTCTGGCCGTCGAGGGACTCCCGCAGGATGTCGGCGTGCCCGGCGTGCTGGGCGGTCTCGGCCACCACGTGCAGGAACACCCGCCGCGCGGAGCGGACGGCGCCCGGCGCGAACCACGGCGCCTCCGGCAGCGGGTGCGCGGCGTCGAGGTCGACGGTGCGGACCAGCTCGTCGGTGCGGGCGGCGACGTCGTCGTAGAGGGCGAGCACCGACGCCAGCGTCTCGCCCGGTGCCAGCACCCACTCCTGCGCCCAGTCCTCCGGCGACTGCTCCATGGCGGCGGTGCCGTGGACGACGAAGTCCGCCCACGACCGCTCGGTGGAGGCGACGTGCTTGACGATGCCGGCCAGCGTCAGCCGGCTGGCGGTGGTGCGCCGGGTGGCCTGCTCGTCGGTCAGCCCACGGACGGTGTACCGCAGGAAGTGCCGGTGGGTGGCCAGCGTCTCGAGCAGGTCGGCGCGCTCGCCGGTCAGGGTGGGGGTCGAAGCGGTCACGGGGTCCTCCGGGGTTCTCGTCCGTCCTGGTGAGGACCATGCTCCCGGTCATTGCGGTCACATCCTGACCGTTGTCCCGGGGAGGATAGGGGGGTGAGCGACCCCGCGGTGCGCACCCTCCGGCTGCTGTCCCTGCTGCAGGCACGCCGCTACTGGTCCGGCGCCGACCTGGCCGACCGGCTGGGCGTCTCCGTCCGCACGCTGCGCCGCGACGTGGAGCGGCTGCGCGAGCTCGGCTACCCGGTCGACGCCTCGCGCGGGGTCGACGGCGGGTACGCGCTCGCGCCGGGCGCCGCGCTGCCGCCGCTCGTGCTCGACGACGACGAGGCCGTCGCGCTCGCCGTCGGGCTGCAGGCGGCCGCCGCGGGCCCGGTCGCGGGCATGGCCGAGACGTCGGTGCGGGCGCTGGCCAAGCTGGTGCAGGTCATGCCCCGCCGGCTGCGCTCGCGGGTCGAGGCGCTGCGCGCGGTGACGGTGCCGGCCGGCACGCCCCCGTCGTCGGGCGCCGACGTCGTCGACCCCGCCGTCCTGACCACCGTCGCCCTCGCCTGCCGCGACACCGAGCGGCTGACCTTCGGCTACACCGCCCCCGACCGGGAGCGCGCGGAGCGGACCGTCGAGCCGCACCGCCTCGTGGCGCTGGGCCGCCGCTGGTACCTCGTCGGCTACGACCTCGACCGCGGCGACTGGCGGGTGTTCCGGCTCGACCGGCTGCACGCTCCGCGCGGCACGGGCGCGGTGTTCGGCCCGCGCCGCTTCCCCGCCGAGGACGCCGCGGCCTACGTGCGCGAGCGCATCGGCAGCGCGTGGACCCGGTACGTCGTCGAGGCGCGGGTGGCCGCCGGCGGGGACCACGTGCGCCGGCGGATCGGGCGCTGGGCCACCGTCACCGACGACGGCCCCGGCGGCTGCCGGGTGCGCATCGAGGGCGACGACCTCGACTGGGCGGTGGCGGCGCTGGGCCTGACCGGCGCGCCGTTCACCGTGCTGTCCCCGCCGCCGGAGCTCACCGACCGGCTGCGCGTGGTCGCCGACCGGTACACCACCGCGGCCGGCTGAGCGCCCCGCCGTCGACGGTCAGGAGCCGCCCGGGTCGGCAGCCGGCGGCTCCCCGGCGGGCGGTTCCGCTGCGGGCGCCTCCTCGGCGGGTGGGTCCGGTGCGGGCGGCTCCTCGGGGGGCGCCTGTCCGGCCGGTGCCTCGACCGCGGCCTCCTCCCGGGCCGGGGGTTGCGCGGCGGGCGGCTCCGGAGCCTGCGGGGCCGGTGGTGCCTCGGCGGGCGGCTCGTCGGCCGGCGGTGCGGGCGGGGCCGGTGGCTCCTCGGCCGGCGGCTCCTCCGCGGGGGGCTCCTCCGCTGGCGGCTCCTCCGCAGGGGGCTCGTCGGCGGGGGGCTGCTCGGTCGGCGGCTCCCCGGCGGGTGGTGCCTCCTCGACCGGTGCCTCCGGCTGCGGCGGGCTGCCCGGCGCGTCCCCGGCGGGAGGAGCGCCGGACCCGGGGGCCGGTGCAGGCGCCACCGTGCCGCCGGACGGACCCGCGGGGCCGTCGCTGCCGGACGGGGAACCGGACGAGGAACCGGACGAGGAGCCGGACGAGGAGCCGGACGACGGGCCCGCCGACGTCGTCCCGCTGCCCGTGGCGGGCGGTGTGGTGTCGCCGCCGAACCGGAGGGCCTGCTCGGCCAGGCCGGCGTCGACCTGCCGGTCCCCGCCACCGGCGGTGCCCACGGGCCGGGCCACCACCGTGCCGGTCGTGTCGTCGACGAGGACCAGCGCGGGCACCGGCGCGGCGCTGCGCTGCACGACGACCACCGTGTCGGGGGCACGACCCCGCACGGGGTCGCCCTCGGGGTCCTGGTAGTCGGGGGAGGGGCGGGCGGCGGGCGGCTCCAGCGGGTTGCCGCACAGGCACCGGACCTGCGGGACGCCCGAGTCGTCGACCAGCACGGCCGTGCCGGCCCGCAGCACCGACTGGAACGGCACGGCCCGCCCGTCGGCGAAGCCGTGGTTGGTGACGGCGGTGTCGAAGCGCAGCACCACCGGGGTCAGTGTCGCCAGGTGCAGCTCGATCCCACCCACCGGGATGCCCTCGACCGCGGCGAAGGCGGCGGCGCGGTCGGGGTGGGCCGCGAGGAACGCCGCCATCCCCTCGGCGTCGCAGACCTCGGCGCCGGGACCGCCGTAGAGCCCCGGCCGGTCACCGGCCACCGGGCTGCCCGCCGCCGCGCTCCCGGTCGCCGCGCCGTCGGGTCCCGCGCCGTCCGGGGCCGTGCCGTCCGGGGCCGTGCCGTCCGGGGCCGTGCCGTCCGGGGACTGGGTGCCGGCCGCCTCGGCCGGGGTGTCGGCGCCCGCCCCGGCGCCGCCGGTCCCCGTCGGGGGCTCGAGGGTCGTCCCCGCGGACCCGTCGCCCTGCGGGGAGCCCGCGGTGCCCGGTGCCGCGCCGGCCCCGTCCGCGGGGGGCTCGCCGTCGGCGGGTGCCGGGACGCCGGACTCAGCCGGGCCGGCCGCCCCCGGCGGCGCGGGGACGAACGGGTCCTCGCCCGGGTCGTCGGCCGGCTCGACGACCACCGGGGTCGACGCCGTCGCGTCGGAGCCGTCGGAGGCCAGCCGGACCGCCGCCACCCCGCCGGCGGCGGTCAGCGCGACCGCCCCGGCGACGAGTGCCGCGGCCAGGCCCCGGCGGCGGGGTGGCCGCGGCGGCGGTTCGGCGGCGCGGTGCCGGGCGCGGTGGGCACCGGCCACGTCGGCCCCGGAGCCGCGCACGGCCGCGGCGGTCCCTCCCGCCGGAGCACCGGCCGCCGGGGCACCGCCCGCGGTACCCACCGCGGTCCCGCCGGAGGCGGCCGGCGGCGGGACGGCCCGCACCGGCACGGTGTCGGGGGCGGGCACGAGTGCCGCGCGGGCGGCGCGCGCCAGCTCGCCGGCGCTCACGTACCGCTGGTCGGGGTCCTTGGCCATGCCCCGCGCCACCACGGCGTCGAGCCCCGGCGGGAGCGAGGCGACCACGTCGGTGGGCCGCGGCGGCTCCCGGTGCAGGTGCGCCTCGCACAGCTCCTGCGCGTCGGCGGCGGCGAACGGCGGCCTGGCGGTGAGCACCTCGTACAGGAGGCAGGCCAGCGCGTAGACGTCGACCCGGTGGTCGGCGAGCCGGTCGGTCAGGCGCTCGGGGGGCACGTACCGCGGCATCGCGACCGCGTCCCCGCCGGTGGGGGCCCCGGCGATCCCGAACCCGTCGAGGTGGCAGTCCGGGTGGGCGGTCCGGCCCGACAGCAGGACCTCGGCGGGCGCGACGTCGCGGTGCACGAGACCGCGGGCGTGCGCGGCGTCGAGTGCGGCGGCGAGCTGCCCGACGACGCCGACCGCGAGGTGGGCCGGCAGCGGCCCCCCGGCGGCGAGCACCGCGGCCAGCGTCCGGCCGTCGACCAGCTGCGTGTCCACGTAGAGCCGGCCGTCGATCTCGCCGAACTCGTGGACGGCGACGACGTGCGGCTCGTCGAGCTGCGCGGCGCGCTCGCAGTCGCGGAGGAAGCGTGCGCGGAACCGCTCGTCCCGGGTGAGCTCCGGCAGCAGGATCCGGAGCGCGACGGTCCGGTGCCGGCGGGTGTCCCAGGCGCGGTGGACCTCGCCCGAGCGGCCGCGTCCCAGCAACTCGTCGAGCTCGTAGGGGCCGAAGGTCTGGAGCGGCAGGAGCGTCTCCCGGTGGAGCGAGGCTGACGGGTGGCTGCGTCAGTTCCCCGAGTGTCGGCCGCGATCCGGCCGATCGCCACGGACCCGCCGGGTGCCCGGGCGTGGACGCCGGACCGTCGTCGCGGCACTGCGCAGCGTGATCGGTCGGACGGCGGGGACCGGCACCGGCCCGCAGCATGGGGGCATGACGGAGTCAGCGGGCCGCGTCGCGGTCGTCACCGGGTCGGAGTCGGGCATCGGCAAGGCGGTGGCCGTCGCGCTCGCCGAGCAGGGCTGCGACGTGGGGATCACCTGGTACCGCGACGAGGCCGACGCGCAGGCCACCGCCGAGGAGGTGCGCTCCCGGGGCCGGCGCGCGGAGGTCCGCCACGTCGACCTCACGCAGCTGCCGCAGGCCGCCGACGTCGTCGACGAGCTCGCCGACGCGCTCGGCGGCATCGACGTGCTCGTCAACGACGCCGGCACCGGTCACTCCACGCTGCTCCTCGACACCGACTACGCGACGTGGCGCGAGGTGCTGGCCACCGACCTCGACGCGGCGTTCCTGTGCCTGCAGCGGGCCGCCCGGCGGATGGTCGCCGCCGGGCGGGGCGGGCGCGTCGTCAACGTCACCAGCGTCCACGAGCACCAGCCGCGGGTGGGCGCGGCGGCCTACTGCGCGGCCAAGGGCGGCCTGGGGCTGCTCACCCGGGTCGCCGCCATCGAGCTCGCCGAGCACGGGATCACCGTGAACGCCGTCGCGCCGGGGGAGATCGCCACGCCGATGACCGGCCAGGAGGACGAGGACCCCACCGCGCCCGGGCACGAGCGGCCCGGTGTCCCGGTCGGCCGCCCGGGCGACGCCCACGAGGTCGCCGCCGTCGTCGCGTTCCTCGCCTCCCCGCAGGCGTCCTACGTGACCGGGGCGTCCTACGCCGTCGACGGCGGCATGCTGCAGATGGGGCCGATGGCCGGCTCCCACCTGACCTCCGACGGCTGGCGCCGCCCCTGAGCGCCCGGGGCGCTCAGTCCACGCGCGTCCGGCGGGCGGAGCGGACCGCCTTCTGCCGGTAGAGGGCGGCGTCGGCGCGGGCGACCACCTCGTCGAGGTCCTCACCGGGGCGGGCGGTCGCCGTCCCGGCCGACCACGGCCCGGCCGACACCGCGCGCAGCCGCTGCAGCAGGTCGGCGGTGGCCGCGGTGTCGCTGCCGGGCAGGCACAGGGCGAACTCGTCCCCGCCGACCCGGCCGAGCAGGTCCGACCGGCGCAGCTCCGAGCGCCAGGAGGAGGCCAGCGAGCGCAGCAGTGCGTCCCCGGCGGCGTGCCCCCCGGTGTCGTTGACCGCCTTGAACCCGTCGAGGTCCAGCAGCGCGACGGTGACCGGCTCGCCGGCCCGCCCCGCGGCGGCCAGCACCCGGACGGCGCCGTCCTCCCACGCGCGGCGGTTGACCAGCCCGGTCAGCGGGTCGGTGCAGGCGGCCCGGCGCAGGGCGCGGGTCTGGCGGATCTGCGCCTCGGTGAGCACGACCGCGGTGATGACCGCGGCGCTCCACGGCGACAGGAAGCCCTCCGGCGCCGCGGCGAGCGCGCCCGCGCTGACGACGACGACCCCGGCGGCGGCGTGGGCGCGGGCCGGCGCCGGCGGCAGCACGTGCCCGGCGAGCATCCCCAGGGCCACCAGCGCCGGGCCGAGGCCGACGATGCCCACGGCGGTGGCCGACCGCCAGGCCACCAGGGCGGTGAGCAGCGACAGCAGCGCGAGCGCCGCGTGGACGGCGGCCATCGGCAGCCGGTCGCGGCCGGTCCACATCACCGCGGCGAGCGCCCCGCCGCACACGGCCAGCGCTGCCAGCAGCGACACCGGCGTGCGGACGCTCATCGGCCACAGCGCGCCCGCCGCGCACAGCACGGCCCCACAGCCGTACAGCAGCGCGAGCAGGCCCAGCCCACTCCTGCGATCCCCGTACACGCGGCCCCCTCCGTCGCGAAGGGGATCGTTCCCCATCCGGGCGCTCCTGAGCAGGGGGAGGAGCGCGTCACCCGGAGGAGTGGTCAGCCGGTGAGCTCGGTCGGGACGGCGATGACGTCGACCATGGCCCCGCGCCGGTAGACGGTGACCGGCAGCGGCTGTCCCACCGCCTCGGCGAACAGCAGCCGCTGCAGGCTCTGCGCCTCGGCCACCGGCGCCCGGCCCGCCTCCAGGACCAGGTCACCGGGCCGCAGCCCCGCCCGGTCGGCCGGCGACCCCGCGACGACGTCGACCACCCGCAGCCCGCGGCGGCGTCCGGTGCGCTCGGCGAGCGGGGCCGGCAGCGGCGCGGGACTGCTGACCAGGCCGAGGTAGGCCCGGCGCACCCGGCCGTCGCGCACCAGCGTCGTCATGATGCGGCGGGTGGTGTCGTTGACCGGCACGGCCAGCCCCAGGCCCCACCCCGCGACGGCGGTGTTGATCCCCACCACCCGGCTGGCGGAGTCGGCCAGCGCGCCGCCGGAGTTGCCGGGGTTGAGCGCGGCGTCGGTCTGGATGACGTCCTCGACCACCCGCGCGGTGCGCCCGTCGCGGGTGGGCAGCGAGCGCCCCAGGCCGCTGACGACGCCGGCGGTCACCGACCCGGCCAGGCCCAGCGGGTTGCCGACGGCGACCACGAGCTGCCCGACCCGCAGCTGCGCGGCGTCGCCGAGCACGGCCGGCTCCGGGGCGCCGCCGGTGGCCCGGACGACGGCGAGGTCGGAGAGCGGGTCGGTGCCGACGACGTCCACCGCCGTCTCGCTGCCGTCGCTGAACACCGCCCGCCCGGCGCGGGCGCGGCCGACCACGTGCGCGTTGGTCAGCAGCAGGCCGTCACCGGGGACCACCACCGCCGACCCGGCGCCCGACCGCCCGTCGGGGCCGGTGACCTGCAGCGCGGCGACGTGCGGGGTGAGGTCGGCGGCCACCGCGGTGACCACCTGGGAGTAGGCGTCCAGCGCGGCGTCGGTGTCCGGTCGGGTCACGGCGCACCTCCTGGGTCTGATTACACCGTTGCACCGTCCAGTGGACGCCTGTGCGCCCGTCCCGGCCACCCCCGCGGCTACGCCCACAGCGATCAGGTGCCCCGGCGCGCGCTCGTGCTCTGCCCACGGACGCGGGGCAGAGCACG
>NZ_JBJGYP010000038.1:0-36361 GCF_054050055.1 Geodermatophilus sp. SYSU D00814
CACCCCCCCCCCCCCCCCCCCCCCCCCCCCCGCCCCCCCGGCGCCCCCGCGCGCGCCCCCCACCACCACCCCCCCCACCCCCCCCCCCCCCCCCCCCCCCCCCCCCCCCCCCCCGCGGCCGAGGACCGCCTCGGCGCGGGTGCCGGCGTAGACGTCGGCGGTGTCGAAGGTCGTGATGCCGGCGTCGAGGGCGGCGCGCACGCAGGCCTGCGCGGCGTCCTCCTCGACCTGGCCACCGTGGGTGAGCCAGTTGCCGTAGGCGATCTCGGAGATGGTCAGGCCGGAACGGCCGAGGCGTCGGTACTCCACGTGACCCGACGCTAGCCCCGCGGCGCCCCGCCCACCCGCTCAGGTGCCCGACAGTCGCCCGGCCAGCCAGTCCGCCGCCGCGTGCGCCCGCTCGGGACCGGCCACGGCACGGACCAGCAGCACGCCGTCGAGGGCCGCCAGCAGGCCGGCGGCGGCCGCGGGGCGCTCGGCGTCGTCGACGTCGAGACGCGGCCCCACCCAGGCCAGCCAGTCCTCCGCGACCCGGCGGGCGAGGTCGGCGTAGGGCTGCCGCCCGCGCGCGGCCAGGCCCGACACCTCCAGGTACAGCCGGACGTGCGCCTCCGCTCCGGCGTCCTGCACCGACGCCCACAGGACCGGCAGGAGACGGCCGGGCGGGACGGCGTCACCGGGCAGGGCGGCGGCCAGGCCGGCCTGCAACTGCCGGCCGACCTCGTCGAGCACCGCGGACAGCAGGTTCTCCCGGGTGCCGAAGTAGTACAGGAGCATCCGGTCGCTGGTGCCCAGGGCCGCGGCGAGCGGGCGCAGCGACAGGGTAGTCACGCCCTCGCGGAGGACGTGCTCCACGGCTCCGGCCAGGTACGCCTCGCGCTGTCCCGGTTCCCTTGCCGCCGTCATGTAGCACACGCTACATTGAGACCCGTGTAGCAGGTGCTACAGAACCCACGGACGGAGGAGGCGGTCATGGACGGGACGACGGTGGCGACGCGGGTGGGACCGGTCCGGGTACGGCAGACGGCGACCGGGGGAGGGCCGGTCGTGCTGGCGGTGCACGGGCTGATGCTCGACGGCCGGCTGTGGGACGGCGTGGTCGGCGCGCTCGGGCCGGGGATCCGCGTCGTCGTCCCCGACCTGCCGCTGGGCGCCCACCGCCGTCCGGTGCCCGACCGGTCGGCGCTGACGCCGGAGACGGTCGCCGCCGCGCTGCTCGACGTCCTCGACGGGGTCGACGCCGACACCGCGGTGCTGCTCGGCAACGACACCGGGGGAGCGCTCGCCCAGCTGGCCGCCGCGGCCGCGCCCGGACGGGTGGCGGGGCTGGTGCTCGCGGGGTGCGACGCGTTCGAGCACTTCCCGCCCCCGCTGCTGCGCCCACTGCCGCGTGCCGTCCGCGTCCCGGGTGTGGCCGCGGCCGTCGTGCGCGTCCTCGGCGTCCCCCGGCTGCTCGCCGACCCGGGCCGGGTCAACCTCTTCAGCGTCCGCGGCCTCGGCCGGTCGCTGGTCGCCGACCTGCTGCACCCCGCCCGCACGGACGCGGGAGTGCGGGCCGACCTCGCCGCGTTCGTCGCCGCGGTCCGGCGCGGACCCCTGCTCGACGCCGTCCCGGCGCTGGGCCGGCTCCGGGTGTCCGCCGCCGTCGTCTGGGGCCGGCGCGACCGTGTCTTCCCGCCCCGCGACGCCGAGCGGCTGGCCCGGCTGCTGGGGACGGAGGTCACCTGGCTCGACGACGCCCGGACGTTCGTGCCGTGGGACCGGCCCGACGCGGTGGCCGCGGCCGTGCGCGACGTCGTCGGCGCCGTGGTGGCCTGACCGTCAGACGTCGGCGCCGAGGGCGACCTCGGGCTTGGGGAACCGCCAGCGGCGGATCATCGTGGCGCGGCTGACGCCGTACCAGACCACGCCCTTGGTCGCCTTCTGGTCGGGGAACCGCCGGGCGACCTCCCGCTTGATCCGCCGGCCGAGGAACACCGAGTCGACGATGATCACCAGGAAGAAGAGGAACCAGAGCAGCACCGTGTAGTTCTGCACCGCCGGGCTGGGGATGAAGTAGCCGACGAGGACGAGCGCGGCGACCGGCAGGAAGTAGCTGCCGGCGTTGCGGCGGGCGTCGACGAGGTCGCGGACCAGCCGGCGGACCGGGCCGCGGTCGCGGGCCGGCAGGTAGGAGTCGTCGCCGCGGGCCATCCCGGCGCGGGTGTCGGCGCGACGCTGCGCCTGCTGCTGGCGCGCGCGTGCGTAGGCCTCCTTGCGCGTGGTGGGCGGAGGCGGAGGCGGTCCGGGACGGCGCCCCTGGGCCTCGGTGCGCCTGGGCGTGGGCCGGCCCTTGCCGCCGGACTTCACCAGCGCGACGCCGTCGGCGGCGGTGTCCGGGGCGGTCTCGGTCGCCGTCGTCACGCGGTCCCGGCGCCCGGGCAGGCGGAGCTTCACGACCGTGCAGTCTACGGCGCCCCGCGCAGGGGACTGGCCCGCGCGGCCGCGCGCCGTACAGTGGAACAGGCTCCGCCACGGCGGTGTTGGCAGCGGCAGGGAGTGCCGCAACGGACGCCCTCGGATGTGGGAGGACAGAACATGACGGTGCAGGACACCGAGACCCCCGGCAGCACCGGCGTGCTGCTCAGCGAGCCGGCCGCCTCGAAGGTCAAGGCGCTGCTGGACCAGGAGGGCCGCGACGACCTGCGTCTGCGCATCGCCGTCCAGCCCGGTGGCTGCTCCGGCCTGCGCTACCAGCTCTTCTTCGACGAGCGGTTCCTCGACGGCGACCAGACCTACGAGTTCGGTGGCGTCGAGGTCATCGTCGACCGGATGAGCGGCCCGTACCTGGGCGGCGCGGTGATCGACTTCGTCGACACCATCGAGAAGCAGGGCTTCACGATCGACAACCCCAACGCGCAGGGCTCCTGCGCGTGCGGCGACAGCTTCCACTGACGGGAGGACCCCGTCGCCCCCCGGGACACGCTCCGCGCGCCCCGGGACCCAGCGGCGGGGCCGTTCCAGCACGTCGCCAGGAACGGCGCCCGTCCCCACCGGGGACGGGCGCCGTTCTGCGTTCTCAGAGCGTGACCGGGTAGTGCGTCTCCGGGACGTCGACGACGATCCGGTCCTCGACGAAGATCCCGTGCCACACCATGAACACCAGCACCGACCACAGCTGACGGGCGACCCGCTTGCTGGGCACCTCCTCGGCGCGCAGGCGGTCGAGCAGGCCGAGGACGACGTCGCGGTCGAGCCACTGCTGGGTCTGGCTGTCGGTGACGATGCCGCGGGCCCACTCGTGCAGCGGGCCGGCGAGGAACTCCGCCGTCGGCACCGGGAAGCCCAGCTTGCGCCGGTTCATGATCCGCGGCGGCACGATCTGCCGCATCGCCTGCCGCAGCGCGTACTTGGTGGCGTCCCCGCGCCGCGGCACCCGCTGCCCGACCGGCAGCGAGCTCGCGATCGCGAACACCTCGGGGTCGAGGAAGGGCACCCGCAGCTCCAGCGAGTTGGCCATGGTCATCTTGTCGGCCTTGACCAGGATGTCGCCGCGCAGCCAGGTGAACAGGTCGACGTACTGCATCGCCGTCACGTCGTCGTAGCCGGCCTCGCGGGTGCGCCGGTACAGGTCCTCGGTCACCGCGACGTGCGACAGGTCGGGGTCGCGGCCGGGCAGCAGCGCGGCGAGCTCGTCGTCGCGCATGTTGCGGGCGTTGCCGTAGTACCGCTGCTCGAGCGGGGTCGACGCGCGCCGCAGCAGGTCCTGCCCGCGCACGCCCTCGGGCAGCAGGTCGGCGATCCGGGCCATCGCCCGGCGGGCGGCCGGGGGCAGCCCCGAGGCCCAGGCCAGGCTGATCGGCTCGCGGTAGATGGTGTAGCCGCCGAACAGCTCGTCGGCGCCCTCGCCCGACAGCACCACCTTGACGTGCTTGCGGGCCTCGCGGGCGACGAAGTACAGCGGCACGAGCGCGGGGTCGGCCACCGGGTCGTCGAGGTACCAGACCACCTCGGGGATGGCCGCGGCGAACTCCTCGGCGGTGACCTCCACCGGCACGTGCTTCACGCCCAGGATCGACGCCGACTCCGCGGCGATCTCGACCTCCGACTGCGCCTGCCGCCGGAAGCCGACGGTGAAGGTCATCAGGTCGGGGTTGTAGCGGTGCGCCAGCGCGGCGATCGCCGTGGAGTCGATGCCGCTGGAGAGGAACGACCCGACGGTGACGTCGGCGCGCATGTGCTTGGCCACCGACTCGTCGAGGACGGCGGCGATGCGGTCGTACAGCTCCTGCTCGCCGCCGGCGGGCACCGGCCGCGGCTGCCAGGCCGGGTGGAAGTAGCGGCTGGTGGCCAGCTCGCCGTCGACGACGGTGAAGCTGGTGCCGCTCTCGATCCGCCGGATGCCGCGGTGCAGGGTCGCCGGCTCGGGGACGTACTGCAGCGTGAGGTAGTGCTGCAGGGACGCGGGGTCGACGCCGCCCGCCGCCGCGCTGCCGCCGAGCAGCTGCAGCAGCGCCTTCTTCTCCGAGCTGAAGACCAGCCCGCCGTCGGCGAGGCGCGCGGTGAACAGCGGCTTGATGCCAAAGGGGTCGCGGGCGCCGAACGCGGTGCCGGTCTGGGTGTCCCAGATGACGAAGGCGAACATCCCGCGCAGCCGCCGGACGACGTCCTGGCCCCACAGGTGGTACCCCGCGACGATGGTCTCGGTGTCGCCGTGGGTGGCCAGCTGCAGACCGGCCGCCTGCAGCTCCTCGCGCAGCTCGACGTAGTTGTAGATCTCGCCGTTGAACAGGATCCGGTAGCGGTCACCGGCGTAGGGCAGCGGCTGCGGGCTGCCCTCGACGTCGATGATCGACAGCCGGTTGAAGCCCAGGACGACGTGGCCGTCGGACCACACCGCGGTGTCGTCGGGGCCGCGGTGGTGCAGGCAGTGCAGTGCCTCGCGGACGTCGTCGACGTGGGTCTCGGAGACCCGGGGCGCGTCGGTGGACAGGTAGGCCAGCAGGCCGCACATGGGCGCAGGTCTCCCGGGGGATCGTGCCCGGCCGGTGCCGGACGGGGTCAGAGGCGCTCGCCGGCGCGGGTCGTGCGGGTGGCGATCCGCTCGGCGACGAAGGACAGGATCGGGACGGTGCCGGCGACCAGCACCAGGACGGTCCCGCGCAGGGTCCACCGGGCGCGCAGCGCGAGGTCGCAGGCGGTCAGGAAGAAGATCGCGTAGAGCCAGCCGTGGGCGGTGCCGATGACCGCGACCGGTCCGTCGAGGCCGGCGGCGTACTTGAGCGGGACGGCGACCAGGACCAGCGCGATGAGCAGCACGCCGACGATCCAGGCCATCACCCGGTACCGGGTCAGGGCGGCGGGGACGTCCCTGCCGACGCGGCGGGCCAGCGCCCGGGGGAGCCGGGACCGCGCCGTGGTCTGCGCGGCGGACTGCTCAGCTGCCACCGGGACCCCGCTGGCCCAGCGCCCGCTCGTTGAGCTCGGCGAGGTAGGCGTTGTAGGCGGCCAGCTCGGGGTCGCCGGTGGTGTCGATCCGCGGCCGCTGGTAGAGCACCACGGCGTTGCCGGGCTCGTCCTCGTCGGGGTCGCGGCGCAGTTCCTCGCGCACCATGCGCACGTAGAACCACAGGCCCATGAACCCGTAGAGCGGCCACTGCAGCGCGTAGCTCCAGTTGACCGCACCGCCGCCGTTCTCGGCCTTGCCCAGCTGCCAGGCGCCGAGGAAGAAGGTGGCGACGAACAGGGCGGCGACCAGCAGGTGCAGGAGCACCCACCTCGGGGTCAGCAGCCGCGTCCACACGCTTCCGACTCTAACCGCCCCGCCGGGTCCGACGGCGGCTCCGGGCGGACACCGGGCGTGCGCGGGCAGTGCATCTCGTCACCGCCGTCGTGTGCCGTCACCGCAGCCCCGGCCGACCCGCCGCTCCCGGGTCTCCGGTCGGCGGCCCCCGGGGGCGGTCGGATAGTCTCGGATCCGACTGGCGTCCGGCGCGAAGTCCGAAGTGGGGCACCCACCGGCGCGACGCCGGCAGAGCCGCCCGGGACGCCCGGGCGGAGGGACGAGGAGGCAGCGGGCAGTGGCTCGACGCAGCAGGCTCGCGCGGGTCGCCGCGCTCGGTCTCCTGGGGGTGCTCACCCTCACCGGGTGCGACCTCAACAACGAGTTCTGGCGCTTCGGTTTCCCCGAGGGCGTCACGGAGGAGGCCACCCAGGTCCGCGAGCTGTGGACCGGGTCGGTGATCGCCGCGCTCGTCGTCGGCTTCCTGGTCTGGGGGCTGATCATCTGGTCGGTCGTCTTCCACCGGAAGCGCGGCGACGAGCTGCCGCGGCAGACGGCCTACAACCTGCCGCTGGAGATCGCGTACTCCATCGTCCCGTTCGTCATCATCGCGGTCCTGTTCTTCTTCACCGTCTCGGTGCAGAACGACGTCCAGGAGCGCAGCGACGACCCCGGCGCCACGATCGCGGTCAACGCCTTCAAGTGGAACTGGCAGTTCGTCTACCCGGAGACCACCGGTGACGACGGCGAGCCGGTGAACACGGTCGGCTCCACCGACGAGATCCCGATCCTGGTCATGCCGGTCGACGAGGACGTCCGCTTCGAGGTCGCCTCCGCCGACGTCATCCACTCGTTCTGGGTGCCGGAGTTCCTCTTCAAGCTCGACGTCATCCCGGGCAACGAGAACGGCCGGGACAACGTGTTCGAGGTGCGCGCCACCGAGGAGGGCGCCTACGTCGGCCGCTGCGCCGAGCTGTGCGGCACCTACCACGCCTACATGAACTTCGAGGTCCGCGTGGTCAGCGCCGAGGACTACGAGGCCTACCTGGACGCCCGCGAGGCCGGCGAGTCCACCCGCGAGGCCCTGGAGTCCATCGGCCAGGACGGCGAGGCCACCACCACCCGTCCCTTCCGCGTGGGCGACGGGTACTACCAGCAGGCAGCCAACTGACGTGACCGGCGGAATCGACCACCGCACCGACGCTGCGCAGGGAGGACGACCGTGAAGGTCGAGGCGCTCATCTTCAACCTCATCGCGGTCTTCTGCATCGTCACCGCGGCCGTGTACGGCTTCTGGAGCCGCGAGCCGATCGGCACGACGGCGCTGATCCTGTCCGCGGGCCTCACCGGCCTGATCGGTGGCTTCTTCTGGTTCATATCCCGGCGCATCGACGCCCGGCCGGAGGACCGCAAGGACGCCGAGATCGCCGAGGGCGCCGGTGAGCTGGGCTTCTTCAGCCCGGCCAGCTACTGGCCCTTCGGCATCGCGCTGGGCGCGGCCATCACCGGCTACGGCATGGCCTTCTGGTACTACTGGCTCATCGCCATCGGCGTGGTCGCGCTGCTGATCACCATCGGCGGCCTGCTGTTCGAGTACTACGTCGGGCAGAACGCGCAGTCCAGCTGACCGTCCCGACCTCTCGAGGGCCCTCTCCCGCACCGCGGGGGAGGGCCCTCGTGCGTCTGCGGGGCTCCCGGACGACGGTGACCGGGGCCCACCGGCGTCGGCTGTGTGGCCCCGGCCTCCCCGCCGGCAGGGGTCCACCCGGTGGTACGGGGGAGCGGAGGAGCGCCGTGCGGCCCCTCAGGGGCCGGGACGGGCGGGGGTGGACGGCAGCGAGGGGGCGGTCACGGAGCCGCCTGACCGACGGACGGGCAGCGGCTGGGGCGGTCGCGCCGCCCTGCGAACACCCGGCGGACGCCGCGTGGGGCGCCGGCGCAGACGGCCCGCGAGGACCGGCGGCCGGGGAGCGGGGACCGGTGGCGCGGCCGGGCACACCGGGCGCCTGCCGCGTGGTCGTGCAGCCCGGCACGGAGAGGCCGGCCGGCACGGCCGGAGGACCTCCGTGGCCGCGTACGGCCCGCGAACGCAGCAGGGCCCCGGTGGAGAGACTCCACCGGGGCCCTGCTGGCCGCCCCTCTCAGGGCGTCGTGCTCAGTCGCGCGGCTCCTGAGGCCGGCCACCCTCGGACGGGCGGCCACCCTCGGAGGGACGCCCGCCGTCGGACGGGCGACCGCCCTCGGTGGGACGCCCGCTGGTGGTCAGCTCGCGGTGCGGGTCGGCCGGGGCCAGGCCCCGCTCCTCGCCGCGCTGCTCGAGCTCGACCGCCTGGGGCTCCTCGATGGGGGAGAAGAAGCCGCGGATGGCGCGCCGGGCGCCACCGACCTGGTTCATCTTCTTCGGCACCGGGGCGCCGCCGTAGGCGAGCTCGCCGTGGCCGTGCTCGTCGACCGGGCCGAGCGGCTGGTGGACCTCGATGAACTCACCGTGCGGCAGCCGGCGGATGACACCGGTCTCGATGCCGTGCTCGAGCACCTCGCGGTCGTGCTGCTGGAGACCCAGGCAGATCCGGTAGGTGATCACGTAGGCGATCGGCGGCAGGATGATCAGGCCGATGCGGCCGATCCACGTCATCGCGTTGAGGCTGATGTCGAACTTGTCGGCGATGACGTCGTTGGCGCCGGAGAGCAGCAGCACCACGTAGAAGGCGATCGCCATCATGCCGAGCGAGGTGCGCACGGGCACGTCGCGCGGGCGCTGCAGCAGGTGGTGCGACGCGGTGTCGCCGGTCAGCACCCGCTCCAGCATCGGGTAGGCGAGCAGGAGCGTGAAGATGATGCCCGGGAGCACCACGGTCGGCCAGAACAGCGCCGGGATGTTGTAGTTGCCCGGCAGGTAGATGTCCCAGGCCGGGAACAGACGCGTGGACCCGTCGAGGAACATCACGTACCAGTCCGGCTGCGAGGCGGCCGAGACCTGGGCGGGGTTGTACGGACCCCACAGCCACAGCGGGTTGATCTGCACCAGGCCACCGAGGGCGGCACACACCCCGAAGACGACGAGCAGCAGGCCGGTCGCCTTCCCGGCGAAGGTCGGGAAGAGCCGGTTGCCGACGACGTTGTGCTCCGTGCGGCCGGGGCCGGGGAACTGGGTGTGCTTCTGCTTGACCAGGATCAGCAGGTGCAGCGCGATCAGCCCGAGGATGATCGCCGGGATGATGAGCACGTGGGCGATGTAGAGCCGCCCGACGATCAGGTCACCGACGTAGTCACCGCCGAACACCGCCCAGTGCGCCCAGGTGCCGATGACCGGGATCGACAGGATGATCGCCGACATGATCCGCAGGCCGGTGCCCGAGAGCAGGTCGTCGGGCATCGAGTAGCCGGCGAAGCCCTCGAAGATGCCGAGGATCAGCAGCGTGACACCGATGAGCCAGTTGGTCTCCCGCGGCCGGCGGAACGCGCCGGTGAAGAAGATCCGCAGCATGTGGCAGACGATCGACGCCATGAACAGCAGCGCGGCCCAGTGGTGGATCTGCCGGATCAGCAGACCGCCGCGGACGTCGAAGGAGATGTCGAGCGTCGACGCGTACGCGATCGACATCTCGACGCCGCGCAGCGGCGCGTACGAGCCGTCGTAGGTGACCTCGGTCATCGAGGCCTGGAAGAAGAACGTCAGGTACGTGCCGGTGAGCAGCAGGATGATGAACGAGTAGAGCGCGATCTCCCCGAGCAGGAACGACCAGTGGTCGGGGAAGACCTTGTTCAGCGTCCGGCGCAGCGGACCGGCGACGATGAGCCGGTCGTCGACCTCGAGAGCGGCCCTGCCCGCGAGCGTCTTGGGCGCTCCCGGGGCGGTGGCGGTGCGAGCCATCAGATGCGCTCCCGGTTCCAGTAGGTGGGACCCACGGCCTCAATGTAGTCGCTGCGCGCGACGAAGAACCCCTCGTCGTCGACCGTGATGGGCAGCTGCGGCAGCGAGCGGGTGGCCGGGCCGAAGACCGGCTTGGCGCCCTGCGTGACGTCGAACTGCGACTGGTGGCAAGGGCAGAGGATGCGGCTGGTCTCCTGCTCGTACAGCGACACCGGGCAGCCGGCGTGCGTGCAGATCTTGGAGTAGGCCACGTAGTCGCCGTAGCCGAAGTCCTCCTGGCCCGCCCGCGGCACCGCCGCGTCCTGCTGCGAGGGACGCAGCCGGATCAGCATGGTGGCGACGTCGGTCTGCCGGTTGCCGCCGGGGACGGCCGGGAACACCGTCTCCAGCGAGCCGGGCACCTGGTCGCCGGGGCGGATCGGGGTGCCGTCGTCGCGGACCAGCCGCACGCCCTCGGCCCACGAGGTGGTGCCGAGCGGGTTGCCGCGGTTGGGGTTCTTGATGAGGCCGCCGAGCGGGGCGAGCAGCATCAGCCCGAGGCCGCCGCCCATGAACACCAGCGTCCGGGTGATCAGCTTGCGCCGCGCCAGGCCCGAGTTGTGCAGGCCGCCGACCAGGGTGGCGCCGGTGGTCACGCGGTCGAAGTGCGACCCGTCGTGCTTGTCCTGCACCGCCGTCTCGTGGGGCAGCAGCTTCTTGGTGTAGAGCACCAGCCCGACGCCGAAGAAGGTGAACGCCAGGCCCATGAGCAGGCCCAGCAGCGGCGTGTACAGGGTGCTGAAGGTGCTGCTGCCGAGCTCCCACTGCCAGTCGGGCAGGAACCAGCCGGCGCCGGCGTAGACCACGCAGAAGGCGAACGCCGACAGCCCGGCCAGGGCGAACATCAGCCCGACCTGGCGCACGGCGCGCTTCTCGACCGCCGAGCCGGGCTCGGGGCCCGGGTCGACGTGGAGGACCTCGACGTGGTCGTAGCGCGCGCCGAGCCGGTCGAGCTCCTCACGCGGCATCGCCGCGAGCTGCTCGGGGGTGTAGTCGTCGTCCGGGCCGCCGTAGAGCGGGCCGGGGGTGTCCGACCCGCCGGTGCTGCCGGGGCGGGTGTCGTGCGTGGTCACGCCTTGCTCCCCATCCAGAAGATCCCGAACATCAGCGCGGAGATGCCGACGACCCAGATGACGACGCCCTCGCCCACCGGCCCGATGCGGCCGATGCCGGCACCGCCCGGGTCGGGCATGTCGGTGACCGTCTGGATGTAGTTGATGATCGCCCGCTTGTCCTCGGGGGTGAGCTGGTTGTCCCCGAACACCGGCATGTTCTCCGGGCCGCTCAGCATGGCCGTGTAGATCTCGAGGTCGTTGGCGTCCTCGAGGCTCGGGGCGTACTTGCCCGAGGACAGCGCGCCGCCCTCGCCGACGAAGTTGTGGCAGGAGGCGCAGTTGAGCCGGAACAGCTCGCCGCCGGCCGCGAGGTCGCCGTCGCGCAGGTCGCCGGAGGGGAGCGTCGGGCCGCCGCCGTTGGCCTGCACGTAGGCCATCAGCTGGTCGATCTCCTCGTCGGAGAAGACCGCCGGCTTGTCGGGGGCCTGCGCGTCCTGGCGCACCAGCGGCATGCGGCCGGTGTGGACCTGGAAGTACACGGCGGCCTCGCCGACACCGATGAGCGACGGGCCGCGGTTGGGCACGCCCTCGAGGTTCTCGCCGTGGCAGCTGATGCAGCTGCGCTCGTACAGCTCCCGGCCGGCGGCCTCGGCGCTGGACTCGCTGCCCTCGGGCGCGGCCAGCGCGCCGGGCGCGACGACGGAGTACAGGGCGCCGGTGAGCACGAGGCCGGCCATCAGGCCGGCGACGTTGCCCAGCCGCCGCCGCTGCCTGGAGCGGCGGCGGACGCGGGCCGCCGCGGCCGGGGTGCCCTCGGCAGGACGGCGCGACCAGCGGGACCGGCGCGCGCCCTCGTCGGGCTGGGTGTCGGAGTGCGGGTTCGGAGTGGACACCGGTTCCCTAGCGGATCAGGTAGATCGTGGCGAAGAGCCCGACCCACACGACGTCGACGAAGTGCCAGTAGTAGGAGACCACGATCGCCGAGGTCGCCTGTGCCGGCGTGAAACGGCCCATGGTGGACCGGATGAGCACGTAGACGAACGCGACCAGGCCGCCGATGACGTGCAGCGCGTGGAAGCCGGTCGTCAGGTAGAACACCGAGCCGTACGTCGAGCTCGAGATCGACGTCCCGTGCTCGGTGACCAGCACCCGGTACTCGTTGAACTGGGCCAGGACGAAGACCAGGCCCATGACGAAGGTGATCGTGAACCACCGGCGCAGGCCGTAGACGTTGCCGCTCTCCGCCGCGAAGACGCCGATCTGGCAGGTGACCGAGGACGCCACCAGGATCAGCGTGAAGAACAGCGCGTAGGGCAGGTTCAGTTCGGTCGGTTCCGGGGGCCAGCCCTCGGTCGCGCGGGCGCGCGCGGTGAAGTACATGGCGAACAGCCCGGCGAAGAACATCAGCTCGCTGGAGAGCCAGATGATCGTGCCGACGCTGACCATGTTCGGTCGGGTCAGGGAGTGCACCCGCGAGGTGTCGAAGGTGCTGCTCGCCACGGGGGCCGTTGTCACGACGTCCATCATGGCATCGGTCGACGACGTGCACCGACCGTGGGTAGCACGGCGTGCCTGCACCGTGACCAGGCCGAGACCGTCCCCCGGACGGGCGTCGCGTCCCCCGGACCGGGCCCGCCCGGGCACTAGGCTGCCGGGCGTGATCGACGCGCCGGCCACCGTCCTCGTCTACAGCTCCCGGCCCGAGGTCCGCGAGGCCGTCCGCACCGCCGTGGGCCGCCGCCCGGCACCCGACGTCGGCCCCCTGCGGTGGGTCGAGTGCGCCACCGGGGAGGACGTCGTCGACACCGTCGACGGCGGCGGGGTGGACCTCGTCGTCCTGGACGGCGAGGCGCAGCCGACCGGTGGCCTCGCGCTGTCGCGGCAGCTCGTCGTCGAGGTCGCCGACCGCCCGGCGATCTGCGTGCTCATCGCCCGCCAGCCCGACCGGTGGCTGGCCCACTGGTCGCAGGCCGACGCCACGCTGGCCCTGCCGATCGACGCGCTGACCGCCCCCGAGGTCGTGGCCGGCCTGCTGCGCGAGCGGGCTGCCCGCGGCCCGCAGGCCCGACCTGCCCGCCGGTGAGCGCCCGCCCCGCCGCCGGACCCACGTGGCCCGGCCTGCTGTCGCGCCTGCTCGCCGGTGAGGACCTCACCGCCGACGACACCGCCTGGGCGATGCGCGAGGTGATGACCGGCGAGGCCACCCCCGCCCAGATCGCCGCGTTCGCCGTCGCGCTGCGCGCCAAGGGCGAGGCGCCGGCCGAGGTCGCCGGGCTGGCCGCGACGATGCTGGAGCGGGCCACGCCGGTCGACCTGCCCGTCGCCACGGTCGACGTCGTCGGCACCGGCGGCGACGGCGCGCACACCGTCAACATCTCCACGATGGCCGCCGTCGTCACCGCGGCCGCCGGGGTCCCGGTGGCCAAGCACGGCAACCGCGCCGCCTCCTCGTCGTCGGGGGCCGCCGACGTGCTCGAGGCGCTGGGGGTCGTCATCGACCTCCCCGCCGCGGCGGTGGCCCACTGCGTGCGGGAGGCCGGCATCGGCTTCTTCTTCGCGCCGGTCTTCCACCCCGGCTACCGGCACACCGCGGCGCCGCGGCGGGAGATGGGCATCGGCACGGTCTTCAACTTCCTCGGCCCGCTGACCAACCCGGCCCGGCCGGTGGCCGCCGCGATCGGCTGCGCCGACCCGCGGATGGCGCCGGTGCTGGCGGAGGTGGTCGCCGCGCGGGGCAGCCGCGCGCTGGTGTTCCGTGGGGACGACGGCCTCGACGAGCTCACCACCGCGACGACGTCGCGGGTGTGGGTGGCGCGCGACGGCGCGGTCACCGCCGGGGTGGTCGACCCCGCCGAGCTGGGCATCGCCACCGCCGGCCCCGACGCGCTGCGCGGCGGGACCCCCGCGCACAACGCCGAGGTCTTCCGGCGGGTGCTCGCCGGGGAGCGGGGGGCGGTGCGCGACGCCGTGCTGCTCAACGCCGCCGCGGCGCTGGCCGCCGCCGACGAGCGCGGGGGCGAGCTGACCGCCGCGCTGGCCGACGGCACGGCGCGGGCCGCGGCCGCCGTCGACGACGGCCGGGCCGCCGCCCTGCTCGAGCGCTGGGTCGCCGTCAGCCGCGCGGCCGCTGGGGGCTGAGCTCCCGTCGCGAGGCGCTGGAACGGCCGCCCTCCAGGGGCACGCGCCGAGCGGAGCGAGGCGTGGGGAGGAGGGCGGTCCTCCGTCAGGCGCCGGACTCGAGGCCGAGGGAGAAGGCGGCCTCGAGGTCGTGCTTGGAGTAGGCGCGGAAGGCGATGTGCGTCTCGGTCTCCAGCACGCCGGGCACCTTGTTGATCCGCCCGGCGATCACCTCGGCCACCTGGTCGAACTCGCGGACCCGCACGATCGCGACGAGGTCGACCTCCCCGGCGGTCGAGTAGACCTCGCTGACGCCGTCGAGCTCGGCGATCGCGGCCGCCACCTCGGGGATCGCGTCGGTGGCGGCGTCGACCATCACGATGGCGGTGATCACGCCGGCGATGCTATCCGTGACCCCTGCGGACCGCCGACGACCGACGGGCCCGCGACGATGCGCTCGGGGCGGGCGCGGGTGCCCAGCTGGCGGTCGTCGGCGAAGGGGTCGCGCAGCGCCCGGCCGGCGTCGACCCGAGCGAGGAAGCCGCTGAACCCGCCGGTGCCCGGCGCCGCGCAGGCCAGGGTGCCCTCCACCTCGACCAGCCGGGAGCCCGGCTTCTCCATCCAGCGCAGCACCAGCTCGGTCTCGTCGACCGAGGCGGCCAGCTCGCCGTCGGCGCCGGGGACGGTCTCGGCGGTGGCGCGCAGGACGGCCAGGGTGTCGCGCACCGACGTCCCCCGCGGGGCGCAGCCGGCCGACACCAGCCGGCCGCGGCGCACCACCGTGAGGTGCCAGCCGCCGTCGCCGTCGGGCCGGGCCAGGACGAACTCGGGGACGGCGGCCAGCGTCTGCAGCCGCTGCCGGCGGCGCACCGCCCGCACCAGGACCGCGACCCGGTCGCGCAGCACCGCGGCGTCCTCGTAGCGCTCCTCGGCGGCGAGCCGGTCGACGCGGTCGAGCAGCGGCTCGACCAGCGCCCGCGGGTCACCGGCCACCGCGCCCCGCAGCACCTCGGCGACCTCCGCGTACTCCTCGACCGACTGCGCGCCGGTGCACGGCGCGCCGCAGCGGCCCATCCCCGACAGCGCGCAGGCGCCGGTGCGCACCCGCGGCGACAGCCGGGCGGTGCACTGCCGCAGGGGCAGCGCCTCGTGGATGGCCGCCATCGCCATCTCGGCGGCCCGCCGGTCGGCGAAGGGGCCGAGGAAGACGCCGGCCCCGGGGCCCACCCGGCGCACCGCCGACAGCCGGGGGAAGGGCTCCTCGGTGAGCCGCAGCCACAGCGCCCGCTCGGGGAAGCGCGAGCGGCGGTTGTAGCGCGGCTTGTGCTCGGCGATCAGCCGCAGCTCCCGGACGGCGGCCTCGAGGTCGTGCGCGCACGGCACGGCGTCGACCCGCTGGGCCAGCGCCACCATCTCGGTCATCCGGCTGCGCTGCTCCCCGGAGGTGAAGTAGCTGCGGACCCGGGTGCGCAGGTCGTTGCTCGTGCCCACGTACAGCGGCTCGTCGCGCGGGCCGCGGAAGACGTACACCCCCGGGCCGGAGGGCACCGCGTCGGCCAGGTGCCGCTTGCGGCGCCGCTCCGGGTCGACCTGGCGGGTCAGGCCGGTGAGCTCCTCCAGCGACGTCACCCCGAGCGGGCCGAGCCGCTCGAACAGGCCGTGCAGGACGTCGACGGTGGCGCGGGCGTCGTCGAGGGCACGGTGGCAGGGCGCGGTGGAGGCGGAGAAGTACGGCGCGAGGGTGGCCAGCTTGCAGTTGGGCACCTCGTCGCGGGAGAGCAGCCGGCGGGCGAGGACGGCGGTGTCGACGGACGTGGACGCGGGCCAGACGGTGCCGGTCTGCTCGCAGGCGGCCCGGAGGAAGCCGAGGTCGAACGGCGCGTTGTGGGCCACCAGGACGGCGCCGCGGGCGAACTCGAGGAAGGCCGGCAGCACCGCGGCGATGCGCGGGGCGGTGGCCACCATCGCCGTCGTGATGCCGGTGAGCACGCTGATGTAGGGCGGCACCTCGCAGCCGGGGTCGACCAGCGTCTGGAACTCCCCGAGCACCTCGCCGCCGCGCACCTTCACCGCGCCGATCTCGGTGATCGCGCAGTCCTTCGGCGACCCCCCGGTGGTCTCCAGGTCGACCACGACGAAGGTGACGCCGGCCAGCGGGGTGCCGAGCTCGTCGATGGTGGTCTGGACCGGCGGCAGCGGCTCGTGCGGGGCCGGGCGGGAGCGGGGGAGCGGGCGGTCACCGTGGGCCGGTGCCTGTGCGTGTCGCGGCGACCGGGACCCGGCGCCGTCGGCGGGGAAGAGCACGGCGGGACGGTAGGCCGGGGGTCGGACAGTCCCGGGGAGGAGGGGGTCGCCGGCGGCCGACTCCGGGCGACGCGCCGGGCGACGCGCCGGGCCTCCGGACCCGGAGGGAGGAGCGGTGCGCGGAACGCTTGCGGGACGACGGCGGCGCGGACGACGATCCCCGGGCGGACCGTACGGTCCGGTCTCGCGGGGGGTGGTGCGGTGCGCCTGTGGTCCCGGTCGCGCGTGCAGCGCCGGGCCGCGCCCCTGACGCTGGTGACCGCGGCGGTGCTGGTGGCGCTGCCGCTCGCCGGACCGGCCGCCGCGACCCCCAGCGACCAGCCCGGGGGCACCAGCGGCGTCCTCGACAGCGAGGCCCTCGACCGCCTGCAGCAGCGGGCCGCCGAGGTGCAGGCCGACCTGCGGCAGCGGCAGACCGAGGTCGCGGCCGCGCAGCAGGCGCTGGCCGACGCGCAGGCCGGCGTCGACGCCGCCCGGGCCGCGGTGACCGCCGCGGAGGAGGAACTGGCGCGCCACCAGGACGACGTCGCCCGGTACGCCTCGGCGGCCTACCGCGACGGCGGCGCGTTCTCCCCGCTGAGCGTCCTGCTCTCCGGCGGCGACCCCGGCGACCTCGCCGCCGCGCTGGGCTACCTCGACGCCGTCGACGACCACGCCGCCGCGGTGGTGACCGCCGCGGAGCACCAGCGCCGGGCCGCCGTGGCCGAGCAGGCCGCCGCCGACGCCGCCCTCGCCGAGGCGCGGCAGCGGACCGACGCGCTCGGCGCCCAGGTCCGCGACCTCGAGGCGGCCGCGGACGCGGTCACCGGCGAGCTCGACGCCGCGCTGAGCGACGTCGACCGGCAGCTGTCGGACCTGCAGCAGCAGCAGCTCGACGTCAACCGGCAGACGGCGGCCAACTGGCGCGCCCACCTCGACCAGCTCGCCGCGGCGGGGGTGGCCTCGCCGCCGGCCGCGGACCTGCTCGACCCCGCGGGCGCCCTGCCGGCCGGGCTGGTGCCGGTCGGGTCCGCGTCGGGGGGCGCCCAGCGCGGTGCGGCGCAGTTCCCCCGCGAGCCGACGTCGCTGCTCGTGCTGCCGGCGCAGACGGTCGCCGCCGTCACCGCGGCCATGGACGCTCTGGGCCGGCCCTACGCGCCCGGGACGGCCGGCCCGGACTCGTGGGACTGCGGCTCGCTGGTCTCCACCGTCTACGGCTCGGCGGGGGTCGCCCTGCCCGCCGACCAGGCCGGTCTGTTCGCCGTCACCGTGCCGGTCGACCTCGCCGACGTCCTGCCCGGTGACCTGGTGTTCCTCGGGACGCCGGAGTCCGGCCTGGGCCACGTGGGCATCGCCCTGGACCGCGACACGATGCTGGCCGCCGACGCGCGGGCCGGCGCGGTCGTCGTCCGCCGGCTGCCGGCCGACGAGGTGCTGCACGTCGGGCGGCCGAGCCTGGGCACGCGCCCGGAGGAGCCCGCCCCGGGGCCGTCGGACGGCGCGCTGCGCGTCGAGTGCGGCAACACCGTGTACCCGCCGAGCTTCGACGGGGCCCGGGCCTGGGGCGGGTACCCCAACGGCCTCATCCCGCCGAGCGCGCTGTGCCCGCTGGGGGCCGGCGGGCACTCGCTGCGCTGCGACGCCGCCGCGGCCTACCGGGCGATGAGCGGGGCGTTCGCCGCGCAGTTCGGCGAGCCGATCTGCATCACCGACTCCTACCGGACCTACGCCGGGCAGGTCCGGCTCTACGGCGAGAAGCCGGCCCTGGCCGCGGTCCCGGGCACCAGCAACCACGGCTGGGGGCTGGCGGTCGACCTGTGCGGCGGCATCCAGACCTTCGACACCGCCCAGTACGCGTGGATGGTCGCCAACGCCGGCCGGTTCGGCTGGCTGCACCCCACCTGGGCCGATCCGGGCAACGGCCGCGAGGAGCCCTGGCACTGGGAGTACGCGGGCAGCTGACCGGGGACTGTCGGTGGCCGTCCCTAGCGTGCGCGGCGACCGACAGGCAGACCCGTCCCGGCCGCGACCCGTTCCCCGGGCGGCCGGGGCACCGGAGGGACAGGCCATGCTCATCGACTGCGACAGCTGCACCGCGCGCGGCACCGGGTGTGCCGACTGCGTCGTCACCGTCCTGCTCGGCGCGCCACCGGCACGGCGGGCCACCCCGCCGGTGTTCCTGCCGGTCCCGCCCGTCCCGGCCGCCGAGGACGCCGTCGTCGCCCGACCGGGTGTGCTGGTGGACCTCGACGACGTCGAGCGGCGTGCGGTGCGGGCGCTGGCCGAGGGCGGCCTGGTGCCTCCGCTGCGTCACCGCCCGGCCGGCCGGCGCCGCACCGGCTGAGCCGCAGGTGGACGCCGTGCGGGGTACACACCGGAGTGGCGTCGTGGCTCACTGTGCGTGTTCTCACAAACCGCAGGGGGCCCGTTTGTCACGACCTCACCACGTCCGTAGTGTGGCCGCGGCCGGCCGGGTGGTCGTCACCTCACGTGAGGTGACCTCGGCTGGTGACCGCCGAGTCGCCGGACGCCGCCTGCGGGTGTGCGCGAGGTGAGCCGGGGACCCACCGCAGCACTGGGGTGAGTTCTCGCGTGTCCCGGTCCACCGGGGCACGCGGATAGGGCACGTCTTCCCAGCCCGAACCCGTCAGCTAACTCGGTAGGCGGTTGCTGAGGAAGAAACGGAGAGCCGCCGCCCGTGGCGACCCCCCGCCCCTCCCTGGGGCATGCCCGCGCACAGTCCACCTCCTCCGCACCCGCGACCGCGCGCATCGCCGGTCCGCACCGCCCCTCCCGGCGCCGGCTCCTCGGCCGGGTCGCCCTCGCCGGCACCGCCGCCGCCCTGACCGTGACCCTGCTGCCCGGCACCGCGGTCGCCGACCCCGAGCGGGCCACCACCTCCGAGCAGGCCGCCGAGCTCGCCGCCGACGCCGGCCGCCGCCTCGAGGCGGTCAGCGAGCGGGTCAACGAGGCCCGGGAGGTGCTCGCCCAGCAGCAGGCCGCCGCCGAGGCCGCCGACCGCGCCCTCGCCGACGCGCAGGCGCAGCTGCAGGCCCTCGACGGGCAGATCCGCGAGGTCGCCCGCAGCGCCTACACCAGCAGCAACGACACCTTCGCCCAGCTGGACCTGCTGATGACCAGCGACTCCGCCGAGGACTTCGTCAGCTCGCTGGCCACCCTCGACCGCATCGCCGGTCACACCACCGACGTCCTCGCCCGGGTCGGCGAGGCCGCTGCGGCGGCGGAGCAGGCCCAGCGCGACGCCGACGCCGCCGAGGCCGAGGCGGAGGCCACGCTCGGCGACCTCACCGCCCAGGAGCAGCGGCTCGAGGACGACATCGTCGACTACCGGGCCCAGTTCGACGCGCTCACCGAGGCCGAGCGGCAGGCGGCCCTGGCCGCCCAGGCCGGCGCCGCGGCCGCAGCGGCCGAGGCTGCAGCGGCCGAGGCCGCCTCAGCCGGTGCCTCCGCCGGTGCCTCCGCCGCCGAGGCGCCGGCCGCGCCGGCCGGCGGGGCGCCCGCCGCGGCCGCTCCGGCCGCCGCCGCGCCGGCGGCCGCCGCCCCGGCCCCGGCGGTCTCCGCGTCCGGCGGGGGTAGCGGCGCCGCACAGACGGCGGTGCAGACGGCGCTCGCGCAGGTCGGTGACCCCTACGTGTGGGGGGCCGGCGGGCCGGACGCGTTCGACTGCTCGGGCCTGACCCAGTACGCCTACGCGGCCGCCGGGATCAGCCTCCCGCACTCCAGCAAGATGCAGTCGCAGATGGGCACCGCGGTCTCCCGCTCGGAGCTGCAGCCGGGTGACCTGATCTTCTACTACAGCCCGGTCAGCCACGTCTCGATGTACATCGGCAACGGGCAGATGGTGCACGCCTCCACCTCCGGCGTGCCGGTGAAGGTGGTCTCCGTCGACTCGATGGGCGGCATCACCGCCATGCGCCGCATCGCCTGACAACGGACCACCCTTCCCCCCACGCCTCGCAGGCTCGGCGCGGGCCCCTGAAGGGTGGCCGTTCCAGCACGTCGCCAGGGCCGGCGACCCGGTGGGTCGCCGGCCCTTGTCGTCCCACGGGCCCGGACGGCCGGGGGGCCCGCACGCCTAGGATCGGCGGGGTGAGCTGGGCGGGCGGGTCGGGGACCCGCCGGGCGGCCCTGCTCGTCGCGGCCGTGCTGGGCACGGCGTTCGTGGTCGTCGTCGCCGTCCGCACCCCCTGGGCGCCGCTGCCCACCCCGCCCGGGGGCGCGACCCCGCTCAGTGCCGACGCCGGCCTGCCGGCCGAGGCGGTGCGCCGGGCCGAGGCGTTCGTCGCCGCCATCCGTCCGGCCTCGCTCACCGGCCTGGTCCTCGGGCTCGCCGTCTCGGCGGTGCTCGGTCTCACCCGCCTGGGCAGCCGGCTGGTCACCGCCGTGGGCCGCCTCGTCGGCCGCCGCCGGTCCCTGACGGTGCTCCTCGGCACGGTCGTGCTGGTCGTCCTCGGCCGGCTGGTCACGCTGCCGCTGTCGGGGTACGGGGAGGTCGTCCGGCACCGCTACGGGCTGTCGACCCGGTCGTGGCCGCTGTGGCTGCGCGACGTCGCCCTCTCCACCGCCATCGACGCCGGCCTGACCGCGCTCGCCCTGCTCGCCCTGGTGACCCTCGCCCGCCGGGCGCCGCGCACCTGGTGGGCGTGGGCCGCGGCCGGCGCGGCGGGCCTCGTGGTCGCCGGCTCCTTCCTCTACCCGGTGGTCATCGAGCCGGCGTTCAACCGGTTCGAGTCGCTGCCGGCGAGCCCGCTGCGCACCGACCTGCTGGAGCTGGCCGAGGCCAGCGGCAACCCGGTCCAGGACGTCCTCGTCGCCGACGCCTCCCGCCGGACGACGTCGCTGAACGCCTACGTCTCCGGCTTCGGCTCCACCCGCCGCGTCGTCGTCTACGACACGCTGCTGGCCGAGGTGCCCGACGAGGAGATCGAGTCGATCGTCGCCCACGAGCTCGGGCACGTGGCCAATGACGACGTCCTCACCGGCACCCTGCTGGGCGCACTCGGCGCCGCCGCGGCGGTGGCGCTGCTGGGCTGGCTGCTGACCTGGACGCCGCTGCTGCGCCGCGCCGGCGCGGACTCGGCGGCCGACCCGCGCGTGGTGCCGCTGGTGCTGCTGCTGAGCGCCGTCGGGTCGCTGGTGGCCACGCCGGTGCAGAACCTGTTGTCGCGCCACGTGGAGGCCCGGGCCGACCTGTACGCCCTCGACCTCACCGGCGACGCGGCGGCGTTCGTCGCGGTGCAGCGGCGGCTGTCGGAGACCAACGTCTCCGACCCCAGCCCGCCGGCGGTGTGGCAGTGGTTCTTCGGCTCGCACCCGACACCGGCGGAGCGGGTCGCGATGGCGCAGGACTGGCTGCGGCTGGGCGAGCGGTGAGCCGCACGCTCGTCGTCACCAACGACTTCCCGCCGCGGCAGGGCGGCATCCAGACCTTCGTCGCCGCGCTGCTGGAACGCCGTCCGCCCGACTCGCTGGTCGTCCTCGCCTCCGGCTCCCCGGGCTGGCAGGCCCACGACGCGGGGCTGCCCTACCGGGTGGTCCGCCGCCCGACGGGGGTGCTCCTGCCCACCCCCGCCACCGCGCGCGCCGCCGCCGGGCTGGTCGCCGAGCACGGCTGCGACACCGCCTTCTTCGGTGCCGCCGCCCCGCTGGGCCTGCTCGCCCCCGGCCTGCGCGCGGCCGGGGTGCGGCACCTGGTGGGCGCCACGCACGGCCACGAGACGGGCTGGGTGGCGCTACCGGGTGCCCGGCAGCTCCTGCAGCGGATCGCCGGCGGCCTCGACGTGCTGACCTACATCAGCGACTACACCCGCAGCCGCCTGGAGCCGGCCCTCGGCGGGCGCACCCAGCTCGCGCAGCTCTCACCCGGCGTCGACGTCGACCGGTTCGGCCCGGCCGCCGACGGGACCGCGGTGCGCCGCCGGTACGGGCTGGGGGAGGGGCCGGTGGTGGTCTGCGTGTCCCGGCTGGTGCGCCGCAAGGGGCAGGACGTGCTGGTGGCGGCGTGGCCGCGGGTGCTGCAGCGCCACCCGGGCGCCCGGCTGCTGCTGGTCGGCGGGGGACCCGACGAGACGCGACTGCGGCGGGCGGTGACCGCGCGCGAGCTGCAGGCGTCGGTCGTGTTCACCGGCGCGGTGCCGACGGCGCAGCTGCCCGGGCACTACGCCGCCGGCGACGTGTTCGCGATGCCCTGCCGCACCCGCCGCGGCGGCCTCGACGTCGAGGGGCTGGGGATGGTGTACCTGGAGGCCGCGGCGTGCGGCCTGCCTGTGGTGGCCGGCACCTCCGGCGGGGCGCCGGAGGCGGTCCGCGACGGCGAGACCGGCACCGTGGTCGGCGACCCGCGCTCGCCGGAGGCGGTGGCCGCCGCGGTCACCGCGCTGCTCGACGACCCCGCACGGGCCCGGGCGATGGGCGCGGCCGGGCGGGCGTGGGTCGAGCGCCGCTGGTCCTGGACGACGATCGCCGCCACCTTCGCCGGGCTGCTCGAGCCCTGAGACGCCGCGGGCCCCCTCCCGCGGTGGGAGGGGGCCCGCCGGGCGTTCGACTAGCGGGTGTAGAGGGCCTCGACCTCGGCGTCGAACTCCTTGACGACCACCGAGCGCTTGAGCTTGAGGCTCGGGGTCAGCATCCCGTTCTCCTCGGTGAAGTCCGTGGCCAGCACCCGGTACTTCTTGATCGCCTCGGCCTGCGAGACGGCCTTGTTCGCGTCGGCGACCGCGGCGTCGAGCTCGGCCCGGACGTCGGGGTCGTCGACGAGCCGGTCGATCGGGGTGTCGGCCGGCTTGCCCTTGGACTCCAGCCACAGCGGCAGCGCCTCGGCGTCGAGGGTGATCAGCGCGGCGATGAAGGGCCGCTGGTCGCCGACGACGATGCACTGGCTGACCAGCCGGTGGGCGCGCAGCCGGTCCTCGAGGACGGCGGGGGCGACGTTCTTGCCGCCGGCGGTCACCAGGATCTCCTTCTTGCGCCCGGTGATGCGCAGGAACCCGTCGGCGTCGATCTCGCCGATGTCGCCGGTGTGGAACCAGCCCTCGCCGTCGATGGCCTCGGCGGTGGCCTGCTCGTTGCGCCAGTAGCCGCGCATGACCACGCCGCCGCGGATGAGGATCTCGCCGTCGTCGGCGATGCGGAAGGACACCCCCGGCAGCGGGCGGCCCACGGTGCCGATGCGCAGCGCGGCGTCGTGGTTGACCGACGCGGCGGCCGTGGTCTCGGTCAGGCCGTAGCCCTCGTAGACGGTGACGCCGATGCCGCGGAAGAAGTGGCCGAGGCGCTCGCCGAGCGGCGCGCCGCCGGAGATGGCGCCCTGGCAGCGGCCGCCGAGGGCGGCGCGCAGCTTGCCGTAGACGAGCCGGTCGAACAGCGCGTGCTGGATCCGCAGCCCGAGCCCGGCGCCGCCGGTGTCCTGGGCGCGGGACCACTCGACGGCGACCGTGGCCGCGCGGTCGAAGATCTTCCCCTTGCCGTCGGCGTCCGCCTTGGCCTTCGCGGAGTTGTAGACCTTCTCGAAGACCCGCGGGACGGCGAGGACGAACGACGGCCGGAAGGCGCCGAGGTCCTCCAGCAGGTTCTTCACGTCGGGCGTGTGGCCGGTGACCGTGCGGGTCTTGACCGCGCCGACCTGCAGGACGCGGGCGAGCACGTGCGCGAGCGGGATGAACAGCAGCACCGAGCCGTCCGCCCCGAGGAAGCGCTCGAGGAGCGTGATGCCGTTGTCGATCTCGAACAGGAAGTTGCCGTGGGTGAGCTCGCAGCCCTTGGGGCGGCCGGTGGTGCCCGAGGTGTAGATCAGCGTGGCCACGCTGTCGGCGCTCAGCGTCGCGCGGCGGGCGGTGAGCTCGCTGTCGGGGACGGCGGCGCCGGCGGCGGTGAGGGTGGCGACGGCGTCGTCCTCGATGACGTAGAGCGGGCCGAGGTCGGGGGCCTGCTCGCGCACCGAGTCGACGGCGGCGGCGTGCTCGGCGCGCTCCACGACCGCCGCGACGGCGCCGGAGTCGGCGAGGATCCAGGCCACCTGGTCGGGGCTGGAGGTCTCGTAGACCGGGACGGTCACCGCCCCCGCCGTCCAGATCGCGTAGTCCAGCAGGGGCCACTCGTAGCGGGTCTTGGCCTGCAGGGCGACCCGGTCGCCGGGCTGCACGCCCGCCGCGATCAGGCCCTTGGCGACGCCGGCGACCTGCTCGCCGAACTCCCGCCAGGTGACGTCCTCCCACCGGCCGTTCCGCTGCACCCGCAGGCCGACGTCGTCGCCGTGCTTCTCGACGTTCTCCGCCAGCATGTCGGTGAGTGCGGCGCCGGGGCTCACCTCGGTCGTCGCCGGGACGCTGTACTCGCGCACGCTCGGTCCTTCCTGCCCGCTCGGCCAGGGGCGCCGGTGCCCGCGGTCCGCGGCGGGACACGTCCCGCCGAATCTACCGGCTGGCCCTACCGGTGAGTAGCGGCGTCCCCGACGTCCACCCGGCAGGCGGAACCGCAGCGGTTAGCCTCAGCCCATGGCCGAGCAGTCCACCCAGTCGATCGTCGTCGCCGCCCCGGCGGCCGACGTCATGGCGGTGATCGCCGACTTCGCGGCCTATCCGCGGTGGGTGAAGGCGGCCCGCACCGTCGAGGTGCTCGAGCCCGGTCCCGGCGGACGCGCCCGCCGCGTGCGCTTCGTCATCGACGCCACCGTCCTCACCGACGAGTACGTCCTCGACTACACCTGGGACGACGACCGGCAGGTCTCCTGGAGCCTCGTGCAGAGCAAGATCATGAAGCGGCAGGACGGCTCCTACACGCTGACCGCGGCCGAGGGCGGCACCGAGGTCACCTACCGGCTCACCGTCGACATGGCGGTGCCGATGATCGGGATGCTCAAGCGGCGGGCGGAGAAGGTCATCCTCGACACCGCGCTCAAGGAGCTCAAGAAGCGCGTCGAGGGCTGAGCGCGTGCAGACCCTCCTGTTCACCGGGCCCGGCGGCGCCGGCACCACGACCGTCGCCGCGGCCGCCGCCGTCCGCGCCGCCCGGGCCGGCCGGCGCGTGCTGCTGGTGACCGCCCAGGAACCCCCCGCCGGGGCCGCCGGGGACGGCGTCGAGGTGGTGCGGGCCGACCCGCGCTCGGGGCTGGAGCGGCTGTGGGCCGGGTGGGGCGGCCAGCTGGCCGCCGCCGTCCCCGACGTGGAGCTGCCGCCGGTCACCTCCGTCGTGCCGCTGCCCGGCGCCGGGGAGCTCGCGCTCCTGGCCGCCCTCGGCCGCGCCGCCGCGTCGGGGGCGGACCTGGTCGTCCTCGACACCGGCCCGCTGGCGACGGCGACCGGGCTGGTCGCGCTGCCCGGCGCGCTGCGCTGGTGGCTGGAGCAGGCGCTGCCCACCCGGTTGCGGATGCTCGGCGCGGTGCGCACCGCCGCCGTCCGCGCCGGCACCGTGCGGCGGGGCGCCGTCGACGTCGGGCTCGACGCCGTCCCCGCGCTGGAGGACCTGCTCGGCCGGGTCGCCCTCGCCGACCCCGCCGCCACCGCCGTCCGGCTGGTCGCGGTGCCCCGGCCCGGTGCCGCCGCCGCGCTGCGCCGGGCGACCACGGCGCTGGCCGTGCACGGGCAGCGCCCGGTGGGCGTGCTCGCCCGGGTGCTGCCCGACCCGCCGGCGGGCGACGGCGGCTGGTGGGCGGCGCGGGCCGCCGAGCAGGAGGCCGAGCTCGCCGCGCTCGCCGGGGTCGCGCCGCTGCAGACCGTCGCGGAGTCCCCGCGGGCACCGGCGGGCGCCGGGGCGCTGGCCACGCTGCTGACCGACCTGCCGGGCCCGGCCGGCGGGCCGGCGGCCCCGCCGCCGGCCCCCGAGCGCGTGGACGGCGGCTGGCGGCTGGCGCTGCCGCTGCCCTTCGCCGAGCGCGCCGACGTGACGCTCACCCGCTGGGCGGACGACCTGGTGGTGAGCGCCGCCGGCACCCGGCGGTCGCTGCGCCTGGACGCGCTGCTGCGCCGCTGCGTGGTCACCGCGGGCAGCCTCGCCGCCCCGGGCACGCCGGCGGCGCGCCTGGAGGTCGGGTTCGCGGCGGACCCGCAGCTGTGGCCGGCCGACCTGCTGGCGGCGGTCGCGGCGGACACGGGCGGGGACACGGGCGGGGACACGAGCACGGGCACGGACACAGGGGGGACGCCGTGAGCGAGACGACCGACTGGGTCGAGCAGGCGCGCCGGCTGGTCGCCGGCCTGGGCCAGGGCGGCCTCGGCGAGGGCGGCCTGGGGCAGGTCTGGGCCGAGGTGCGCGGGGACGGGCACGTCCCCGGCGGGGACTGCCGCTGGTGCCCGGTGTGCCAGTTCGCCGCGGTCGCCCGGCGGCCGGAGGTGACCGAGGCGCTGGCCGACGCCCTGGTCAGCGCCGCCACCGCGCTGCGGACCCTCGCCGCGGCGGCCGCCGAGTCCGCCGCCGAGTCCGCCGCCGAGTCCGCCGCGCGCGAGGACGCCGCCCCGCCGGCGGAGGCCGCGCCGCCGCCCGCGCCGGTCCAGCACATCGAGATCGGCTGAGCGACGTCCGGCGAGGAGGCGGCCGCGCTGCCGGCGCTGGGCGTCGACGTCGGCGGCACGAAGGTCGCCGGCGGGGTCGTGGCGCCCGACGGCACCGTGCTGGCCACCGCCCGCCGCTCGACGCCGACCGCGTCGGTGCAGGAGACCGAGACGGCGATCGCGGCGGTGGTCGAGGAGCTCGCCGTGTGGCACGGCGGGCAGCTGGCAGCCGTCGGGGTCGGGGCGGCCGGCTGGTTCGACCGCACCGGTGACGTCGTCCTGTTCAGCCCGCACCTGGCCTGGCGGCACTCCTCGCTGCGCCGCGACCTCGCCGCCCGCCTGCAGCGGCCGGTGTGGGTGGGCAACGACGCCGACGCCGCGGCCTGGGCCGAGTACCGCTTCGGCGCCGCTCGGGGTGCCGACCTGGCGCTGTGCGTCACCCTCGGCACCGGCATCGGCGGCGGGATCGTCGCCGGCGGCCGGCTGCAGCGCGGCGCGCACGGGGTGGCGGGGGAGTGGGGGCACGTGCGGGTGGTCCCCGACGGGCGGCTGTGCGCCTGCGGCAACCGCGGCTGCTGGGAGCAGTACGCCAGCGGCACCGCGCTGGCCACGGCCGCGCGCGAGGTGGCCACCCGCTCCCCGGCCGCGGCGGCCCGGCTGCTCGACCGCGTCGACGGCGACGCGTCCCGGCTGACCGGGGAGCACGTCGCCCGGGCCGCGGCCGACGGCGACCCGGTCGCGCTGGCCCTGGTCAGCGACGTCGGCGAGTGGCTCGGTCAGGGCATCGCCGACCTCGCCGCGGTCCTCGACCCCGACGTCGTCGTCATCGGCGGCGGGGTGAGCGTGCTCGGGGACATGGTGCTGCGGCCGGCGCGCGAGCGGCTGGAGCGGGTGCTGCCCGGCCGCGGGTTCCGGCCCGTGCCGCGCGTGGTCGCCGCGGCGCTGGGCGCGCAGTCGGGGCTGGTCGGTGCCGCCGACCTGGCCCGCGCGATGGCCGCCCGAGGGATCGCCTGACGGCGCCCCTAGACCACCGCGCCGTCGTCGCCGTCGTCGGTGGAGCGCTCGCGCATGCGGGAGAGGAACAGCCCCGCGCTGCCGACCAGCGCGGCCACACCGAGCACCAGGCCGGTGTCGGTGGTCAGGCCCAGCACCCCCGGCGCGCCGACCAGCACCACCCCGGCCGCGGCCAGCAGCACCGCGTACAGCGTCGAGGGCGAGGGCACCGGGACCGGCGGCGCCGGCGGCGGCTCGTAGTGCTCGTCCTCGAGCTCGTCGGGGCTGGGGGCGTCCTCGGTGGGCGCCGGAACGGGTGCCGGGGTGGCGTCCTCGACGACGGTGCGGCCGTGCTCGGCCTCGTAGGCGGCCACGATCCGCGCCCACTCGGCGTCCTCGTCGAGGTCACGGCGGGTGGTGCGCCGCTCGGCGGCCGGCCCGCCCGCGGGGGCGTGCTCGTCGGCGTGCCGGTCGACCAGCGAGCGGCCCTCGCGCAGCCGCGCCCGGTCGACGAAGAGCCGGTCGGCCGGCGGGCTGGGGAGGAAGACGGTGCGGGTGTAGGGGCCGACGTCGGTGGCCGGCTCCAGGTAGGCGGCGATGCCGGCTTCGCGCAGCACGTCGAGCAGGTGCTCGCCGACCCGCGGGTCGACGTCGCGCAGCGGCGCCCACAGCGGGGCGTCGAGGCCGTTGTCGCGCCGTCCGCGTCCGCGTCGCGGCCCGGTCATCGGGGTACTGCCTCAGGGGGCACCCGGGCCGGGACGGGCGGTGCGGCCACGGGGTCCTCCTCGGCGGACGGCGGGTGGGAGCCGGCGGACGGGCGACGCGCGCGGCCGGAGGGGCCGATTGTCGCTCGGGGGCGGGGCTCCCTAGTCTGGCAGTTCCACAGGGAGGCGTGTTGTTCTACTGGTTCCTCAAGTTCGTGGCGATCGGGCCGCTCGCGAAGCTGGCCTTCCGGCCTCGCGCCGAGGGCCGCGAGCACGTGCCGGCCCAGGGTGCGGCGATCCTGGCGAGCAACCACCTGGCGGCCTCCGACTGGGTGTTCATGCCGCTGTCGCTGCGCCGCCGGGTGACCTTCCTGGCCAAGGCCGAGTACTTCACCGGCCGCGGCGCCAAGGGCCTGCTGCGGCGGCTCTTCTTCTCCGGCGCCGGCCAGGTCCCCATCGACCGGTCCAGCGCCAGCGCCGCGGAGGGCGCGATCCGCACCGGCATCCAGATGCTGGAGCAGGGCCGGCTCCTGGGCATCTACCCCGAGGGCACCCGCTCGCCCGACGGCCGGCTCTACCGCGGCAAGACCGGTGTGGCCCGGATGGCACTGGAGACCGGCGCTCCGGTGGTCCCGGTGGCGATGACCTACACGCCGCGCCGGATGCCGTTCGGCCGCACGCTCGTCCGGGTGCACGTGCGCTTCGGCGAGCCGCTGGACTTCTCCCGCTACGAGGGGCTGGCCGGGGACCGCTTCGTCGAGCGGTCGATCACCGACGAGATCATGTACGAGATCATGACGCTGTCGGGCCAGGAGTACGTCGACGTCTACGGCGCCCAGGTGAAGAAGCGGATGGACGCCACCGGCGCCAGCGCCTCCGACGTCGTCAGCCGGCTCGAGCCGCCGGCCGACGAGGCCGGCGACCGCGCACCGGACTCCCTCGCCGGCTGACCGGGCACGTCCGCGGACGTGCCCGGACCCCGCCCCGCCTACGGTGGGCGGCGTGCGGCGGTTCTTCTACGACACCGAGTTCATCGAGGACGGGACCACGATCGACCTGGTCTCCATCGGCGTCGTCGACGAGACCGGCCGCGAGTTCTACGCGGTGAGCACCGAGTTCGACGAGCGGCGGGCCATCCCCTGGGTGCGCCGCAACGTGCTCGACCAGCTCCCGCCGCCCGCCGACCGGGCCTGGCGCAGCCGCCGGCGCATCCGCGAGGACCTGCTGGCCTTCCTCACCGGCCCCGGTGAGGAGGTGGAGCTGTGGGCGTGGTTCGCCGCCTACGACCACGTGGCGATGGCCCAGCTGTGGGGCCCGATGACGGCGCTGCCGCGGGTGGTGCCGCGGTTCACCCGGGAGCTGCGGCAGCGCTGGGACGACCTCGGGCAGCCCGAGCTCCCGCCGACGCCCACCGGGGCCCACGACGCGCTCGTCGACGCCCGCCACAACCTCGCCCGCTGGCGGGCGATGGAGGCCGCCCGCGTCCTCAGCCCGCGGGAGGGGCGCCGAGCACGGCCTGCGTCTGGGTGACCGAGGCGACCGGCCGGCCGTCGTCGTCGGTGACCTCGGTGAGGACGACGACGGTCGTGCGGCCCACGTGCAGCGGCCGGGCGGTGGCGTGCGCGGTGCCGCCCCGGACGGCGCGCAGCAGCGAGGTGGCCGAGGCCAGCGTCGCCGTCGAGGCGCCCGGCGGCAGGTTGAGGAACGCGCAGACGGCGCCGACGGAGTCCGCGAGGGTCATCAGCGCGCCCCCGTGCAGCACCCCGCCGGCGGTGCAGCGGTGCGGGGCCCAGGGCAGCCGGCCCACCACCTCCCCGGGGCCGGCGGAGTCGAGCTCGACCCCGGTGGCGACGGCGAAGGGCATGGCGGCGAGCAGATCGGCGGCGTCCACACGGCGATCCTGCCGCCAGGTGATTCCTCGCGGGGTCCGGCTGCGGCAGGATCGGCGCTGACCTGCGGTTCGTCCTCTGGGAGGCGTCGTGCGCATCGGGATCCTGACCGGCGGTGGGGACTGCCCGGGCCTCAACGCGGTCATCCGCGCGGTGGTGCGGAAGGCCACCGGGTCCGGTGCCGAGGTCGTCGGCTTCCGCGACGGGTGGCGCGGCGTGCTCGAGGACGACGCCGTGCCGCTGGACCTCCACGCGGTGCGCGGGCTGCTGCCCCGCGGCGGCACCGTGCTCGGCACCTCCCGCACCAACCCCTACGCCCTCGACGACGGCCCCGAGCGGGTGCTGGCCACCCTCGAGCGGCACCGCATCGACGCGCTCGTCCCGGTCGGCGGCGAGGACACCCTCGGCGTCGCGGCGAAGCTGTCCGAGGGCGGGCTGCGCGTGGTGGGCGTGCCGAAGACCATCGACAACGACCTCGACGGCACCGACTACACCTTCGGTTTCGACACCGCCGTCGGCGTCGCCATGGAGGCCATCGACCGGCTGCACACCACCGGCGACAGCCACCACCGCACGCTGGTCGTGGAGGTGATGGGCCGGCACGCCGGCTGGATCGCGCTGCACGCCGGGATGGCCGGCGGCGCCACCGTGGTGCTGGTGCCCGAGCGGCCCTTCGACGTCGACGCGGTCGTGGCCCACTGCCTGCACCGCTTCGAGTCCGGGTACTCGCCGATCGTCGTCGTCTCGGAGGGGGCGCGGCCGGCCGACGGCGCGCTGGTCACCTCCACCGGGCAGACCGACGCCTTCGGGCACGTGCGGCTGGGCGGGATCGGTGCGGCGCTCGCCGCCGTCCTGGAGGAGCGGACCGGCCGGGAGTCGCGCGCGGTGGTGCTCGGGCACGTCCAGCGCGGCGGCACGCCGTCGGCCTTCGACCGGGTGCTGGCCACCCGCTTCGGCCTGGCCGCCGTCGACGCCGTCGACGCGGGGCTGTCCGGGGTGATGGTGGCGCTGCGCGGCACCGACGTCGTGACGGTGCCGATCAGCGAGGCCACCGCGGCGCTCAAGCTGGTCCCGCTGGAGCGCTACCAGGAGGCGGAGGTCTTCTTCGGCTGACGGTGCTGCGGAAGCCCCACCCGGCGGCCGTACCCTCGGGGCGTGAACCTGCTCGAGTCCGCCCAGTCGGTCCCCGGTCTCGACCGGTGGCGGGAGCTCCCCGCCGCCCAGCAGCCGACGTGGCCCGACCGCGCCGTCCTGGACACCGTGCTCGGCACGCTGTCGACCGTGCCGCCGATCGTGGCGCCCGGCGAGGTCGACGAGCTGCGCGGCCGGCTGGCCGAGGTCGCGCAGGGCCGGGCGTTCCTGCTGCAGGGCGGGGACTGCGCGGAGACCTTCGACCTCAACACCGACGCCCACCTGCAGAGCACCACGCGCACGCTGCTGCAGATGGCCGTCGTCCTCACCTACGGCGCGAGCGTGCCGGTGGTGAAGGTCGGCCGGGTGGCCGGGCAGTACGCCAAGCCGCGCTCGTCGGACACCGACGCGCTGGGCCTGCCGTCCTACCGCGGGGACATGGTCAACTCCATCGAGCCGGTGATGGAGAAGCGGGTCCCCGACCCAAACCGGCTGGTGCGCGCCTACGCCAACGCGGCCGCGGCGATGAACATGATCCGCGCCTACGCCCGCGGCGGACTGGCCGACCTGCACGCCGTCCACGACTGGAACAAGGACTTCGTCGCGAGCTCCCCGGCCGGCGTCCGCTACGAGGTCATCGCCCGCGAGATCGACCGGGCGCTGGCGTTCATGAAGGCCTGCGGGGTCGACGACACCGCGCTGCGCGGCGTGGAGCTCTACAACAGCCACGAGGGGCTGATCCTCGACTACGAGCGGGCGCTGGTCCGGGTGCACGAGGGCCGCGCCTACGCCTCCTCGGCGCACTTCGTCTGGATCGGGGAGCGCACCCGCCAGCTCGACGGCGCGCACGTGGAGTTCATGTCGCGGATCGCCAACCCGATCGGCGTCAAGATCGGCCCGTCGACGACGCCGGAGCAGGCCACCGAGCTCGTCGAGCGGCTCGACCCCGACGGCGTGCCCGGCCGGCTGACGCTGATCAGCCGCATGGGCAACGGCAGGATCCGCGACGTGCTGCCGGCGATCGTGGAGAAGGTCACCGCCAGCGGCCACCAGGTGGTGTGGCAGTGCGACCCGATGCACGGCAACACCCACGAGTCCTCCACCGGCTACAAGACCCGGCACTTCGACCGGATCGTCGACGAGGTCCTCGGCTTCTTCGACGTCCACCGCGGGCTGGGCACCTGGCCCGGCGGCATCCACGTCGAGCTCACCGGCGAGGACGTCACCGAGTGCCTCGGCGGGGCCATGGAGATCAGCGACGAGGACCTCAACAGCCGGTACGAGACCGCCTGCGACCCGCGGCTGAACACCGGGCAGTCCCTCGAGCTGGCCTTCCTCGTCGCGGAGATGCTGCGTGGATGAAGGACCCCGCTGCCCCCCACCGTTCGCACGCTCACGGCGGGCCCCTGCAGCGGCGCCGGAAGGAGTGACGGGATGACCTCCTTCGTCGACCTGCGGTCGGACACCGTCACCCGGCCGACCGCCGGGATGCGCAGGGCCATGGCCGAGGCCGAGGTCGGCGACGACGTCTACGGCGAGGACCCGGCGGTCCGCGCGCTGGAGGAGCGGACGGCGGAGCTGTTCGGCCACGAGGCCGCGCTGTTCGTGCCGTCGGGGACGATGGGCAACCAGATCGGCATGCGGCTGGTCTGCGAGCCCGGCCAGGAGGTGCTCTGCGACGCCGACGCGCACGTGGTCACCTACGAGATGGGCGCCGCGGCGGCGGTCTTCGGCATCTCCACCCGCACCGTCGTCTCCGCCGGCGGCCGGCTCGACGCCGACCAGCTCCTCGCGCAGGTGCGGCCGCGGGACGACTGGCACCTGACCGCGACCGCCGCCGTCGCGGTGGAGAACTCGCACAACCGCGGCGGCGGGCTGGTGCAGCCGCTGGAGCAGCTGCAGCGGCTGTGGGACGCGTCCCGCGAGGGTGGGTTCGCCGTCCACCTCGACGGCGCCCGGGTGTGGAACGCGCACGTGGCCTCCGGGGTGCCGCTGTCCACCTACGGCCGGCTGGCCGACACCGCCTCGGTCTGCTTCTCCAAGGGCCTCGGGGCGCCGGTCGGCTCGGTGCTGGTCGCCTCGGCCGAGCGCATCGCGACCGCCCGGCTGTGGCGCAAGCGGCTCGGCGGCGGCCTGCGCCAGGTCGGCGTGCTCGCGGCGGCCTGCACCCACGCGCTGGACCACCACCTGCCGCGGCTGGGCGAGGACCACGAGCACGCGCGGCTGCTGGCCAAGCGGCTCGGCGTCGACCCCGCGACGGTCGAGACGAACATGGTCGTGCTGGACGCGGTGAACGCGCCGGTCGTGGCCGAGGCCGCCAAGGCGCAGGGCGTGCTGGTGTCGCGGGTCAGCGCGCGGCGGATCCGGCTGGTCACGCACCTCGACGTCGACCGTGCCGCCGTGGACCGCGCCGGCGACGTCCTCGCCGCCGTCCTCGACCGCTGAGCACGGCTGACGAGGGTTCCGGGACGGGTCCCCCCCGGCTGCTCGTACGGCGCCGCCCACGGTGAGCCATCAACCTGTGTTGACGAGGAGCGGTCATCAACGTAGATTGATGACCGTGGCCGAAGCGCAGGCCCTGCCGGGGCCCGAGGACCCGGAGGCGGCGCTGGCCGCGGTGGTGGCCCTGCGCCGGCTGGCGGGCCGGCTCGAGGTCGCCGCCGTGGTCGAGGCGATCGCCCAGGGCTGGACGTGGGCCCAGGTGGGGGAGGCGCTGGGCATCAGCGCCCAGGCCGCGCACAAGAAGTTCGCACCCGAGGTCCGCGCGCGGCGCGGTCGCTGATCTGGAGGAACGGTCGATGGGGCTGGTCAACGCGGCGCGGGACGTGCGCACGATCAAGCGGCTGCTCACCCGGGCCGAGGCCGACGCGCGCGCCGGCGGGGAGCAGGCGCCGGGACCGGAGCACCTGCTGCTGGCCGCCACGGCGTTGCCCGACGGCTCCGCGGCCCGGGCCCTGGGGCGCGTCGGCGTCGACCCGCAGCGGTTGCGCACCGCCGTCGAGGAGGCGCACGCGAGCGCGCTGGCCGCGGTGGGCATCGAGGTCGAGCACGGCGCCGACGGCGCGTCGGGGCTGCGCAGCCCGGCGGCTGGTGTCTTCCGCTCGACGCCCCAGGCGCAGCAGGTCTTCCAGGACGCCGTGGCGCTGTCGAAGTCGACCGAGCCCTCCCTGCTGCGGGGAGCCCACGTCGTCGCGGCGGTCTGCGACCTCGAGCGCGGCACCGCCGCCCGCGCGCTCGCTGCCCTCGGGGTGGACCGCGACCGGCTCCGGGAGGCCGCGCGCGCCGAGGCCGGGATCAGCTGATGGACGACCTGCTCGGAGACCTGGTGAGTGGCGTGACCGGTGGCCTCGTCGGCACCTGGCTGCGCAGGCGGCGCGCGGAGCGGCTCGGGAGGAACCCGGACGTCGATGGACCCGTCCACCGCCCTCGTCAGCCGTCCTCGTCGACCGGTGACTGAGGCACGCGCCGACGGCCGCCACCCCTCGCGGGACGGCGGCCGTCGTCGTGCCACGGATCAGTAGGCGCCGAACAGCAGCCGGTTCGGCGTGCCGGCCCGCTCGGCCGTGCGGGAGAGCTTCACGTGGTTCGTCGTGGCCGTGCCGTTCAGCTGGGCGGCCACCGCGGCCGGCGTCGCGGAGCGGTTCCCCGACAGGTAGAGCGCGGCGACCCCGGCCACGTGCGGCGTGGCCATCGACGTCCCGCTGATCGTGTTGGTCGCCGTCGTGCCGGTGTACCAGGCGCTGGTGATCCCCACGCCGGGGGCGAGCAGATCGACGCAGGAGCCGTAGTTGCTGAACGACGCCGCCGTGTCGGTGCGGTCGGTCGCGCCGACGGTGAGCGCCGCGGGCACCCGAGCGGGGGAGGAGGCGCAGGCGTCCTGCGCCACGCCGGCGGAGTTGCCGTTGCCCGCCGCGACCGCGTAGGTGACGCCGTCGGCGATCGAGTTGCGCACCGCGGTGTCGATCGCGGTGCTGGCGCCGCCGCCGAGGCTCATGTTGGCCACCGCCGGGGCGCCGGCCTGGTGGTGGGCGGTCACCCAGTCGATGCCCGCGACGACGCCGGAGGTGGTGCCGCTGCCGTCGCAGCCGAGCACCCGGACGCCGGCCAGGCTCACGCCCTTGGCCACGCCGTACTGCGTGCCGCCGACCGTGCCCGCGACGTGGGTGCCGTGCCCGTTGCAGTCGTCGGCCGACCCGCCGTCGACGGCGTCGTAGCCGGACACCGCCCGGCCGCCGAAGTCGGTGTGGGCGACGTTGATGCCGGTGTCGATGACGTAGGCGGTGACGCCGCTGCCGGTCGCGGTGTAGCCGTAGGTCGTGCTGAGCGGCAGGTCGCGCTGGTCGGTGCGGTCCAGACCCCACGGTGCGTTCGTCTGCGTGGCCCCGACGGTGACCACCCGGTCGCGCTCGACGGAGACCACGCCCGGCAGCTCGGCCAGCCGGCTCGCGGCGGCCTCCGGCAGGGTCACGGCGTAGCCGGTGAGCGCGGCGGTGTAGACGTGGTCGACCCGCCCGCCGAGCCCGCGGGCCCGCTCCGCCGCCTGGGCGGGGAGGGTCGAGCGGTCGACGGTGACGACGTAGGTGGCGCGCGGGCCGCCGTCGGGCGGTGCGGCCGCGGCGGGGCTCGCGGTGACGCCGAGGCCGGCGGTCGCCAGGGCGGCGACGATCCCGACGGCCAGGGTGCGACGAGTGGGCAAGGACGGCTCCTCGGTGAGGCTCCCCGCGGCCGGGCGGCCGCGAGGTGTTCCGAGCCAACGCGGTGTCGTAGATCACCGCAAGTGAAGCAGCGAAAGCGCAGGGTGAGCACGGCGTGTCCGCTCCCCGGGCGCGCCGCGGTGGGGGTCCCCTCCGTCCTCCGTCGAGATCACCGGATCTCGACGTCCCCGGGCCTCTGAGCCGGGGGGGGGGGGGGGGGGGGGGGGGGGGGGGGGGGGGGGGGGGGGGGGGGGGGGGGGGGGGGGGGGGGGGGGGGGGGGGGGGGGGGGGGGGGGGGGGGGGGGGGGGGGGGGGG
>NZ_JBJGYP010000039.1:0-36359 GCF_054050055.1 Geodermatophilus sp. SYSU D00814
GTAGCTGTCGTCGAGGACGTCGCCGAGTACGCCGCCCCGCCCGAGTCGGCCGTGGCCCGGGCGCCCCGGTGGCCCCGCTGCCGGACGGGCCGCCGCGGCGCCGCGACCGAGGCCGACGACCGGGCCGCCGTCGAGGCGGTCGAGGCGGTCGAGGCGGTCGAGGCGGTCGAGGACGCCGACGAGGACACCGACGACGACGCGGCCGACACCGACACCGACACCGACCGCGACGACGCCGACCGCGACGAGTCCGGCGGCAGCCGGCGCCGCCGCCGCGGCCGCCGGGGCAGGGGCCGGGGGCGCAGCGGCGACGAGTCCGCCGACGCCGAGGACGAGACCGGCGAGCCCGTCACCGACGAGCGGCCCGCGGGCGACGGCGTCTCCGACGAGGACGACGCCAACGACGAGGACACCGAGACCGAGGACGCCGAGACCGACGACGCGGAGGGCGGGTCGACCACCCGCCGCCGTCGCCGCCGCCGTCGCCGGGGCGGGGACGCCGCCGCCGAGTCCGGCACCGAGGACGACGACGACCGCCCCGAGCGGGCCGGCCGCAACGGCCGGGTCACCAGCGACGACGACGTCCGCGGCGTCACCGGCTCCACGCGGCTGGAGGCCAAGCGCCAGCGCCGCCGGGAGGGCCGCGACACCGGCCGCCGCCGCGCGCCGATCCTCACCGAGGCGGAGTTCCTCGCCCGCCGCGAGGCGGTGGAGCGCCGGATGGTCATCCGCCAGCGCGGCGAGCGCACCCAGATCGCCGTCCTGGAGGACGGCGTGCTCGTCGAGCACTACGTCACGCAGGCGCAGGCGACGTCCTTCGCCGGCAACGTCTACCTCGGCCGGGTGCAGAACGTGCTGCCCAGCATGGAGGCGGCGTTCATCGACATCGGCAAGGGCCGCAACGCCGTCCTGTACGCCGGCGAGGTCAACTGGGAGGCCGCCGGCCTCACCGGCAAGCAGCGCTCGATCGAGCAGGCGCTCAAGTCCGGCGACAAGGTCCTCGTCCAGGTCACCAAGGACCCGATCGGCCACAAGGGCGCCCGGCTCACCCAGCAGGTGAACCTGCCCGGCCGCTTCCTGGTCTACGTGCCCGGCGGCTCGATGACCGGCATCAGCCGCAAGCTGCCCGACACCGAGCGGCAGCGGCTCAAGGACGTCCTGCGCACGATCGTCCCCGAGGACGCCGGGGTCATCATCCGGACCGCCGCGGAGGGCGCCTCGGAGGAGGAGCTCACCCGCGACGTCGCACGGCTCAAGGCCCAGTGGGAGGTCATCCAGACCAAGGCGTCCTCGTCGAGCAACGCGCCCGCCCTGCTCTACGGCGAGCCCGACCTCGCCATCCGGGTCATCCGCGACGTCTTCAACGAGGACTTCACCGAGCTCGTCGTCCAGGGCGACGACGCCTGGGACACCGTCGAGGCATACGTCGCGCACGTCTCCCCGGAGCTGTCCGGCCGGCTGACCCGCCACACCGGCGAGGGCGACGTCTTCCGCGACCTGCGCATCGACGAGCAGCTGGCCAAGGCGCTCGACCGCAAGGTGTGGCTGCCCTCGGGCGGCTCGCTGGTCATCGACCGCACCGAGGCGATGACCGTCGTCGACGTCAACACCGGCAAGTTCACCGGCTCCGGCGGCAACCTCGAGCAGACCGTCACGCGCAACAACATGGAGGCGGCCGAGGAGATCGTCCGCCAGCTCCGGCTGCGCGACATCGGCGGCATCATCGTCATCGACTTCATCGACATGGTGCTCGAGAGCAACCGCGACCTGGTGCTGCGCCGGCTGACCGAGTGCCTGGGCCGCGACCGCACCAAGCACCAGGTGGCCGAGGTGACCTCGCTGGGCCTGGTGCAGATGACCCGCAAGCGGGTCGGGCAGGGCCTGCTCGAGGTGTTCTCCGAGCCGTGCGAGCACTGCCGCGGCCGGGGCGTCCTCGTGCACACCGACCCGGTGGACGAGAAGCGCCGCGGGGGCTCCGGCAGCGGCTCCGGCGGGAACGGCTCCGGCGGCAACGGCGGCCGGCGGGAGCCGGTCCGCCGGGACGACCGCAAGGAGACCGACCGCAAGGACGCCGAGCGCAGGGAGACCGAGCGCAAGGAGTCCGAGCGCAAGGAGTCCGAGCGCGAGCCCGCGGAGGTCGTCGCGACCGGGCAGCCCGGCCCGGACGGCGAGGCCGGGGACGGGCAGCGTCCCGGTGGCCGGCGCAACCGCGGCCGGCGCAACCGCGGGCAGTCGGGGGAGGAGCGGGCCGCGGAGGACGCCGCCGTGCTCGCCGCCGCGTCCGCTCCCGAGGACGTCGCCGCTCCCGAGGACGTCGCCGCTCCCGAGGACGTCGCCGCTCCCGAGGACGTCGCCGCTCCCGAGGACGTCGCCGCTCCCGAGGACGTCGCCGCTCCCGAGGACGTCGCCGCTCCCGAGGACGTCGCCGCTCCCGAGGACGTCCCGGCTGTCGCGTCCGCGCTCACCGACGGCGCCCCCGAGGTCGAGGTCACGGTGCAGCTCGGCGCCGAGGTGCCCGGCGCGGAGGTCCCCGAGCCGGCCCCCGAGCCGGTGGCGACGCCGGAGGCCGGCGACGACGAGGCGGCGCTGCCGCCCGGCGCCGGCATCGACGACCCCGGCCCGATGGACGACGACCCCGCCGACGCGGCCGCTGCCGAGGTCACCCCGCCCGCCGCCGAGGCGACCGCCCCGGCCGGTGCCGCGCCGACCGGGGACGGTGCCGCCACGGTCGTCGGGGGCACGCGCCCGCGCCGCCGCCGGGCGGCCAGCCGCCCGGCCGGCCCCCCGGCGTCCTGATCTCCGGGCGGCCGGGGCCGCGTTCGCACGAGGAAGGACCCCACCCCTCGCACGCTCGCGGTGGGACCCTGCGCCGGGGCCGTCTAGGCTCGGGTACGCTGGTCGGGTTGCACCGCCCCGACCGGGCTCCGCGCCAGGGGTCGAGGAGGCGGTGCGGCCCGTCCGGCACCCGGCTCCCGCGCCGGGGTGCGTCCAGGACGCGTCGCGGGACCGACAGCAGCGATCGAGGAGTTCAGTGGTGTACGCAGTCGTGAAGGCCGGTGGCCGGCAGCACAAGGTGGCCGTGGGCGACCGGTTCACGGTGAACCGTCTCGCGGGTGAGGCGGGCGACACCGTCACCCTCCCGGCCCTGCTCCTGGTCGACGGCGACACCGTCACCAGCGACGCGCAGGCGCTGGCCGGCGTGACCGTGACCGGCGAGATCGTCGGCCACGGCAAGGGCCCGAAGATCCGCATCCACAAGTTCAAGAACAAGACCGGCTACCACAAGCGTCAGGGCCACCGTCAGCCGCTGACCGACGTGGTCGTCCGCGACATCACGAAGGGCTGACGACGACATGGCACACAAGAAGGGCGCCTCGTCCTCCCGCAACGGCCGCGACTCGAACGCCCAGCGCCTCGGCGTGAAGCGCTTCGGCGGCCAGGTCGTCAAGGCCGGCGAGATCATCGTGCGCCAGCGCGGCACCCACTTCCACCCGGGTCTCGGTGTGGGCCGCGGCGGCGACGACACGCTGTTCGCGCTGCAGCCCGGCGCGGTCACCTTCGGCACCCGGCGTGGCCGCAAGACCGTCTCGATCACGACGGTCGACGCCTGAGCCCGCAGGGCTCTCCCAGCAGCACGCGACGAGCGCACGGGCCGGCCGGCCCGTGCGCTCGTGGCGTTCCCGAGGCAGTGAGCAGGTAGAGCAGACATGGCCGCGTTCGTCGACCGCGTCGTCGTGCACGTCGCCGCGGGCAACGGCGGTCACGGCGTCGCGTCCGTGCACCGCGAGAAGTACAAGCCGCTCGGCGGTCCCGACGGCGGCAACGGCGGCAACGGCGGCGACGTCGTCCTCGAGGTGGACCCCAACGTCCACACCCTCCTGGACTTCCACCACCGCCCGCACCAGAAGGCCGGCAACGGCCGCCCGGGCGCCGGCAGCCACCGCAACGGGGCCAACGGCGAGGACCGCGTGCTGCGGGTCCCCGAGGGCACCGTCGTCAGCACCCCCGACGGCGAGGTGATCGCCGACCTCGTCGGCGCCGGCACCCGGGTCGTGCTCGCCCAGGGCGGCAAGGGCGGGCTGGGCAACGCCGCGCTGGCCAACCCCCGCCGCAAGGCGCCCGGCTTCGCGCTGCTCGGGGAGCCGGGGGAGGCCATCGACGCCGTCCTCGAGCTCAAGAGCATCGCCGACGTCGGCCTGGTCGGCTTCCCCTCGGCGGGCAAGTCCTCGCTGATCGCGGCGATGTCGGCGGCGCGGCCGAAGATCGCCGACTACCCGTTCACCACGCTGGTGCCCAACCTCGGCGTCGTCCGGGCCGGCGACACCGTGTTCACCATGGCCGACGTCCCCGGGCTCATCCCCGGCGCGTCCGAGGGCCGCGGGCTGGGCCTGGAGTTCCTCCGCCACATCGAGCGCTGCGCGGTGCTGGTGCACGTCGTCGACACCGCCACGCTCGAGCCCGGCCGCGACCCGGAGAGCGACATCGAGGCGCTGCAGCACGAGCTGGCGCAGTACCGCGAGGACCTCGTCGGCCGGCTGCGCGTCGCCGTCCTCAACAAGATCGACGTGCCCGACGGCCGGGAGCTGGTCGACCTCGTGCGCCCGGCCCTGGAGGAGCGCGGCCTGCAGGTGTTCCCGGTCAGCGCCGCCACCGGCGAGGGGCTGCCCGCGCTCGGCTACGCGCTCGCCGCCGCCGTCGAGGAGCACCGGGCCGCCCTGCCGGAGCCCGAGCCGGCCCGCGTGACCGTCGTGCCGCGCGCGGTCGACGACTCCGGGTTCACCGTCACCCCCGACCCCGACGACGAGGCGACCTTCGTCGTCCGCGGCGTCAAGCCCGAGCGCTGGGTGCGGCAGACCGACTTCAGCAACGACGAGGCCGTCGGCTTCCTCGCCGACCGGCTCAACCGCCTCGGCGTGGAGGACGAGCTCACCCGCCTCGGCGCGCAGGAGGGCGACACCGTCGTCATCGGCGACGTCGCCTTCGACTTCCAGCCCAGCCTGCCCGCCGGCACGCCGCTGGCGGAGGAGACCGCCGGCCTGGGCGGCCGCGGCACCGACAGCCGCATCGACGCCCCGCACCGCGTGCGGGCCGCCGAGCGGTTGGCGGCCAAGAAGGCCCGCCGGGTGCCCTACGAGCTGACCGAGACCTGGTCCGACGACGACCTGCCCGACGGGGACCCGCCCGGGGACGACGCGTGAGCGTGCGTCCGGAGATCGCCGGCGCCGGCCGCGTGGTGGTCAAGGTCGGGTCGTCCTCGCTGACCACGCTGCCCGGCGGGCTGGACCCGGCCCGGCTCACCGCGCTGGTCGACGTCCTGGCCGCGGTGCGGGCGTCCGGCCGCGAGGTGGTCCTGGTGTCCTCCGGCGCGATCGCCGCCGGCCTGGCGCCGCTGGGCGTCGAGGGGCGCCCGCGCGACCTCGCCACCGCCCAGGCCGCCGCCAGCGTCGGGCAGCTGCGCCTGGTGCAGACCTACGCCGACGCCTTCGACCGGCACGGGATCGTCGTGGGCCAGGTGCTGCTGACCGCCGACGACCTCACCCGCCGCGGCCACTACCGCAACGCCCGCCAGACGCTGGAGCGGCTCCTCACCCTCGGCGTGGTCCCGATCGTCAACGAGAACGACACCGTCGCCACCGAGGAGATCCGCTTCGGCGACAACGACCGGCTCGCGGCGCTGGTGGCGCACGTGGCGTCCGCCGGCGCGCTGGTGCTGCTCTCCGACGTCGACGGCGTCTACGACGGCGACCCGCGCACCGGCCCGGCGCGGCTGCTCGACCGGGTCGCCGGCCCGGCCGACCTCGCCGCGGTCACCCTCGGCACCGCCCGGCGCAACGGCGTGGGCACCGGCGGCATGGCGACCAAGGTCGAGGCGGCGTTCATCGCCTCCGGCGCCGGCGTGCCCGTCGTCGTCACCTCGACCCCGCAGGCCGCCGCGGCGCTGGCGGGGGAGCGGGTGGGGACGCTCTTCGCCCCCACCGGCCGCCGGCCCTCGGGCCGGCAGTTCTGGCTGCGCTACGCCAGCCGGCCGCGGGGGCGGCTGGTCCTCGACGAGGGCGCGGTGCGCGCGGTGCGCGAGCGGTCGGCGTCGCTGCTGGCCGCCGGCATCACCGGCGTGGACGGCGACTTCCTCGCCGACGACCCGGTGGAGCTGGTCGGCCCCGACGGCGCCGTCGTCGCCCGCGGGCTGGTCGCCTACGACGCCCGGGAGATGCCCGCGCTGCTCGGCCGGCGCACGCCCGACCTCGATCCAGAGTACCGCCGCGAGGTCGTCCACCGCGACGAGATGGTGCTGGTCGGACGCCCGCGGACGGCTGCGAGACTGCCCGGGTGACGATCCGCCCGATCCGCGAGCTCGGTGACCCCGTGCTCCGTACGCCCGCCGACGAGGTGCGGGCCTTCGACAAGGAACTCGCCGCCCTGGTGCGCGACCTCGAGGAGACCGTCGACCACCCCGGCCGCGCCGGGCTGGCCGCCCCGCAGATCGGGGTGAGCGCCCGGGTGTTCAGCTACCACGTCGACGGCGAGATCGGTCACCTGGTCAACCCGCGGATCGTGGAGCTGTCGGAGGAGGTCCAGGACGGCGACGAGGGGTGCCTGTCCATCCCCGGCATCTGGGCGCCGACCGTGCGGGCGATGCACGCCGTCGCCGAGGGGTTCGACGTGCACGGCGAGCCGCTGCGGCTGTCGGGCTCGGGCCTGATGGCGCGCTGCCTGCAGCACGAGGTCGACCACCTCGACGGGAAGGTCTTCCTCGACCGGCTCACCGGCGAGGCCCGCAAGAGCGCACTGCGCGCCCTGCGCTCGCGTTAGCCCCTACGGTCGGGGCCGTGACCGACCTCGCCACCCGCGCCCGGACCCTGCTCGACCTGCACACCGCCCCGGAGATCCTCGTCCTCACCAACGTGTGGGACGTGGTCTCCGCCCAGGTGGTGGCCGCCACCGACGGCGTGCGCGCGCTCGCGACCGCCAGCCACGGCATCGCCGCGACCTTCGGCTACGAGGACGGTGAGAACATCCCGCTCGACCTGCACCTGGACATGGTCGGCCGGATCGCCGCCGCGGTGGACCTGCCGGTGAGCATGGACATGGAGGCCGGCTACGGCGACGCCGGCGAGACCGCCCGTCGCGCCATCGAGAAGGGCGTGGTCGGCGGCAACCTCGAGGACCAGGTGAAGCCGCTCGACGACGCCGTGGCCGCCGTCGAGGCCGTCGTGCGGGCCGGGCGCGACGCCGGGATCGACTTCGTGCTCAACGCCCGCACCGACGTCTTCGTCCGCGCCGCGAAGGACGCCGACCGGGGCGAGCTGGTCGCCGAGGCGATCCGCCGCGGCCGGGCGTTCCTCGAGGCCGGCGCCCCGGTCGTGTTCGTGCCGCGGCTGGTCGACCGCGACGAGATCGCCGAGGTGGTCGAGGGCCTGGGGCGCAACAGGCTGACGCTGATCAGCGTGCCCGGCGCGTCGCTTCCGGCCCGCGAGATGCAGGAGCTCGGCGTCGCCCGCGTCTCCACCGGCCCGTTCACCCAGCGCGTGGCGCTCACCGCGCTGCAGGACGCCGTCGTCGAGATGGTCGGCGGTGGCGTCCTGCCGCCGGGCACCCGCGCCCTCAACTGACGTCGGCGCCCGGCCTGGCCAGGTTGACCTGGCCAGGTTGGTCGAGTTGGCCCTATCCTCGGCGCATGACCCAGGTGAACGTCCAGGACGCGAAGACGAGGCTGTCCCAGCTGCTCGCCGCCGCAGAGCGTGGCGAGGAGGTCGTGATCGCACGCGGTGGTCGGCCGGTCGTGCGCCTGGTGCCGGTCGAGCAGCCGGGACCCCGACCCGTGGGGTTCGTGGCCGGCTCGGTCCCCGATGTCTTCTCCGACCCCCTGCCGGACGACGAGCTGGCCCGCTGGGAGTGACCGCCCTCCTGCTCGATACCCACGCCCTGCTCTGGGTGCTCCTGGAACCCGCCCGCGTCCCGGCCGAGACCCTGGCGGTCGTCCGGGCGCCGGAGACGAGGCTCCACGTCTCCGCGGCCAGCGCGTGGGAGATCGCCACGAAACACCGACTCGGGAAGATGGACGGCGCCGCTGCGGTCGTCAGCGGCTACCGGGAGCACCTCGACAGGCTCCGGGCGCAAGAGCTCCCCATCACCGGCCGCCACGCGCTCACCGCCGGGTCCCTGGAGTGGGCCCACCGCGATCCGTTCGACCGGATGATCGTCGCGCAGGCCGTCCTCGAGTCGCTTCCCGTCGTCACGGGTGACGTCGCACTGACGGAGTTCCCGGCGATCCGCACCCTGTGGTGACGACGGCGGCGCGCGGGTGCCCGGCCGCCGCAACCGGCCCACACCGACCAGTGGGTCACCGGACTCCCGCGCCGGCGGGGATCATCGCCCCGCCGGCCGGGACAACTAGGCCGAGCACCGCGAACTCGGTGACCACCTCCGGCGGGTGCGGCCGGCCGGCCAGGAACTCCGCGACCAGCGGCGCCACCACCTCGCGGCCGTAGCGGTCGTAGGCCTCGCGGGACTCCCACACCTCGAGGACCCGGAAGCCGTCGGCGGTCGGCCGGGTCAGGTGGACCAGCCGGCCGTCGACGACCCCTCCGGTGCGCTCCAGCAGCAGCCGGTGCACGGCGTCGTAGACCTCCACCGGCTCGGACAGGTCCGTGGTCACCGCCCAGGTCATCGCGTCCTCCTCCGGGACCGGGATGCCGCCGTCAGACGGTGACGCCGGCCCGCGGCAGCACCAGGCCGCGGACCTCGAACTCGGTGACCACCGAGGGCGGGGGCGCCTGGTCTCCCAGGACCTCGGCCAGCGCGGGCAGGATCACCTCCCGGTTCCTGCGCTCCTGCGCCTCGCGCGACTCCCACACGTCGATCACCTGGAAGCCGTCGGCGGTCGGCCGGGCCAGGTGCAGCAGCAGGCCGTCGGTGGCCGGGTCGGAACGCTGCAGGATCGCCGCGTGCAGCACGTCGTAGAGCTCGACGGGTGCGGACACGTCCGTGATCACGCCCAGGGTCATGGCGTCCTCCTCGAGTCCTCCCGGCGGCCCGTCGCCGTCGGCAGTCGGTGCACGCCCTCGCCGGAGAGCCGGTGGAGCGTCGCGGTGCGTCCGGTGACCAGCAGCAGCAGGTCGCCGGTGGTGCCCTCGACGGGTGCGCCCTCGCCCAGCACGAGGTCGCTGTCGGTGGCCCGCAGCTGCAGGCCGGCCAGTCGTCTGCGCGCCCGGAACGGGAAGTACAGCTCCCAGGCCCGCCGCGCCGCCACGGCCGCGGCGACCGGCGGGACCGGCCGCTCGCGGCCCAGGGGGAGGGCGATGTCCTGACCGTGCACGAGGACGTCGAGGAGCGGCTCGATCGGGCTGATGAACGGCGCCCGTCGCCGGGAGCCGACCATCGCCCGGATTCGCCGCCCGTACTCGTCGTCGGGCAGGGGTCCCAGGCGCAGTGCCGCGTCCCGGATCATGCGGTCGAAGCTGCCCCGCGCCCGGATCGCCGGGACGACCACGTCCCGGAGTCCCATGTGCGCCTGGGTCAGGTGCGCCGCGACGTCGCGCACCCGCCAGCCCTCGCACAGGGAGGGGGTCTCCCACTCGGCCAGCGCCAGGTCGTCGAGCAGGTCGGCCAGGCTCGAGCGCTGGGCGTCGATGGCGCGCCACACGTCGTCGAGGTCCACGACGGCCTCCTCGGAGTTGGTAAGATGGCCTGACTATTCAGTCAGATCGTCTGACCAACGTCAAGGGGGATCGTGAGCGTTCGCGACGAGGTCCGGCAGAACGGGGACCGCCCGGGCCGGGAGCAGGAGCACCAGAACCTGGCCCTGCTGTGCTTCTACCCGCACCGGGCGATGGAGGCCCGGGTGCTCGCGGCCCTGGCGGCCGAGGGGCACGGCGACATCACGCTCGCCCAGGGCCGCATCGCCGCCCGGATCGGCCCCTCCGGCACCCGGCTGACCGACCTGGCCGCGCAGGCGCTGGTCACCAAGCAGACCGCCGGCCACCTCGTCGACCAGCTCCAGCGCGCCGGCTACGTCCGCCGCGTGCCCGACCCCACCGATGCCCGGGCCCGGCTGGTGCAGATCGCCGAGCGCGGGCGGGAGCTGGTGGCGATCGCCCGCCGGGTGGAGGCCGAGGTGGAGGCCGAGTGGACCGCGCACCTGGGGGAGGAGACCACCGCCCAGCTGCGCGCGGCGCTCACCCGGCTGCGCGAGGTGACCGACCCCTACCGCTGAGCGGCGGTGCAGGAGCCGCAGGTGCCGAAGACCTCCAGCTGGTGCTGCACGTCGGCGAAGCCGTGGTCGGCGGCCACCTTCGCCGCCCAGCGCTCCACCGGCGGGTCGGCGACCTCCACGGTGCGCCCGCAGGAGCGGCACACCAGGTGGTGGTGGTGCACCGGCGAGCACCGCCGGTAGGCGGCCTCGCCGTCCTCGCTGCGCAGCACGTCGACCAGGCCGTCGTCGACCAGGGCCTGCAGGGCGCGGTAGACGGTGGCCAGGCCCACGGCGTCGCCCCGCTCGCGCAGCAGCGCGTGCAGGTCCTGCGCGGTGCGGAACCCGTCGAGCTCCTCCAGCAGCGCCAGCACCGCGGTGCGCTGCCGGGTCTGCCGGCGGACCGGGACCTCGGGCGCGCTCACGGCCGCTCCGTCCCCACCGGCGGGGCCGCGGCGACGTGCTCGTCGTAGTGGACCCCCGAGCCGGTGCGGTGCGGCGCGTGCAGGTGCCCGTCGTGGTCGTAGTCGACGTGGTCGTCGTGCGGCACCGCCCGGTGCCCGCAGCCCTCGCCGTGCTCGTGCGGGTGGGCGGCGTGCACCTCGACCCGGCGGCCGTGCCGCCGCCGCGCGGTCGCGTCGCGCAGGGTGACGGCCACGGTGACCAGCAGGAACAGCGCGATGGTCAGCAGCACGATCGTGCCGCCCGAGGGCGTGCCGGTGTAGTAGGAGCCCGCGGTGCCCGCCACGCTCACGACGACGCCGATCGCGCAGGCCAGGTACAGCGTGCTGCGGAAGCTGCGGCCCACGAGCTGGGCCACGGCGCTGGGCAGGATCATCAGCGCGCTGATGAGCAGCAGCCCGACCACCCGCATCGACAGCACCACGGTGGAGGCCACCAGCACGGCCAGCACCACGTTGAGCCCCAGCACCGGCAGGCCGACGGCGCGGGCGTACTCCTCGTCGTCGCTCACCGCGTACAGCCGCCGCCCGAGCAGCGCGACGACGGCCAGGACGACGACGGTGATCACGGCGAAGACGGCGACGTCGGCGGCCGTCGTGGTCGTGATGGCGCCGAACAGGAACGCGTCGAGGTTGGTCGCCTGCCCGCGCGGGGCCAGCGACAGCAGCACGACACCGCCGGCGATGCCGCCGTAGAACAGGACCGCGAGCGCGACGTCGCCGCTGGTGCGCCCCCGGGCGCGGACCAGCTCGATGAGCACCGCGCCCAGCACCGCCGCGACCAGCGCCGTCCCCACCGGCGCGGTGGAGGTGAGCACGCCGAGGGCCACCCCGGTCAGCGCGACGTGGCCCAGCCCGTCACCGAGCAGTGACAGCCGCCGCTGGACGAGGAAGACGCCGACCGCCGGCGCGGCCAGGCCGACCATGACGCTGGCCAGCAGTGCGCGCTGCATGAACCCGTACTCGAGCAGCTCCACGTCAGCGGCTCCCGTTCCGCGCGCGGACGGCGTCGGGCGCCGGCCGCGGCTGGTCGAGCCGGTAGCCGCGCACCGGCGGCGCGGTCTCCTCCGGGTGGTGGCAGTCGGGGCCGGCGGCCACCGGGCCGACCGCGCCCAGCGGCCCGTCGGAGGTGATCCGGCCGGAGTCGACGACGACCGCGCGGGTGAGCACGCCCGACAGCGGGCCGGTCTCGTGGGTCACCACCAGCAGTGTCGTGCCGGCCGCCGACACCCGCGCCAGCACGGTGGCCAGGGCCGCCTGGCTGGCGGCGTCGACCCCGGCGGTCGGCTCGTCCATGACCAGCAGCTCCGGCTCGGCGGCCAGGGCGCGGGCCACCAGCACGCGGCGCTGCTGGCCGCCGGAGAGCGAGGCCACCGGGTCCTCGAGCCGGTCGGCCAGGCCGACGGCGTCGACGGCCTCGGCGACGGCGGCCCGGTCGCGCGGGCCCAGCCGGCCGAACAGCCCCAGCCGGGGGAGCCGCCCGACGCCGACGACCTCGCGCACGGTGGCCGGCATGGCGCCACTGACGGTGTGCCGCTGCGGGACGTAGCCGACGCGGCCGCGCTCGCGCAGCCGCCCGACCGGGGCGCCGAGCACCTCGACGGTGCCGCCGAGGACGGTGGCCAGGCCGAGCAGGCCGCGGGAGAGGGTCGTCTTGCCCGAGCCGTTGGAGCCCAGGACCGCGACCGCCTCGCCGGGCTGCACGGTCAGGTCGGCGTCGCGGACGATCGCGACGTCGCCGTAGCCGATCGTGGCGCCGACCAGCCGGACCGCGGGGTCGCTCATGCGCAGCCCTGCCCCTCCCGCAGCGTGGCGAGGTCGGCGCGCATGACGTCGAGGTAGTCCTCGCCGGCCGACTCGTCGGTGAGGCCCTCGAGCGGGTCGAGGACGGCGGTCTGCACCCCGGCCTCCTCGGCAACGGTCTCGGCGACGGCGGGGTCGACGAGGGTCTCGGTGTAGACGGTCGTCACGCCGCGCTCGCGGACCAGCGTAGAGATCTCGGCCAGCTGCTCCGGGGTCGGCTCGGCCGAGGGGCTCAGCCCGCTGACGGCGGCCACCTCGAACCCGTAGCGGTCGGCGAGGTAGCCGAAGGCGTCGTGGCTGGTGACCAGCGTGGTCACCGCGCAGTCGGCCAGGCCCTGCTGCATCTCGGCGTCGAGGGTCTCCAGGTCGGCGCGCAGTGCCGCGGCGTTGTCGCGGAAGGCGTCCGCGCCGTCCGGGTCGACCTCGGCGAGGCGGTCGGCGAGCGCGTCGCCGACGTCGGCCAGGCGGGTCGGGTCGAGCCAGAAGTGCGGGTCGGCGACCTCCCCGTCCTCCTCGCCGGCGTGCCCGGCGTGCTCCTCCTCCGTCTCGTCCCCGTGCTCGTGTGCCCCGGTCGTCAGCGAGAGGTCGGCCGCCTGGCCGGCGTCCCAGGCGGCGTCCCCCGCCTCGGCGACGGCGTCGTCGACCGCGGGCTGGAACCCCGCGAGGTAGACGACGAGGTCGGCCTCGGTGAGCGCGGCGACGTCCTGGGGCGTGAGCTCCAGGTCGTGCGGCTCGGCCCCGGGCGGGGTGAGGGAGGCGACCTCGACCCGATCGCCGCCGATCCGCTCGGCGGCCCACTGCAGGGGGTAGAAGGCGGCCTCGACCCGCACCCCGTCGTCCCCGCCCGCGTCGGCCGAACCGCACCCGGTCAGCAGGAGGGCGGCGACGGTGGCGACGGCGGGCGGCAGGGTCCTGGACATGAGAACCATTCTCACACAGGTCGCACAGCGTCCGGTGGAGAGCCCGGCGCGTAGGCTCCCGGACGTGTCCGACGCCGTCGAGCTGCCGCTGATCGGGGCCGCCGTCCTGCGCGCCCGCGCCGCCGCCCGCGTGCTGCGCACGCTGCCGACCGACGTCAAGGACGCCGCCCTCTCGGCGATGGCCGACGCGCTGGTCGAGCGCACCGACGACCTGCTGGCCGCCAACGCGCTCGACGTCGAGGCCGCGGCGGCCGAGGGGACCCCGGCGTCGGTCCTCGACCGGCTGCGGCTGGACGCCCCGCGGGTGGCCGGCGTCGCCGCCGCGCTGCGCGAGCTGGTCGCCCTGCCCGACCCGGTGGGCGACGTCGTCCGCGGCTCCCGGCTGCCCAACGGGCTGGAGCTGCGCCAGGTCCGGGTGCCCTTCGGGGTGGTCGGCATCGTCTACGAGGCGCGGCCCAACGTGACCGTCGACGCCGCCGGGCTGTGCCTGAAGAGCGGCAACGCGGCGCTGCTGCGCGGGTCGGCGTCGGCGTACCGCACCAACGCGGCCCTGGTCGCGGTGCTGTCGGAGGCGGCGCAGAAGGCCGGCCTGCCGGAGGGGTCGGTCGAGCTGCTGCCGGCCGACCGCTCCTCGGTGGGCGAGCTGCTGCGCGCCCGCGGGCACGTCGACCTCGTCATCCCGCGCGGCGGCGCCTCGCTCATCCAGCGGGTGGTGCGCGAGGCGCAGGTGCCGGTGATCGAGACCGGCGTCGGCAACTGCCACGTCTACGTCGACGCCTCCGCCGACCCGGCCACCGCCGAGGCGGTCGTGCTCAACTCCAAGACCCACCGGGTGAGCGTCTGCAACTCCGCGGAGACGCTGCTGGTGCACCGCGACGTGCCGTTCCTGCCGCGGCTGCTCGCCGCGCTGGCCGAGGCCGGGGTCACGCTGCACGGCGACGACGCCGCCCGAGCCGCGCACGACGCCGTCGTCCCGGCCACCGACGAGGACTGGGCCACCGAGTACCTGTCGATGGACATGGCGGTGCGGGTCGTCGACGACCTGCCGGCCGCCCTCGACCACGTCGCGCGGTGGGGGAGCGGGCACACCGAGGCGATCGTCGCCGACTCGGCCTCGGCCATCGCCGCGTTCACCGCCGGGGTCGACGCCGCCGCCGTCATGGTCAACGCCTCCACCCGGTTCACCGACGGCGGCGAGTTCGGCTTCGGTGCCGAGATCGGCATCTCCACCCAGAAGCTGCACGCGCGCGGCCCGCTGGGCCTGCCCGAGCTGACCAGCACCACCTACGTCGTCACCGGCAGCGGCCACACCCGCTGACCGGCGCCCTCCCCGAGGAGCCCCATGCCCCGCCCCCCGACGCAGTCGCCGCAGTTCTCCTCCGTCGCCGACGTGGGCAAGCGGCTGTCGACGGCCGGCTACCTGCCCGACGAGCGGATCGCGACGACGGTCTTCCTCGCCGACCGGCTGGGCAAGCCGCTGCTGGTCGAGGGGCCCGCGGGCACCGGCAAGACCGAGCTGGCCAAGGCGCTGGCCGCGGCGACGGGGTCGGAGCTGATCCGGCTGCAGTGCTACGAGGGCCTCGACGAGGCGCGGGCGCTCTACGAGTGGAACTACAAGAAGCAGCTGCTGCGCATCCAGGCCGCGCAGGGTGGGGACGGCGCGGACTGGGACACCGTCCACGACGACATCTTCGGCGAGGAGTTCCTGCTCTCCCGGCCGCTGCTGACCGCCATCCGGCGCAGCGAGCCCACGGTGCTGCTCATCGACGAGACCGACAAGGCCGACGTCGAGGTCGAGGGGCTGCTGCTGGAGGTGCTCAGCGACTTCCAGGTCACCATCCCCGAGCTCGGCACGGTGACCGCCACCCGCCGGCCCACGGTGGTGCTCACGTCCAACGCCACCCGCGAGCTGTCCGAGGCGCTCAAGCGGCGCTGCCTGTACCTGTCGCTGGACTACCCCTCGGCCGAGCGGGAGCGGGAGATCGTGCTCTCCCGGGTGCCCGACCTGGCACCGGGCCTGGCCGAGCAGCTGGTGCGCACCATCCGGGCGCTGCGGGCGATGGAGCTGAAGAAGTCCCCGTCGATCTCCGAGACCCTCGACTGGGCGCAGACGCTGCTGGAGCTCGGGCTGGACACCCTCGACGAGGCCGCGGTCCGCTCGACGCTCGGCGTGGTGCTCAAGCACGCCAGCGACCAGGACCGCGCCGCCGCCGAGCTGCGGCTCAACTGATGTCCGCACCGTCGCCGGCCGGGTCGCCCGCCGGACCGGTCGCCCCCGGCGGGCTGGCCGGCCACCTGGACGGCTTCGTGCGCGCGGTCCGCGAGGCCGGCATCCCGGTGGGGATCAGCCAGGCCGTCGACGCCGCGGAGATCCTCACCGTGGTCGACCTGCTGGAGCGCGAGCAGCTGCGGCACGGGCTGGCGGCGGTGCTGCTGCAGCGCGCCTCGCAGCGCCCGGCCTACGACGTGCTGTTCGACCTGTGGTGGCCGTTGTCGGACCGCCCGGCCGGCTCCGGGGCCCCCGGCGACCCGTCCTCCGACGGCGAGGACCCTGGGGACGACGCCCGCACGCTGGACCTGCCCGACGGGCACGGCGACCAGCGGGACCTCTCCGACCGGATGCGCGCCGAGCTGGCCCGGCTGCTGCTCGAGGGCGACGACGAGGCGCTGCGCCGCTTCGCCCGCCGGGCGGTCGACCAGCTCGGGCGGGCGCCGGCCTCGCCGTCGGGGCAGTCGTACTTCGGCTACCGGGTGATGCGGGCGCTCTCACCGGACACCCTGGTCGCGCAGCTGCTGGCCGGCCTGGTGGGGGACGGCGGCCGCGGCGGGCTGGCCGAGCAGGTCGCCCGGCAGACCGTGCGCGAGCGGCTGGCCGCCTTCCGGGCCGCGGTCGACGCCGAGGTGCGCCGGCGCAGCGCCGCCGAGCGGGGCCGGGACCGGGTGGCGAAGAGCGCCGTGCGGCCGCTGGCCGAGCAGGTCGACTTCCTGCGGGCCCAGCAGGCCGACCTCGCCGAGCTGCGGCGGGCGGTGGCGCCGCTGGCCCGGCGGCTGGCGGTGCGGTTGTCGGCGCGGCGGCGGATGGGCCGCGAGGGCCGGCTGGACTTCCGCCGCACGGTACGGGCCTCGCTCGGCACCGGCGGGGTGCCGGTGGTCACCCACCACCGGCCGCGGAAGGTGCACAAGCCCGAGCTGGTCGTGCTCTGCGACGTCAGCGGCTCGGTGGCCGGGTTCAGCCACTTCACGCTGATGCTCACCCAGGCGCTGCGCGAGCACTTCTCCGGCGTACGCGCGTTCGCCTTCGTCGACTCCACCGACGAGGTGACCCGCTTATTCCGCCCCGGTGCCGACGTCGCCGGCGCCGTCGCGCGGATCGGGCGGGAGGCCGACGTCGTGGCCTTCGACGGGCACAGTGACTACGGCAACGCCCTGGAGGTCTTCGCCGACCGCTGGCCGACCGCCGTCGGGCCGAAGACGTCGCTGCTCGTGCTCGGCGACGGGCGGACCAACTACCGCCAGCCGGGGCTGCCGGTGCTGGCCGACCTCGTCCGCCGCGCCCGCTCGGCGCACTGGCTCAACCCCGAGCCGCGCCGGCTGTGGGGCAGTGGTGACTCGGCGGCCGACCGCTACGGCGAGGTCGTCGACATGGTCGAGTGCCGCAACGCCACCCAGCTCGCCGACTTCGTCACCACCCTCTGAGCGAGGGGCCGTTCCATCGCGTCACCGGCCCGGACGGGGCCCGGTTAGGCTCGGTCGGTGACCGGGACCCGGATCGGCGTGATGGGCGGGACGTTCGATCCCGTCCACCACGGTCACCTGGTCGCCGCCAGCGAGGTGGCCGGCCTGTTCGGGCTCGACGAGGTCGTGTTCGTCCCCACGGGCCAGCCCTGGCAGAAGACCGAGCGCGCGGTCAGCCCCGCCGAGGACCGCTACCTGATGACCGTCATCGCCACCGCCTCCAACCCGCGGTTCACCGTCAGCCGCGTCGACGTCGACCGCGAGGGCCCGACCTACACGATCGACACGCTCACCGACCTGCACCGGCAGCGCCCGGACGCCGAGCTGTTCTTCATCACCGGCGCCGACGCGCTCGCGCAGATCCTCACCTGGCGCGACAGCGAGCGGTTCCTGCGGCTGGCGCACTTCGTCGGGGTCACCCGTCCCGGGTTCACCCTGGCCGACGGGCACCTGCCCGAGGGGGTCGTCAGTCTCGTCGAGGTGCCGGCGCTGGCCATCAGCTCCACCGACTGCCGCGACCGTGTCGCTCGCGGCATGCCGGTCTGGTACCTCGTGCCCGACGGGGTCGTCCAGTACATCGAGAAGCGCGGCCTCTACCGCTCGGGCCCGGTCGCCCGCCGTCCCGGTGCCCCGGGTTCCGTCCGGCCCCCCGCCGGCCCGTCCGACCCCCCGTCGACCGCCCTCCAGGAGGTGCCCCGATGACCGCCTCGGCCGAGGCGCGGGAGACCGCGCTGCTCGCCGCCCAGGCCGCCGCCGACAAGCTCGCCACCGACGTGTCGATCGTCGACGTCAGCGACCGGCTGGCGATCACCGACGCCTTCGTGCTGGCCTCCGCGCCCAACGAGCGCCAGGTGCAGTCGATCGTCGACGAGGTGGAGGAGCGGCTGCGGGGGCGCGGGATCAAGCCGGTGCGGCGCGAGGGCGTCGCGGAGGCCCGCTGGGTGCTGCTCGACTTCGTCGACGTCGTCGTGCACGTCCAGCACGCCGAGGAGCGCGCCTACTACGCCCTCGAGCGGCTGTGGAAGGACTGCCCGACCATCCCCTTCGTCGACCGGGCCGTCCCGTCCGGTGACGGCGCCGCCGCCGCGCCCCTCTCGGCGGACGACGTGGACCCGGCCGGCGCCGGCTCCGTGCTGCTGGCACCCGACCCGGACGAGCCCGCACCCGGCGCGACCACCGACGAGGACCTGCTCGACGACGACCTGCTCGAGGGCGACCCGCTCGTCGACGGGGCCGCGGGGGAGCCCGGGGACCCGGACGCGACCGGCCGGTGACGGCCGCCGTCCCGGCCGACCTGCCCGCCCTGCCGGACCTGCCCGTCCCGCGCCTGGTCGTGTGGCGGCACGGGCGCACGGAGTGGAACGCCACCGGCCGCTTCCAGGGGCAGCTGGACCCGCCGCTGGACGCCGAGGGCCGGGCACAGGCGGTCCGCACGGCGCCCCACCTGGTCGCCGGCGGGCTGCACCCCGGCTCGACCGTCGTCGTCTCCAGCGACCTCGTCCGCGCCGCCGACACCGCCGCGGCGCTGACCGCGCTGCTCGGCGTCCCGCTGCGGCTCGACGAGCGCCTGCGCGAGCACGGGCTGGGCTGCTGGGAGGGGCTCACCCGGGACGAGGTGGCCGACCGGTACCCCGACCAGTTCGCCGACTGGGCCGCCGGGCGGCCGGTGCGCGGTCGGGGCGGCGAGGAGAACGCGGCCGTCGTCGCCCGGGCCCTCGCCGCCCTCGCCGACCTCCCGGCGGCCGACGTCGCCGTGGTGGTCACCCACGGCGGGACCGCCGGGCGGCTGATGGAGGCGCTGCTCGGACTGGGACCGCAGCACCGGCGGGTGTTCGGCCCGCTGGCCAACTGCGGCTGGAGCGAGCTCGTCCGGCAGGGGGAGCGGTGGCGGCTCGTCCGGCACAACTGCGCGGTCACCGTCGTCCCGGCGGCGGCGGAGGCGGACGGGCGGGCCGGAGGCGCCGTGCTCGACGCCGGTGCCACGCCGGAGGGCGCGCCCCCGGCCCAGGACGCCGACGCGCTGTCCTGAGACCCGGGGCGGCAGCCGGCGGCACCCCGGCGGACCCACGGCCGGCTGCGGGCTAGCCTCGGCTGATGCCCGTCGCCGTGGTCACCGACTCCACGGCCTACCTGCCGCCCGAGCTGGTCGCGCAGTACGGCATCGAGGTGGTGCCCTGCTACGTCGTCCTGGCCGGACGCAGCGGGCGCGAGGGCGAGGACGTGACCCCCGAGGACGTGGCCCGCGCGCTGGCCGTCCGCGGGCAGCGGGTGTCGACCTCCCGGCCCACACCGGGGGACTTCGTCGCCGCCTACCGCCGGCGCCTGGCAGCCGGCGCCGACCGGGTGGTCTCGGTCCACCTGTCGGCCGACCTCTCCGGCACCTGGGACGCCGCCCGCCTGGCCGCCGCGCAGGTCGGCGAGCACCTGGTGACCGTCGTCGACACCCGCTCGACGGCCATGGGCACCGGCTTCGCCGTCCTCGCCGCCGCGCGAGCCGCCGCGGCGGGAGCCGACGCCGCCGGGGTCGCGGCGGTCGCGAACACGGCCGCCGCGCGCACCCGCACGCTGTTCGTCGTCGACACCCTCGAGCACCTGCGCCGCGGCGGCCGGATCGGCTCCGCCGCCTCCCTGCTCGGCACGGCACTGTCGATCAAGCCGGTGCTGCACGTGGTCGACGGCCGGGTCGTGCCGCTGGAGCGGGTCCGGACCACCACCCGCGCGATCAGCCGCATGGTGCAGCGGGCCGCCGAGGCCGCCGGCGGCCCGGGCGCCTCCGTCGCGGTGCACCACCTGGCCGCCGCCGACCGCGCCGAGAAGCTCGCCGCCCAGCTGCGCGAGGCGATCCCCGACATGCGGGAGCTGCACGTCAGCGAGCTCGGCGCGGTCATCGGCGCGCACGTCGGCCCGGGCGCGGTGGGCGTGGTCGTGGCGCCCGCGGAACAGCCGGCGGACACGCAGGACGAGCCCGCTCCCGACACGGAGCGCCGGGAGGACTGAACGCAGGAGGGCGGTCACCGGCGCAGCGTGCACCCGGCCGCCGCTCCTCGACCGCTGCGCGTCCACAGGCGGGGAGGCCGTCCACAGGACCCCGCGCGACGGTCGGCGCCGGCCCGCCGCCTGCCTACCGTCCGCCGCGTGCGCCTGACCTCCCGCCGTGACGACGCCGACGTCATCCGTGCCCGACTGCGGGTGCTGCTGGCCGAGGGGCGGCGGTCCGGCTGGCTCCCCGACGACGACCCCCCACGCGATCCCCTCGACGCCGACCTCGGTGCCGACCTCGGTGCCGACCTCGACGACGGACCAGGCCACGACGCCGACGACGAGCCGGACCCCGACGACGCGCTGCCCGGCGCGCTGGGACGCCACCGCGCACCGGCGCGGACGGTGCGCGTCGACCCCGGCCGGCGCGGCAGCCGGGCGCTGTGGGTGGCGGGTCTCCTGGCCGGCCTGGCGCTGGCGGGGTGGACCTGGCTCGACCGGCCGCGCGTGGAGCCCGCACCGCCGGCCGTGACCTCCGCGGCCGCGCCGGCGTCGCCGTCGGTGGGGGAGACCGCCGGCGCGCAGCCGACCGTCGTCGTCTCCGTGGTCGGCCTGGTCGCCCGGCCCGGCCTCGTGACCCTGCCCGAGGGAGCGCGCGTGGCCGACGCGGTCGCCGCCGCCGGCGGGCTGCTGCCCGAGGCCGACCCCGCGTCGGTCAACCTGGCCGCGGTCGTGGCCGACGGCCAGCAGATCGCCGTCGGGGTGCCCGGCGCCGCACCGCAGGCCGACCCCGCCGCCGCCCCGGGGCAGGCCGGTGCACCGGCCGGGCCGCTGGACCTCAACGCCGCCACCGTCGCCGACCTCGACGCCCTGCCCGGCATCGGCCCGGTGCTGGCCGAGCGGATCGTCGCCCACCGCGAGGACCACGGCCGCTTCACCAGCGTCGAGCAGCTCGACGACGTCCCGGGCATCGGCCCGGCCATCTACGCCGAGCTGGCCGACCTGGTGCGGGTGTGACCGGCGCGCCGCCGGACCGCTGGACCTGGCTGGACCTGCGGCTGGTGCCCGTCGCCGTCGCCGTCTGGACCGTCACCCTCGCCACCGGCCCCCTCCCGCCGGTCGTGCCGGCGGCCCTCGCGGCCGCGGCGGTGGTCGCCGGGCTGGTCGTGTCGCGCCGGCGCCACCGCGCCGGGGCGCTCGTCGCCCTCGCCGTGCTCGCCGCGGTGGCCACCGCGGCCGGGGTCGCGGCCGTGCGCGGTGCCGCGCGGGCGGCCTCGCCGCTGGCCGACGCCGCGGGGGAGCGCTCGGTGACCGTGCAGCTCGAGGTGGACGGCGACCCCCGGCGGGTGGGGAGCACGGCGGCGCCGCGCCTGGTCCTCGACGCCACGGTCACCGGCTTCGACGACGGCCGGCGCACGGTCCACCTGAGCGCCGCCGTGGTGGTCTTCGCGCCCGAGGACGGCTGGGCCGACGTCGTCCCGGGACAGCGGCTGCGGGCGCGGGTCGCCGTCGCCGCGGCTCCCGCCGCCGACGGCGTCGTCGCCCGGCTCTCGGCCCGCGGACCCCCGCAGCGAGTCGGCGACGCGCCCTGGGTGCAGCGCCTGGCCGGCGGGCTGCGCGACGGGCTGGCCGGCTCGGCGGCCCGCGTCCTCGACGCCCCGGAGGCCGGCCTGCTGCCGGGCCTGGTGGTCGGGGACACCCGGGCGATGGACCCGGTCCTCACCGAGGACTTCCGGCTCGCCGGGCTGTCCCACCTCACGGCCGTGTCCGGCGCCAACGTGGCGATCGTCCTGGCCGGGGTGCTCGCGCCGCTGCGGCGCCGGGCGGTCGACCGCCGGGTGCAGGCGCTGGTCGCCGTCGTCGCGCTGGCCGGGTTCGTCGTGCTGGCCCGGCCGACGGCCAGCGTCGTCCGGGCGGCGGCGATGGGCGGGGTGGGCCTGCTGGCGCTGGCCTCCGGCCGTTCCCGCGTGGCAGTGCCCGCGCTCGCCGCGGCGGTGACGGTCCTGCTGCTGCTCGACCCCCGCCTCGCCCGCGACGCCGGTTTCGCCCTGTCGGTCACCGCGACGGCGGCCATCGTGCTGCTCTCGCCGGGCTGGTCCCGCGCACTGCAGCGACGCCGGTGGCCCGGCGTCCTCGCCGACGCGGTGGCCGTCGGGGCGGCCGCCGGTGTGGCCACCGCGCCGCTGGTCGCCGGGTTGTCCGGCCTGGTCAGTCCCGTGTCCCTGCCGGCCAACCTGCTCGCCGCCCCGGCCGTGGCGCCCGCGACGGTGCTCGGCCTGCTCGGCGCGCTCGTCGGGGCGGTGGTGCCGCCCGCCGGTGACGCCCTCGTGTGGGTCGCCGGCTGGCCGGTGCGGTGGCTGGTGGCCGTCGCGCGGACGGCGGCCGGCCTGCCCGACGCGGCGACCGGCTGGCCGGCCGGCACGCGCGGGGCCCTGCTGCTCACCGCGGTCGTGCTGCTCGCCGGGCTGGTGCTGTGGCGGTACCGGCGGCTGCGCGCGCTGGCCCTCGCCGTCCTCGTCGGCCTGGTGGTCCTCGGCTGGCCGCTGCGCCAGGTGACCGGCGGCTGGCCGCCGGCCGGCGCCGTGGTCGTGGCGTGCGACGTCGGGCAGGGCGACGCGCTCGTGGTGCCCACCGGCCCGGGGGAGGGCGTCCTGGTCGACGCCGGACCCGAGGTCGGCCCGGTCGACCGCTGCCTGGACGCGCTGGGCATCGACACCCTCCCGCTGGTGCTGCTCTCCCACCTCGACGCCGACCACGCCGGCGGCCTGGCCGGGGCGCTGACCGGGCGGGCGGTCGGGACGGTCGCCACCGGCACGCTGTCCCCGGCCGACGACCGCCGGGCCGCCCTCGACCGGCTGGCCGCCCGGTCCGGCGCCCGGCGCGAGACGCTCGTCCCCGGCGACGTGCGGACCGTCGGCGGTGCGACGGTGGAGGTCCTCGCCCCGCCACCGGAGATCGCGACGGCGACCGCGGAGCCCAACGACCTGTCCCTGGTCGTGCGGCTCACCCACCGGGGCGTGCGGGTGCTGCTCACCGGGGACCTGAGCGCGACCGCGGAGGCGCGGCTCCTCGACCGCGGGGTCGACCTGCGTGCCGACGTCCTGAAGGTCCCGCACCACGGCAGCGGCGACGTCGACCCGGCGTTCCCGGCCGCGACCGGCGCCCGGGTGGCGCTGGTCTCGGTCGGCGCCGACAACCCCTACGGGCACCCGGCGCCGGGCCTGCTCTCCGTACTCTCTCGGTCCGGAATGCGGGTGCACCGCACGGGTCAGCAGGGCGATCTCGCCGTCGTCGGTTCCGACGACGACTGGGGGGTGGCCGGACGCGGCCCGGCTCCTTGACGTCCGCCACAGCGAAAGGTCACCCTCTGCCGGACCCCCCAATGACGAGGAGTTTTCTGTGAAGCACCAGCGCCGCCTGATGGTGGCCGCGATGACCCTGCCCATGCTCGCCCTGGCCGCGTGCGGCGGGGGCGGGGACGAGGACACGGCAGCAGGTGGAGGCGGGGGCGGCTCCACCGACTGCGCCGCGTCCGACGGCGAGGTCACGCTGAACTTCGTGACCTGGGTGCCGGGCATGGACCAGGTCGTGGACATGTGGAACCAGGAGAACCCCGACATCCAGGTCGAGGTGGAGACCACCCCGGCCGGCAACGCCGGTACCTACAGCAACCTGTTCAACGGGCTCGAGGCCGGCACCGCACCCGACCTCAGCCAGATCGAGTACGACTCGCTGTCGAGCTTCCGGCTGCAGGACGGGCTGCAGGACATCAGCGCCTGCGAGGGCATCTCCGACGCCTCCGGTGACTTCGTCGACTGGACCTGGTCGCAGGTGCAGCTCGGCGACGACGGCGTCTACGCGATCCCGCAGGACACCGGTCCGATGGCGCTGTTCTACCGGGAGGACCTCTTCCAGCAGGCCGGCATCACCGAGCCGCCGACCACCTGGGAGCAGTACTACGAGGCCGCCAAGACCCTCAAGCAGGCCACCGGCGCCTACATCACCCACTTCCCGCAGGGCGACGCGAACTGGTTCACCGGCCTGCTGTGGCAGCGCGGTGCCAGCCTCTTCGAGCTCGACGGCGACCAGGTGCAGGTCAACGTCGACAGCCCGGAGGCGCAGGAGGTCGCCGACTACTGGCAGCGGATGATCGACGAGGACCTCGTCGCCACGAACCTGCAGGGCTTCTCGCCCGACCTCTACGCCGCGTGGAACTCCGGCCAGGTCGCCAGCTGGCCGTCCGCGGCCTGGGGCTACTCGACCATCCGGGACAACGCGGCCAGCACCGCGGGGCTGTGGCGGGTCGCTCCCATGCCGCAGTGGTCGGAGGGCGACGAGGCCGCCGGCAACTGGGGTGGGTCGACCACCGCCGTGCTCTCCGGCACCGAGCACCCGGCCGAGGCGGCCCAGTTCGCGCTGTGGCTCAACACCGACCCCGAGGCGCTGGCCATGGCCAACGAGCTCGGTGGCCTCTTCCCGGCGGCCAACGCCGGCTCGGAGCTGCCCGCTCTGCAGGAGGGCGTCGAGTTCTACGGCGGCCAGGAGATCTTCTCGATCTTCACCGAGGCCTCGGGCCAGGTCGACACCGACTTCACGTGGGGTCCGACCATGACCGACACCTACACGGCCATGAGCGACGGCTTCACCGCCGCCCTCAACGGTCAGGGCACGCTCTCCGAGGCACTGACCGACGCCCAGTCCGCGTCGGTGGAGTCGCTGGAGAGCCAGGGCGTCCAGGTCGCGGACTGACCTGACACCCGTCATGGCCGCCGTCGCTCCGCCGACCACGCCGTCCTCCCCTGCCGCCGCGCCGCGGCGGCAGGGGAGGACGGCGGTCCGCTCGCGGGCCTGGATCTGGTTCACCCTGCCGTTCCTGGTCCCGTTCGTCCTCTTCTACCTGCTGCCCATCGGGTACGCGATCGTCCAGAGCCTGACCAAGACCGAGCGCACCGGCGGGATCTTCGGCGAGACCACCACCACCTTCGCGGGGCTCGAGCAGTACTCCCGGGTGGTCACCGACCCGGCCTTCCTCAACGGCGTCGGGCGGGTCCTGCTCTTCGGCGTCGTGCAGGTGCCGGTCATGCTCGGCTTCGCCCTGCTGCTCGCCCTGCTGCTCGACTCGGCGGTCGCGCGCCTCAAGCGCACCTTCCGGATCGTGTACTTCCTGCCCTACGGCATCCCCGGCGTCATCGCCGCGCTGATGTGGGCGTTCCTCTACAGCCCGCAGCTGAGCCCCATCGTGGGCCTGCTGCAGGACGGCGGCATCGACGTCGAGTTCCTCGGCTCGGGCACCATCCTGTGGTCGATCGCCAACGTGGTGACCTGGACCTACACCGGCTACAACATGCTGATCATCTTCGCGGCCATGCAGGCGATCCCGCAGTCGGTCTACGAGGCCGCCAAGGTCGACGGCGCCGGCGGTCTCCGCACCGCGTGGTCGATCAAGATCCCGCTCGTGCTGCCCGCGCTGATCCTCACCGGGGTGTTCTCCATCATCGGCACGCTGCAGCTGTTCACCGAGCCCATCGTCTTCCGGGCCATCTCGACCAATGTGACGTCGAGCTACACGCCCAACCTGCTCGCCTACACCACCGCGAGCGCGAACAACTACCCGCTGGCCGCCGCCATGTCCGTGGTCCTGGCCGTCGCCACCTTCATCCTCTCCTTCGCGTTCCTCCGGGCGACCGCGAGGAGGTCGGGACTGTGAGCACCGTGGCACCCGTCCAGGGCGAGCAGAGTGCCACCCCGCCGCGGTCGTCGCGGTCGCGGCTGATGCGCCGGGGGGCGACCCAGGAGTCCCCGGCCTCGGTCGTCGTGGCGATGGTCGTCCTCGTCGCCGCGGCCGTGTACTTCCTGCTGCCGGTCTACTGGCTGATCGTCAACGCGACCAAGTCCCAGCCGGACCTGATCAACAGCAACGGCTTCTGGTTCGCCGACTGGAACCTCGGGGAGAACCTGTCGGAGCTGTTCGCCCGCGACGGCGGCGTCTTCCTGCGCTGGGCGCTCAACAGCCTGCTCTACGCCGGGCTGGGTGCGGCGGTCGGCACGCTGCTGGCCGCGATGGCCGGCTACGCCATGGCCAAGTACGAGTTCCGCGGCCGGGAGCTGCTCTTCTCGATCGTCCTCGGCGGGGTGCTGGTGCCGGCGACCGCGCTGGCCCTGCCGCTGTTCCTGCTCTTCGCGCGGGTGAGCCTGACCAACACCTTCTGGGCGGTCTTCCTCCCCAGCATCGTTAGCCCGTTCGGCGTGTACCTGTCGCGCATCTTCGCCGCCGCCTCGGTGCCCGACGAGCTCATCGACGCCGCCCGGCTCGACGGCGCCAGCGAGTGGCGGATCTTCTCCACCATCGCCGTCCGGCTCATGAGCCCGGCGCTGGTGACGATCTTCCTGTTCCAGTTCGTCGTGATCTGGAACAACTTCCTGCTGCCGCTGATCATGCTGCGCAACGACCAGCTCTGGCCGATCACCTTCGGGCTGTTCTCCTGGCAGTCCCAGGTGTCGCGCGACCCGCAGCTGCAGATCCTCACCGTCACCGGCTCCCTGGTGTCGGTGATCCCCCTGATCATCACGTTCCTCGTGCTGCAGCGGTACTGGCGGGCCGGCCTGGCCGCGGGGTCGGACAGGTGAGCCGCTGGCCCACCGACTCGATCTCCTTCGGCGGGGACTACAACCCCGAGCAGTGGCCGCGTGAGGTCTGGGCCGAGGACGTCGCCCTCATGCGCGAGGCCGGCGTCGACCTGGTCACCGTCGGGGTGTTCAGCTGGGCGCTGCTCGAGCCCGAACCCGGCCGGTTCGACACCGGGTGGCTCGACGAGGTCCTGGACCTGCTGCACGACGGCGGGATCCGGGTCGACCTCGCCACCGCCACCGCGTCGGCGCCGCCGTGGCTGGCCCGGCTGCACCCGGAGGTGCTGCCCGTCGCCGAGGACGGCACCCGCTTCGCCATCGGTGGGCGGCAGACCTGGTGCCCGTCCTCGCCGGTCTTCCGGGAGCGCTCGCTGGCCCTGGTGGAGCACCTCGCCCGGCACTACGCGCAGCACCCGGCGCTGGCGATGTGGCACGTCAACAACGAGCTCGGCTGCCACAACGTGCACTGCTACTGCGACGTGTCGGCCGAGGCCTTCCGCGGCTGGCTGCAGCGCCGCTACGGCAGCGGCACCGACGGGCTCGCCGCGCTGAACGCGGCCTGGGGCACCGCCTTCTGGAGCCAGCGCTACGGCGACTGGGCCGAGGTGGGCGTGCCGCGGCGGACGACGGCCACCGGCAACCCCACGCAGCGGCTGGACTACCTGCGCTTCTCCTCCGACGAGCTGCTCGACCAGTACCGCGCCGAGGCCGAGGTGCTGCGGAGGACCACCCCGGACGTCCCGGTCACCACCAACTTCATGGTGACCAGCCACCAGTGGGCCATGGACTACGGCACCTGGGCGCCCACCCAGGACGTGGTCTCCAACGACCACTACCTCGACCACCGCCTGCCCGACCCGCACGCGGAGATGTCCTTCTGCGCCGACCTCACCCGGGGGCTGGCCGGCGGCGGGCGCTGGCTGCTGATGGAGCACTCGGTCTCCGCGGTCAACTGGCAGCCGGTCAACGTCGCCAAGCGGCCCGGCGAGGCGGTCCGCGACAGCCTCGTCCACGTCGCCCGCGGCGCCGAGGGCATCTGCTTCTTCCAGTGGCGGGCCAGCCGGGCCGGCGCGGAGAAGCACCACTCGGGCCTGCTGCCGCACGCCGGCACCGACTCGCGCACCTGGCGGGAGGCCAAGGAGCTCGGCCGGGCCCTCCGCAGCCTCGACGAGGTGCGCGGCACCCGGGTGCGGGCCGACGTGGCGCAGGTCTTCGACCACCAGGCCTGGTGGTCCAACGACGCCCCCTCCCGCCCGACGGAGCTGCTGCACTACCTCGACGCCGGCCGCGCGGTGCACCGCGTGCTGCGCGCCGCGGGCGTCACCAGCGACGTCGTCCCCGTCGCCGCCGACGACCTCGCCGGGCGGCTGGCCGCACACCGCGTGGTCGTCGTCCCGACCCTGCACCTGTGCACCGACGCCACCGCCGAGGCGATCGCCGCCGCGGGCGCCGCGGGGGCCCACGTCGTCGTCACGTGCTCGTCGGGCATCGTCGACGAGCACGAGCACGTCCGGCTCGGCGGCTACCCGGGCGCCTTCCGCGACCTGCTCGGCGTGCGGATGACCGAGGTCCTGCCGCTGCTGCCCGGGGAGGAACTCGAGCTCGAGCACGGCTGGCGGGGGACGGTCTGGTCCGAGGAGGGCACCGTCGACGACGACGTCGAGGTGGTGGCCCGCGTGCTCGACGGGCCGGTGCCGGGCCAGCCGGCGGTCACCCGCCGCCCCCTGCCCGGCGGGGGTGTGGCCTGGTACGTCGCCACCCAGCTCGACGACGCCTCCTGGGACGCGCTGCTGCGCCGGGTGCTCGAGGAGGCCGGCGTCGAGCCGGTCGCCGCCGTGCCGCCCGGCGTCGAGGTGGTCCGCCGGGTCTCCGACGACGGCGCGCGCTCCTACCTGTTCTGCCTCGACCACACCGGGCAGGAGCAGCGCGTGCCCGCCCGCGGCACCGAGCTGCTCACCGGCCGGGCGGTCGACGGCGAGGTGGTCGTACCCGCCCGGGGCGCCGCCGTGGTCCGCGAGGACGCCTGACCCACCACCCTCCGGAGAACCGCTGGGGCGTCGGCGGGGCGTGGCACCATGCCGGTGTGGCCGCCGCACCCCCCGCCCCGACCTCCCGCCTGCGGGCCGTCGTCGGCGAGGAGGAGCTGCTGCGCTCGCGCGCCGTCGCCGCCGTGCGGGCCGCCGTCCTGGAGCGGCACCCGCAGGCCGAGCTGCACGAGCTGACCGCCCTCGGCCTGCCGGTCGGCCAGCTCGCCGACGTCCTGGCCCCCTCGCTGTTCGGCGAGCACCGCCTCGTCGTCGTCGCGGGCGTGCACGAGGCGGCCGGCGCCCTGGTCGACGCGCTGACCGCCTACTGCGCCGACCCCGACCCGGACCTCACGCTGGTCGTGGTCCACCACGGCGGCAAGCGCAACGAGGCGCTGCTGAAGACCCTCACCGCCGCCGGGGCGGCGCTCGACGAGTGCCCGAAGATCTCCTCGGCCGGCGACCGGGCGGCGTTCGTCCGCAACGAGGTCCGCGCCGCCGGCGGCCGGATCACCCCCGACGCGGTCGGCGCGCTGGTCGACGCCGTCGGCGGTGACCTGCGGGCGCTGTCGTCGGCGGCCACCCAGTTGGTGGCTGACGTCGGCGGCACGGTCGACGCCGACGCCGTCGCGCGCTTCCACCGCGGGCAGGCCGAGGTCAGCGGCTTCACCGTCGCCGAGCGGGTGCTCGTGGGCGACCGGCAGGGATCGCTGGAGATGCTGCGGTGGGCGCTCGAGCGCGGGGTCGCGCACGTGCTCATCGCAGACGCCATCGCCGACGGCATCCGCACCGCCGCCCGGGTCACCTCGCTCAACACCTCCAACACCGGCGAGCTGGCCCGGGCGCTGAAGCTGCCGCCGTGGAAGGTCAAGAAGGCCCAGACCCAGGCGCGCGGCTGGAGCATCGACGGGCTGCAGCAGGCGATCGGCGTGGCCGCCGGGCTCAACGCCGACGTCAAGGGCGTGGCGGCCAGCGCCGACTACGCGCTCGAGCGCGCCGTCCGCCGCATCGTCGACATCCGCGCCACCACCGGCCGCGACTCCCGCGCGCGCAGCCGGTACTGACCCCGGCCGGTCAGCGCCCCGCAGACGCCGACGAGCCCCGTCCCCCACGGGGGACGGGGCTCGTCGTGAGCTCAGCTCAGAGGCTGGTCAGCTGCTTGGCCATGCCCGACTTGCGGTTGGCGGCTTGGTTCTTGTGGATGATCCCCTTGCTGGCGGCCTTGTCGAGCGCCTTGCCGGCCCGCTGCAGCGCGGTGGTCGCGGCCTCGGTGTCGCCGGCGGCAGCGGCCTCGCGGAAGCGGCGGACGGCCGTCTTCAGGGCGGACTTGACGGCGACGTTGCGCTGCCGCGCCTTCTCGTTCGTCTTGTTCCGCTTGATCTGGGACTTGATGTTCGCCACGCGTGAGCCTCGGTGTCTCGCAGGGGATGGTCTGTCGGTGCGTCCGGACGGCAGGCGTCAGCGGACCGGCCTGCCAGGTTACCAGCGTCGGCGTCCGGGTCCCACCCCGGTCGGTCGAGGCCCTCCGGGCACGGTGCCGGGCACGGTGCTCCGCGACCCCGGCCGGTCGTGGGACCATGGCAGCACTGTGACGACTCCCGCTGCGACCGATCCCGCCCGGATCCGGAACTTCTGCATCATCGCCCACATCGACCACGGCAAGTCGACGCTGGCCGACCGGATGCTCGAGGTCACCGGGATCATCGAGGCACGGCAGATGCGCGCCCAGTACCTCGACCGCATGGACATCGAGCGCGAGCGCGGCATCACCATCAAGGCGCAGAACGTGCGCCTGCCGTGGGAGGTCGGGGACACCGAGTACGTCCTCGACATGATCGACACCCCGGGCCACGTCGACTTCACCTACGAGGTGTCCCGGTCGCTGGCCGCCTGCGAGGGCGCGGTCCTGCTGGTCGACGCCGCGCAGGGCATCGAGGCGCAGACCCTGGCCAACCTCTACCTGGCCCTGGAGAACGACCTCACGATCATCCCGGTCCTCAACAAGATCGACCTGCCGGCCGCGCAGCCGGAGCGCTACGCCGCCGAGATCGCGCACATCATCGGCTGCGACCCGGCGGACGTGCTGCGGGTCAGCGGCAAGACCGGCGAGGGCGTGCCCGAGCTGCTCGACGCCATCGTCGCCCAGATCCCCGCGCCGGAGGGCGACGCCGACGCCCCCGCCCGGGCGATGATCTTCGACAGCGTCTACGACATCTACCGGGGCGTCATCACCTACGTCCGCGTCGTCGACGGGCGGATCGCCAGCCGCGAGCGGATCAGGATGATGTCCACGGGCGCCACCCACGAGCTGCTCGAGATCGGCGTCATCTCCCCGGAGCCCAAGCCGGTCGACGGCCTCGGCGTCGGCGAGGTGGGCTACTTCATCACCGGCGTGAAGGACGTCCGCCAGTCCCGCGTGGGGGACACCGTCACGCTGCAGCACCGCCCGGCCGCCGAGCCCATCGGCGGGTACAGCGACCCCAAGCCGATGGTCTACTCCGGCCTCTACCCGATCGACGGCAGCGAGTACCCGCTGCTGCGCGAGGCGCTGGACAAGCTGCTGCTCAACGACGCGGCGCTGACCTACGAGCCGGAGACCTCCGCGGCTCTGGGCTTCGGTTTCCGCGTCGGCTTCCTCGGCCTGCTGCACCTGGAGATCGTCCGCGAGCGGCTGGAGCGCGAGGCCGGCATCAGCCTCATCTCCACCGCGCCCAACGTCGTCTACCGGGTGGTGATGGAGGACGGCACCGAGCACACCGTCACCAATCCCAGCGACTGGCCCGAGGGCAAGATCGACCGGGTCTACGAGCCGATCGTCAACGCCACGATCATCGCGCCGAGCGAGTACACCGGCGCGATCATGGAGCTGTGCCAGAGCCGGCGCGGCCAGCTCGGCGGCATGGACTACCTCAGCGAGTCCCGCGTCGAGCTGCGCTACACGCTGCCGCTCGGCGAGATCATCTTCGACTTCTTCGACGCCCTGAAGTCGCGCACCCGCGGGTACGCCAGCCTCGACTACGCCGAGGCCGGCGAGCAGGAGTCCTCGCTGGTCAAGGTGGACATCCTGCTGCAGGGCGAGCCGGTCGACGCGTTCAGCGCGATCGTGCACAAGGACAAGGCGTACAGCTACGGCGTGATGATGGCCGGCAAGCTGCGCGAGCTGATCCCGCGGCAGCAGTTCGAGGTGCCCATCCAGGCCGCCGTCGGCTCCCGGGTGATCGCCCGCGAGACCGTCCGGGCCATCCGCAAGGACGTCCTCGCCAAGTGCTACGGCGGTGACATCACCCGCAAGCGGAAGCTGCTGGAGAAGCAGAAGGAGGGCAAGAAGCGGATGAAGATGGTCGGCCGCGTCGAGGTCCCCCAGGAGGCGTTCGTCGCCGCGCTGTCCACCAGCGAGCCCTCCGCCGCGAAGAAGTGACCCCGCGGCTGCTGGCCGTCTGCGTCTCCGGTCCCGACCTCCTCCCGCTCCCCGGGCGCCGGCCCGACCGCAGCGGCATCGACAAGCGACCGGTCGCAGGCCGGGTCGCCGTCGGTGAGCTGGGGCTCGACGGCGACGTCCAGGCCAACCGCAAGCACCACGGCGGCGAGGGGCAGGCGGTCTACGCCTTCGCCGAGGAGGACGCCGCGTCCTGGGCCGCCGAGCTCGACCGCGACCTGCCGCCGGGCCGGTTCGGGGAGAACCTGCGGACGGCGGGGCTGGACCTGACGAACGCCGAGATCGGCGAGCGCTGGCGGGTCGGGACGGCGCTGGTCGAGGTGACCGCGCCGCGCACGCCGTGCGCCACCTTCGCCCGGTTCTGGGACGTGCCCGACCTGGTCAAGCGGTTCACCGCGCGCGGGGCCACCGGCGCCTACCTGCGGGTGCTGGAGACCGGCGACGTCGGCGCCGGCGACGAGGTGCGCGTCGTCCACCGGCCCGGCCACGGCGTCACCACCGGCCTGGCCTTCCGCGCGCTGACCACCCAGCCCTACCGGATCCCCCAGCTCGAGCCGGCGCTGGCCGCGTTCCCGGTCAAGGCGCAGGCCAGGCTCGCCGGGCGCATCGCCCGGGCCCGCGCCGCTCAGTGCAGCCAGGGCGCGTAGGACAGCCCCACCACCAGCCCCTCGGCGCTCTGCAGCCGCGCCACGGTCTGCCCCCACGGCTCGGTGCGCGCCCCGTGCAGCAGCGTGTGGCCGCGCTCCTCGAGCTCGGTCGCTCCGGCGGCCACGGCATCGGGGTCGGCGAGCTCGAACTCGACGCTGGCCTGCGGGACCGGGCGGCCGGCCGGCCAGTCCGAGGTGCCGAAGCAGGCCTGCGCCGCCTCGCTCAGCGGCCAGACCCCGAAGTGCCTGCTGCCCTCGATGTGCTCGCTGGCGAAGTACTCCCCGCCGAGCCGTTCCAACGGCAGGCCGAGCGCGTCGACGTAGAGGGAGCGGCTCGCGACCGGGTCGGGCGCGATCACGCTGACGCTGGCGATGAAGAGGACGTCCACGCGCACACCCTGCCGGTGGGCACCGACGGATCCCGCGGTCGGACATCCCGGCGCGCTACCGTGCCCGCGCCGGGCGGACCGGCACGGACGGGAGGACGGTCGGATGCTGCGCCGCGCTGCCGCACTGGGTGCCGTGCTCGTGGTCGCGCTCGCCGGCTGCGGCGGCGGGGGCGGGGAGCCCGAGGAGTCCGCCGCCGACCTGCTCGCCCGCGCCAAGACGACGCTCGACGAGACCAGCAGCCTGCACTTCGTGCTGACCAGCGAGGGCGCGCCGACCACCGGCACCGCGCTGACCGGCGGGGAGGGCGACGTGCTGCGCCCGGCGTCGTTCGAGGGCACCCTGCAGGTCCTGGCGGCGGGGGCCTCGCTCGACCTCGCCGTCGTCTCCGTCGCGGGCACCGTGTACGCGCAGCTGCCCTTCACCAGCGGCTTCAGCGTCGTCGACCCCGCGCAGTTCGGCTTCGGCGACCCGGGCGCGCTGCTCGACCCCGACACCGGCATCTCGCAGTTCCTGGCGCAGGCCGAGTCCGCCGAGCTGGGGGAGGAGCGGCGGGTCGACGGCGAGGTGGTGCGCGAGGTGACCGCCGAGGTGCCCGGCGACCTGGTCGAGCAGGTGCTCACCAGCGAGGACCCCAGCCAGCCGGTGGACGCCCGCTTCTCCGTGGCCACCGACAGCGGCCAGCTGCGCCGCGCCGAGCTCACCGGCCCGTTCTACGCCGCCGACCAGGACGCCACCTTCACCATCGAGTTCTCCGACCCGGGCGCCGATGTCGAGATCACCGCACCGCCTGTCGGCTGAGCCGGTTCCCCGCGCCGCCCCGGGACTGCCGCTGGTCGTCCTGGCGACGCTGGCGGTGCTGGTCACGGCGGCCGACACCTACGTCGTCGTCCTGGCCCTGCCCGACATCCTCACCGGGGTCGGCGTCGGCATCGACGAGCTGCAGCGGGCCACGCCGATCATCGGCGGCTTCCTGCTCGGCTACACCGCCACGCTGCCGCTGCTGGGCCGCCTGGCCGACCTGCGCGGCCGGGTCCCGGTGCTGGCCGGCTGCCTGCTGCTGTTCGCCCTCGGCTCGCTGCTCACCGCGACGGCGACCGGTCTCGGCGCCGCCGTCGCCGGGCGCGGCCTGCAGGGGGTGGGCGCCGGCGGGCTGGTGCCGGCGACGCTCGCGCTGGTCGCCGACCGCTGGCCGCCCGAGCGCCGGGCGGTGCCGCTCGGGGTGGTCGGCGCGGTGCAGGAGGCCGGTGCCGTGCTCGGCCCGCTGGCCGGCGCCGCGGTGCTCGCCGTCGCCGACTGGCGCGCGGTGTTCTGGCTGAACCTGCTGCTCGGGCTGGCCCTCGCCACCGGGGTGGTCCTCACCGGCGGCCGGCGGCCGGACCCGCTGGGGCTGGCGCTGCTCGCCGTCGCCGGCGCCGCCGCGGGCCTGCAGCTCGCCGCGCCGCCGGCGCTGACCGAGGACGTCACCCTCGGCCTGGCCTGGGTGCCGCTGCTCGACGGCGTGACCGCGACGACGCCGCTGGTGCTGCTCGCCGTCGTCGCCGCCGGAGCGCTGGTCGCCCGGAGTCTCACCGCGCCCGCCGGTGCGGTGCTGCCGCTGCGCGGGGTGCCGCGGCTGCTGCGCGAGGTCGACGTCGTCGGCTCGCTGCTCGCCGTCGTCGCGCTCGGCGCGCTGGTGTGGGCGTTCGCCGCGGCCGACCCCGCCACCGAGGTGGTCGCGCACGGCGCGGTGCTGCTGCCGGTGGCCGCCGCGGCCGCCGTCGCGTTCTGGCTGCACGAGCGGCGCACGCCCGACCCGGTGCTGCCGCTGTCCGAGCTGCGCCCGGCCGGCGCCTGGGGCGCGCTGCTGGTCAACCTGCTCGTCGGGGTGGCGCTGGTCGCCGCGCTCGTCGACGTCCCGCTGTTCGCCCGCGCGACGACGACGCCCGGCGACCAGCTCGGCGCCGCGCTGGTGCTGCTGCGGCTGCTCGTCGCCGTCCCCGTGGGCGCGGTGGCCGGCGGGTGGCTGTGCCGCCGGGTCCCCCCGCGGCTGGTGGCCGCCGCCGGCACGGCGCTGGCCGCGCTGGCGCTGTGGGCGATGACCGGCTGGGGCGAGGCCTCGCTGGACCGGTGGACGTCGACCGTCGTGCTGCTCGCCGCGGGCCTGGGCTTCGGCCTGGCGATCGCACCGGTCAACGCGGTGCTGCTGGCGGTGACCGGCCCGGCGGTGCACGGCAGCGCCAGCGCGCTGGCCGTCGTCGCGCGCACCGTCGGCATGCTCGTCGGACTGTCGATGCTGACCGCCGTGGCACTGCGCCGGTTCACCGCCGAGGTCGAGGCCATCGGCTCGCCGTTGACGCTGTGCCCCACCTCGCCCGCCGACTGCCCGGCCCACTCCGCCGCCCTGGACCAGGCCGTGCTCACCCAGCTGCACACCGTCTTCGCCGGTGCCGCGATCGCCGCCGGGCTGGCCGCCGTCGCGGCGCTGGTGCTGCTGCGGGAGGATCGCACCACGCGCTGACCCGGTCCCCGTGACGATCACGGATCGAGACCGAAGCGGACCGGACCGTGGCGTGGCGCAGCGGCTCGTGTCACAGTTCGCCGAACGTCCGGGCTCAGGAAGGACCACGCATGGCCGCCATCACCTACGACCACGCCACCTTGACCTATCCGGGGGCGTCCGCGCCGTCGGTCAGCGGGCTGGACCTCGACGTCGCCGACGGGGAGTTCCTGGTGCTGGTCGGCCCCTCGGGCAGTGGCAAGTCCACCGCGCTGCGGATGCTGGCCGGGCTGGAGGAGGTGACCGAGGGGTCGATCCGGATCGGTGACCGCGACGTCACCCACCTGCCGCCCAAGGAACGCGACATCGCGATGGTGTTCCAGAACTACGCGCTGTACCCGCACATGACGGTGGCGGACAACATGGGCTTCGCGCTGAAGATCGCCGGGATGAAGAAGGACCAGATCCGCACCCGGGTGGAGGAGGCGGCCAAGGTGCTCGACCTCACTCCGTATCTGGACCGCAAGCCCAAGGCGCTGTCGGGGGGGCAGCGGCAGCGGGTGGCGATGGGCCGGGCGATCGTGCGCCAGCCGCAGGCGTTCTTGATGGACGAGCCGTTGAGCAACCTCGACGCCAAGCTGCGGGTGCAGACCCGCACCGAGATCGCCGCGC
>NZ_JBJGYP010000040.1:0-34193 GCF_054050055.1 Geodermatophilus sp. SYSU D00814
CCCCCCCCCCCCCCCCCCCCCCCCCCCCCCCCCCCCCCCCCCCCCCCCCCCCCCCCCCCCCCCCCCCCCCCCCGCCCCCGCCCCCGGGTCGAGGGCTCTACGGGCGGGGCAGCGCCAGCGGCACCGGGCGCTTGGGGGCCCGCCCGTCACCGGAGGAGCGGCCGCGCAGCCGCCGGGCGATCCACGGGGCGACGAAGCCGCGCACCCAGGCGGCCTCCTCGGCCAGCGCCGCGCGCAGCGCCCGCGGCGGCGCGGGCGGCAGCGGGACGCGCCAGTCGTCGTCGGTGACCGGGACGCCGAGCGCCGCGGCGGCGGCCAGCGCGGTGCGGCGGTGCCCCTCGGCGGTGAGGTGGATCCGGTCGCTGTCCCACAGCCGCCAGTCCAGCAGCCAGTCGGCGCCCCACTGGTCGAGGACGACGGCGCCGTGGCGCGCCGCGATCGACCACAGCGAGGCGTTGAACACCGCCACCCGGCCGCGGGTGCGGCGGATGATCGGGGTCAGCCGCGGGTCGACGCCGGTGGCCAGCAGCACGTCGGCGCCGTCGGCGCGGAAGCCGGTCACCGCCTCCTCCAGCGCGGCGGCCAGCCGGTCGGGGTCGGCGCCGGGGCGCAGCAGGTCGTTGCCGCCGGCGACCAGGCTGACCAGGTCCGGCCGGGCGGCCCGCGCGACCGGCACCTGCTCGGCGAGCACCTGCGGCAGCAGCCGCCCCCGGATGGCCAGGTTGGCGTACTCCAGGTCGACGCCGGGCTGCGCGGCCGCCACGTGCCCGGCCAGCCGGTCCGCCCAGCCGCGGTACTCGCCGGGACGGTCCGGGTCGGGGTCGCTGAGCCCCTCGGTGAAGGAGTCGCCGAGGGCGACGTAGCGGCGCCAGGTGGTGCGGGTCGGGGCGGGCACGGACCCACTGCAGCACGGGCGCCGGGCGCACGGCGCACCGGGGTCAGGCCGGCGGCGGGTCCTCCTGCAGCCGCTCCTGCAGCTCCGGCGGCAGGAACTCCAGCAGCTCGCCGGGCAGGAACGGCAGGTCGAGCAGCGACAGCTTGGCCCGGCTGCGCGCCGCCGAGCGGGACCCCTCGATGCGGACCAGCTGTCCCGCGCCCGGGCGGTAGGTGACGACGACGGCGTCGCCGGGTGTCAGCCGGGGCCCGAGGACGCCGTCGAGCTCGATCGCCGGGGAGCCGCTGCTGATGGTGAGCGCGAGGGTCTCGCGGGGGCCGAGCAGCACCGTGCGCGAGATGCCCTGCGCGGGCGCCGCCGGGGTGAGCAGGATGCACTCGACCTCGGGGCTGACGACCGGCCCGCCGGCGGCGTAGTTGTAGGCGGTCGAGCCCTGCGCGGTCGCCACGATCACCGCGTCGCAGCGCACGTGGGCGTAGCGCATGCCGCCCACCGCGAGGTCGGCGGTGACCATCCCCTCCCCCGGGACGCGGGCCAGCACGGCGTCGTTGAACGCCGGCCACTCGCGCTCGCCGTGCTGCACCACCAGGCAGCCGCGGGACTCCGTGTGCACCCGGCCCTCGGCCATCGCGGCCAGCGCCTCGCCGAGCTCGGGCCCCTCGACCTCGGCGAGGAACCCGAGGTGGCCGAGGTTGACGCCGAGCACCGGCACCGGCCGGGCGCTCACCAGCCGCATCGCGCCGAGGATGGTGCCGTCCCCGCCGAGGGCGATGATCCCGTCGACGGCGCCGGCCAGCTCCTCCGGGGTCACCGCGGTCACGCCGGTCAGGCCGAGCCGCTCGACGTCGGCCCGGTCGGCGAGCAGCTCGACGTCGGAGCCGGCGGTCCACGCGGTGACCTGCCCGACGGCGGCCGAGGAGTCCCTGGTCGGGTGCAGGACCAGGCCGAGGCGGGCCACTCAGCCGCGCCAGGTCTCGAGCAGCCGCAGCCACACCTCGCTGACCGTGGGGTAGGCCGGGACCGCGTGCCACAGCCGGCCGATCGGCACCTCCCCGACGACGGCGACCGTCGCCGCGTGCAGCAGCTCGGCGACCGCGGGGCCCACGAAGGTCACCCCGAGCAGCACCTCCCGCTCGGGGTCGACGACGGCGACCGCGGTCCCCTCGTAGCCGTCGGCGAACAGCTTGGCGCCGGCCACCGACCCGATCGGGTACTCGACGACGCGGTGCGGCAGGCCGGCGTCCCGCGCCTGGGCGCTGGTCAGGCCGACGGAGGCCACCTGCGGGTCCGTGAAGACCACCGAGGGGGTGGCGGCGCGGTCGGCGGTGGCGGTGTGCGGCGACCAGTCCCCGGTGCGCACCTGCTCGCCGCGGGCGCGGGCGACGATGGCGGCGCCGGCCTGGCGGGCCTGGTACTTGCCCATGTGGGTGAGCAGCTGGCGGCCGTTGACGTCGCCGACGCCGTAGAGCCACGGCACCCCGCGCACCTGCAGCGTGTCGTCGACGTCGAGGTACCCGCCGGGCTCGAGGCCGGCGGTCTCCACCCCGATGCCGGTGGTGCGGGCGCGGCGGCCGGTGGCCAGCAGCACCTCCTCGCCGCGCACCTCCTCCCCGCCGGCGGTGGTGAGCACCACCTCGTCGCCGTCGCGGCGGGCGGCGGTCACGTCGGCGTCGAGGCGGACGTCGACGCCGCGGGCGCGCAGCGAGGCCAGCACCGCGTCGCTCGCCTGCGGCTCGGCGTCGGGCAGCAGCCGCGGCATGCGCTGCAGCAGCGTCACCCGCGAGCCCAGGGCGTGCCACGCGAAGGACAGCTCGCAGCCGACGTAGCCGCCGCCGAGGACCAGCAGGCCCCGCGGCGGCGTCGTCGCCCCGGTGCCCTCCCGGGGGGTCCACGGCCGGACGCCGGACAGGCCCGCCACCGGCGGCACCATCGCCTCGGACCCGGTGCAGACGGCGACGGCGTGCCGCGCGGTCAGCCGGGTCTCGCCCCCGTCGGGGCCGGTGACGACGACGGTGCGCTCGCCGTCGAGCCGGGCGGTGCCGCGGAGCAGGTCGATGCCGGCGCCCTCCACCCAGGCCACCTGGTCGGCGTCGTCCCAGTGGTGGGTGAAGGTGTCCCGGCGCTCGAGCGTGGCGGCGACGTCCTGCTCCCCGGTGACCGCGGCGGCCGCGCCGGAGACCGCCCGCGCCTCGTCGAGCACCTCCGTGCCGCGGATCAACGCCTTGCTGGGCATGCACGCGTAGTAGGAGCACTCGCCGCCGACGAGGTGCTCCTCGACCAGCACCGCGGACAGCCCACCGCGGACGACGGTGTCGGCGACGTTCTCACCGGTCGAGCCGGCGCCCAGCACGACGACGTCGTAGGTCCCGTCCGCGCTGCTCACCGGGTCATCCTGGCGGGTGTGGTCGACTGGCCGCCATGCCTCCCGGTGCAGGTCCCGTGTCGCCGTCCGACTTCGCCACGGCCCTGCGGCAGTACCCGGCGGGGGTGGCGCTGCTGACCGTGCGGGACGACATCGACGACGTCGGCACGACGGTGACCTCGGTGACGAGCGTGTCGGCCGACCCGCCGCTGGTCGCCGTCGGGCTGGCCGCCCACGGCTACCCCGCCGAGGTGCTCGAGGCGGTCGGCACCTGCGCGCTGACCGTGCTCGCCGCCGGTCAGGCGATCCTCGCCAGCCGGTTCTCCTCGGCCGGGCGGCCCTCGGCGCGGCACCTGCTGGAGTCGGTGCCGTGGTCGCGGGCGCCCGGCAGCGGCGCGGTCGTGCTCGACGGCGGCGTCGTCGCGCTGGACTGCCGGCTCGACCGCCTGGTGCCGGCCGGTGACCACGTGCTGGCGCTGCTCGCCGTCGAGGCGGTGCCCGTGCTGCACGACGGCGCCGCCCCCCTGCTGCGGCTGCGCGGCCGCTACGTCGACGCCCCCGGGGGCCACTAGCGCGACAGAGGCACGGCTCCCCGCGCAGGTCGGCGAGGGATAGCGTGCGGGGCGATGAGCGAGCCGCAGACCCCCGTGCCGTCCGCGCTGCGGCGCGCGCTCGCGCGCGCCGAGCGGGGCGTGACCCTCGACGCCGGTGAGGCGGAGACCCTGCTCTCGGCCCGCGGGCTGGCCGAGGAGGAGCCGCTGGACCGGCTGCTCACCGCCGCCTCCCGGGTGCGCGACGCCGGCCTGGCCTCGGCCGGCCGCCCCGGGGTGGTCACCTACAGCCGCAAGGTCTTCATCCCGCTCACCCACCTGTGCCGCGACCGCTGCCACTACTGCACGTTCGTGACGACGCCCGGGCAGCTGCGCCGCGAGGGGAAGGCGCCCTACCTCTCCCCCGACGAGGTGCTCCGGATCGCCCGGGACGGCGCGGCGCTGGGCTGCAAGGAGGCGCTGTTCACTTTGGGCGACCGCCCCGAGGACCGCTGGCCGGTCGCCGCCGAGTGGCTGGAGGCGCACGGGTTCGACTCCACCCTGGCCTACCTGCGGGCGATGGCGATCCGGGTGCTGGAGGAGACCGGGCTGCTGCCGCACCTCAACCCCGGCGTGCTGACCTGGGAGGAGATCCAGCGGCTCAAGCCGGTGTCGGCGTCGATGGGGATGATGCTCGAGACGACGGCGACCCGGCTGTGGTCCGAGCGCGGCGGCCCGCACTTCGGCAGCCCCGACAAGGAACCGGCCGTGCGGCTGCGGGTGCTCGAGGACGCCGGCCGCTCCGCCGTCCCGTTCACCACCGGCGTGCTGCTGGGCATCGGCGAGACGCCGGCCGAGCGGGTCGACGCCGTCCTGCGGATCCGCGCCGCCCACCAGCGGCACGGGCACGTGCAGGAGGTCATCGTCCAGAACTTCCGCGCCAAGCCGCGCACCGCGATGGCCGCCCACGACGACCTCGCGCTGCAGGAGTACGTGGCCGCCGTCGCCGTCACCCGGCTGCTGCTGGGCCCGGGCGCGCGGGTGCAGGCGCCGCCGAACCTGTCCGACTCCACCGAGCTCGGGCTGCTGCTGCGCGCCGGCGTCGACGACTGGGGCGGGGTCTCGCCGCTCACGCCCGACCACGTCAACCCCGAGCGGCCCTGGCCCAACACCGACAAGCTGGCCGCGCTCAGCGCCGAGGGCGGGTTCACCCTGCGCGAGCGGCTGGCCGCTCAGCCGCGGTACGTGCTCGAGCCCGAGCCGTGGCTGGACCCGCGGGTGCGCCCGCACGTGACCGCCCTCGCCGGGCCCGACGGGCTCGCCGTCGAGGGCCGCGTCCCGGCGGGGCTGCCGTGGCAGGAGCCCGACGAGGCGTGGGTGTCCTCCGGCCGCACCGACCTGCACGTCGAGGTGGACACCGTCGGGCGCACCGACGACCGGCGCAGCGACTTCGACGCCGTCTACGGCGACTGGGCTGACCTGCGGGCGCGCACCGAGCGGGCCCGCGACGGCTCCTCCACCGCGCTGGCCGCCGGCGACCCCGAGGTGGCCGCCGCGCTGCGCGCCGCCGAGCGCGACCCCGCCGGCCTCACCGACGCGCAGTACCTCGCGCTGCTCGGCGCCGACGGCCCCGACCTCGAGGCGCTCGCCGGGCTGGCCGACGCCGTGCGCCGCGACACCGTCGGCGACGACGTCACCTACGTCGTCAACCGGAACGTCAACTTCACCAACGTCTGCTACACCGGCTGCCGGTTCTGCGCGTTCGCCCAGCGGCGCACCGACGCCGACGCCTACACGCTGTCGCTGGCCGAGGTCGGCGACCGGGTCGACCGCGCGTGGGCGGCGGGTGCCACCGAGATCTGCATGCAGGGCGGCATCCACCCCGACCTGCCCGGCTCGGCCTACCTCGACCTGATCGGCGAGGTGAAGCGCCGGCAGCCGGACATCCACCTGCACGCGTTCAGCCCCATGGAGATCGTCAACGCCGCCGCCCGCACCGGGCTGTCGTTCGAGGACTTCCTGACCGCGGCCCGTGACGCCGGGTTGGACTCGGTGCCGGGCACGGCGGCGGAGATCCTCGACGACGACGTCCGCTGGGTGCTGACCAAGGGCAAGCTGCCCGCCGCCACCTGGCTGGAGATCATCGGCACCGCGCACCGGGTGGGCCTGCCGACGACGTCGACGATGATGTACGGCCACGTCGACACCCCCGCGCACTGGGTCGCGCACCTGCGCACCATCGCCCGCCAGCAGGACGAGACCGGCGGGTTCACCGAGTTCGTGCTGCTGCCGTTCGTGCACCACAACGCGCCGATCTACCTCGCCGGCGTCGCCCGGCCCGGGCCCACGGTGCGGGAGAACCGGGCGGTGCACGCCGTCGCCCGACTGCTGCTGCACGGACGCATCCCGAACGTCCAGACGTCGTGGGTCAAGCTCGGCGAGGCCGGCACGAAGGCGGTGCTGCAGGGCGGGGCCAACGACCTCGGCGGCACGCTGATGGAGGAGACGATCAGCCGGATGGCCGGCAGCGAGAACGGCTCGCTGAAGACCATCGCCGAGCTGGAGGCGATCGCCGCCGCGATCGGCCGGCCCGCCCGCCAGCGCACCACCGACTACGGCACGCCGACGGCCGAGCGGCTCGCCACCGCGCGGTCCGACGCCGGCCGCCGCGCGCTGACGTTGTCCATCACCCCGGTCTGAGCCCGGCCGGGCACGGGCATCGCGTGGTGACCCGATCCGCGAGCCGGCCGGATCGCCCGGGGGATCGGAGCAGCGGGTCGCTGTCGTCACGCCGCCCCTGCTCCGACCGGGCTCGGTCGGCCGCGACGAGCCACCGGATCCTCACAGCCGTGAGGCCGTACCGCAGCGCCTGACCGGACGACCGGTGGGATGTGCCGGGTGCAGGCCCGGGCCCGTCGTCCGGAGCCCGACGACACGTTGCTGGCAGCGGCGCCAGGAGACACCTCTGTCGTGCTGCAGCCGTGCACGTCCTCGGCGAGGCGGGATCTCGTCGCGGAGGAGCGCAGATCCGTCTCACCGCGAGCCCTCGGGAGCCGTATCGTTCGGCCGACGTCGCGCCACGCACGAGGAGCCGATGATGTCGGCAGACGTTCTCATCGCCATCGCCGAGCAGTGGACCGCCGCAGACGACGCAGGCGACTTCAGCAGGCACGCCGAGTGGATGTACCCGGACACCGAGATCCACCTGGTGAGCCGAGGTCGGGTGCTGCGCGGGCCGCAGGAGTGGATCGCCTTCATGCGTGTCTTCCGGGCTGGGGTGTCGGACCTGCACACCACGGTCCTCGATCGCTTCGCCACCGAGGATCGGCTCGCGCACAGGTGGACGCTGACCGGCACCCACACGGGCGACTTCTTCGGGATGCCACCGACCGGGCGGCGCATCCGGGTCGAGGGTGCATCGGTGTGGAGCTGCCGTGACGGACGCCCGGAGCGGATCTTCGTCTACAGCACCACCACGGTGGAGGAGGCAGCGGAGGGTGGCTCGACGTCGTGGTGACGGTGCAGCACCCGGCTCCGCTCCCGCGAGTCGGAGCACGGACGGCGCCGTGTCCTCGACAGGGCCGCTCGGGACACCGGCCGCAGCGGGCCGCTCACCGGGTCGGCCGGACGGACGATGCGCGCACGTGTGCACCGCCGGGCCCGAGGACTCCCCCTGAGCGCACACTGCCCGGCAGCGGGGTCGCGATGCGCAGGGCGGGCGCCCACCGCGGCTGCTCGGGCAGGGCCCACCAGCGGCCCAGCCACGCGTCTAGCCCGGGCTCCAGGCGGCTCAGCCCCGCGCCGGGGTAGGGCGTGAGCTCGCCGCCCCAGAGCCGGCCGCCGGAGCGGTAGAGGTCCACGCGCAGCATGTCGAAGCCCTCGGCGACCGCGGCCGCGGCGGCCAGCAGGTCGGGCAGCCACGGCGGGCGGGGGACGTCGGGCCCGGGCGGGTAGCCCCAGGTCCACGGCAGCGGCTCCCAGTCGGCGGTGTAGAGCCGCCCGCGCAGCCCGTCGCGCCGGTCGGTGTGGACGCCGACCAGCCGCGGGACGCCGTCGAACACCAGCACCTTGAGGTCGGCCGGCACCTCCCCCGGCCCGCCGAGGTGCTCCTCGACCAGTAGGCACGGCCGCGCGTGCCGGTAGGCCCACTCCTCGCTCTTGCGCCAGTAGCGCTCCGCCACCCAGCCGGCCGTGCGGGCGGCGAGGTCGGCCGGGTCGGGCCGGCCCTCCCCCACCAGCACGCGGCGGCAGGAGTGGTTGGGCTTGAGCACCCACCGGTCGGGCAGCTCGACGCCGGCGAGGTCGGCCACGTCGGTGCCGGCCCAGTACGTCTGCGGCACGTGCAGCAGCCCGGGCGCGCGCCGGGCGAAGTGCTCCTTCATGGCCAGCTTGTCGCAGGTGGGCGCGAGCAGCGGCCGGCGGTCCCGGGTGATCCGGCGGTCGAGCTTCTCGGTGAAGGTCCGCGGCGCACCCCACGGCGGCAGCCGGCCGTGGTGCCGCCGGTAGGTCCGGGCCCGCCGCCACGACGGGGGCAGCAGCCGGGTCCAGGCCGGCGGGAACTCCTCCACGCCGTCCCTGGTACCGCGGCGCGCCCCCTCCGGAACGGTGCCGTACGGCACCGGTCCGCCGATCAGCGGGGCGTGCGGCGCCGCCGTCCGGACTCCGCCTCGGCCGCGGCCCGCGCGCGGGGCAGCCGGGCGCCGTCGTCCTCGTCGGGCACCTGGGCGCCGGTCTCGTCACGGGTGACGTCGGGTCCGGCCTGCTCCACGGTCAGGGTGGGGGCCGACAGCGCCCGGACGACGAGCACCGCGAGGGCGGCTCCGACGAGCGGCGCGACGATGAACAGCCACACCTGCGACAGCGCATCGCCCCCGGCGAACAGCGCCGGGCCCAGCGAGCGGGCGGGGTTGACCGAGGTGCCGGTGAGCGGGATGCCGACCAGGTGCACCGCGCCGAGCGTCAGGCCGATGGCCAGGCCGGCGAAACCGGGTGCCGCCGCCTTGCCGGTGACCAGCAGGACCACCGCCACGAAGACGAGCGTCAGCAGCACCTCGACGACGAAGGCGCCGCCACCGCTGATGGTCTCGCCCCAGGCGTTGGCGCCGAGGGCGCCGGTCTGGTCGGTGACGCCGCCGAAGTCGCTGGTCAGCAGGGCGAGCACCGCGGCACCCGCGATGCCGCCGGCGAACTGGGCGACCCAGTACCAGACCGCCTCGGTGGCGGTCATGCCCCTGGACAGCAGCACGCCGAGGGTGACTGCCGGGTTGACGTGGCACCCGGAGATCGGCCCGATGGCGTAGGCCAGGGCCAGGAGGACGAGTCCGAACGCGAGGGCCACGCCCAGCGGGCCGACGTCGTCGAAGCCGGTGACGGCCGCGCCGACCGCCACCAGCACGAGCACGGCCGTGCCGAGGAACTCGGCGAGGACTTGACGGAGCAGGGTGGGAGACACCGAGGACCTCCGGAGCGTCCGCAGCCGTTCCCCCGCGCCTCCCCCTGGCGGCCACGGTGCGGGCCGCTTCGAGGGTGACGCAGCGGTTCCCGGAGACGCAAGGGCCGTTGCGGAACAGTTGTGCACCACTCGACGGCGCAGAACGGGGTCGTGCACGGAGTCGCGGATGCGGGTAGGCCGGACCGGTGCGCGCCATCACCTACACCCGCAACGGCGGTCCCGAGGTCCTCGAGCTGACCGACCGCCCCGCTCCCGAGCCAGGCCCCGGTGAGGTCCTCGTGCGCCTCGCGGTCGCCGGGGTCAACCCGACCGACTGGAAGTCCCGCACGAACAGCCCGCCGGGGCCCGACGGCCAGGTGCCCGGTCAGGACGGCGCCGGCACGGTCGAGGCCGTCGGCCGCGGCGTCGACCCGGCGGTGACCGGTCAGCGGGTGTGGGTCTGGGAGGCGGCCTGGCAGCGGCCGTGGGGCACCGCCGCGGAGTACACCGTCGTCCCGCTGCGCCAGGCGGTGCTGCTCGGCGAGGAACCCTCCTTCGAGCTGGGCGCGGCGCTCGGCATCCCGTTCCTGACCGCGCACCGCTGCCTGACCCTCGGCGAGTCGGTGCCCGACCGGATCGGCCCCGGCTCGCTGACCGGGCGCACCGTGCTGGTGCAGGGCGGCGCCGGCGCGGTCGGCAACGCGGCGATCCAGCTCGCCCGCTGGGCCGACGCCACCGTCGTCGCCACGGTGAGCAGCCCGCACAAGGCGCAGCTCGCGGCCGCCGCCGGCGCCTCGCACGTCGTCGACTACCGGCAGCAGGACGTCGTCGCCGAGGTCCGCAAGGTGGCCCCGCGGGGTGTCGACGTCGTCGTCGAGGTGTCGGCGGCCCGCAACGCCGCCGTCGACGCTCAGGTGGTCGGGATGCACGGGGCGGTGGCCATGTACGCCGACGACGGCGGCGCCGAGGTCACCATCCCGGTGCGCGCCCAGATGCGGCCCAACGCCCGGTGGAACTTCGTGCTCGTCTACACCGAGCCGGAGCGCGCCAAGGTGATCGGCGTCGAGGACGTCAACGCCGCGGTCCTCGACGGCGCGGTGCGCGTGGGTGACGCCGCGGGGCTGCCGCTGCACGTGTACCCGCTGGCGCAGACGGCCGAGGCGCACCGCGCGGTGCAGGACGGCGCCGTGGGGAAGGTGCTGGTCGACGTCACCGCGTGACGGGGGAGGGCATCGGCAGCGCCAGGCCCGCGCCGGCGACCAGGTCGAGGTCGGCGGGGTCGCCGGCGCCGCCGTCGGCCCAGGCGGTCTCGACGACGGTGACCAGGTTGCCCCCGGCGGCGCTGGCGTACTCGGCGCCGGCGAGCCCGGCCGGGGCACCGGGGTAGGTGACGCCCTCGCGCAGCAGGTCGCTGACGTTGCCGCTGCCGTTGGTGTCGGTCAGGGCGCGCAGCGCCCGGGCGGCGGCGCTGTCGCCCATGTCGACCTTGGACACCGACACGACCACCGCGCGGCCGTCGACGTCGGTGGACCACAGCGCCCGCGCCAGCCCCGCGCAGTCGGTGGCCTCGAAGAAGTCGGCGACCTGGCCGTAGGAGTTGCCCACGCAGGTGCCCTCGACCTGCACCTGCTGCAGGAGGAAACCCCGGCCGTCCAGGACGGTGGCCGTCCCCGGCGTCGGCCCGGCGGAGGTGGGGGCGGCCGGGGCGCTGCCGGCCGCGGGCGGCTCCTGGGCGGCGGCGTCGTCGTCCCCGCCACCGGTGAGGCCGGCGACCAGCCCCAGGAGCACGACGACGGCGAGCAGCGCGGCGGCGGCCAGCAGGACCGTCCGGCGGGCGACCGGGCGGCGCCGCGGCCCGACCGGCGGGACGGCCGGCTCGGGCTGACCGGGCGCCGGGGCGGCCGGCGGCAGGACGGGCGGCGCGATCTCGGCGACCGGGGCGGGCGCCCAGGACGCGGAGTCGGCGCCGTCCCCGCCGAACAGGCCGCCCAGCCCGCCGGTGTCGTGGGCCGGGACCGGGGGCAGCGCGGGACCGGGCCCGACGAGGGTCGCGGGGGCCGGGCGCGGCTCGGGCGCACCGGACACGGCGGGCGGCGCCACCGCAGGTGCCGGCGGCGCGGCGACCAGCCCGGCGGCGGCCCGCGCGGCGGCCTCCTCGTCGGCCCGGATGGCGGCCACGGCGACGGCGGCCGCGGCCACCGGGTCGACCAGCGGTCCGGCGGGCGGACCGGCCGGTGCGGGCACGCCGGCGAACGCCGGCGCGGCGGGCAGGACCGGCGGCGGGGCGGGCACGGGCGGGGCGGGCACCGGGACCGCGCCGGGCACCGGAGCCGCGCCGGGCACCGGGGCCGCGCCCAGCGCCGGCGAGGCGGCCATCGCCGCGGGCGCCAGCAGCTCGCGGCGGCGCAGGACGTAGGGCGAGTACGGGAAGCCCTCGCCGTTGAGCTCCTCGACCGTGGGGCCGCGGCCGTCGTAGCCCAGCGCGGCCAGCGCGGCGCGGACGTCGGCGGTGGTCCACAGCCGCGGGTTGTCCACGCCGGCGTAGCGGGCCGCGCGGGAGATGCCCAGCAGCAGCGAGCGCGTCTCCAGGATCGCCACCTGGTCGCCGTCGCCGAGGTCGCCGTCGGCGGGGTCCAGGCCGGTGAGGTCACCGACGAGGACGGTCAGCCGGGCGATCCGCCCGGGCTCCAGCCCGGCGCGGCGCAGCCGGACGGCGGTGTCCATGCCGGCCCGCATCAGGCCGTCGAGCGGGGTGGAGCCGCCCCCGGACAGCTGCAGCACCTCACCCGGCCCGGCGCCGGGACCGATCGTCCACGACCCGTCCGGCGACGCGGTGACCACGCCGCTCTGCCGGACGACCTCGGCGACCCGCACGACCGCGAGGCCCTCGGGCACGAAGAGGACGGCGTCGGAGATCCGCCGGCCCATCGGCCCGTCGCCGACGGGGATGGAGGCGACGACCGCGCCGCGGATCGCACCGCCGCGGTCCCAGCGGGTCAGCTCGGCGTGGAGCGCACGCTCCCCCGCCGTCTGCAGCGGCACCGGGGTCAGGGGCAGCACGGGTCCTCCGGGAGCGGGTGGGGCGCAGGGGCGCACGGACGGGCACGCGAACGGGCACGGGGTGCGGCGCGGGTCGGACGGCCGCGGGCGACGCTACGTCATGTGACGGGACGGTCCCGCTCTCCTCAGCGGGTCGGCGCGCCGCCGGCGGCCGGTGCGCCGGCGAGGGCGGGCTCGGCCGCGCGGCCGGGCTCCACCGGCCGCAGCCAGGCGGCGTACGCGCGGCTGCCGGCGACGAGGTCGACCGCCGTCCACAGCGCGGTGAACCCGGCCACGACCAGCGCGATCGACCACCACGACCAGTTCCACGGTGGCAGCAGCCCGGCCGCGTCCTGCAGCCAGGCGGCGGCGTAGACCGCGGCCGCGGTGACCGGGGCGGCACTCCAGCCGGGCAGCCCGCGGGTGACGGCGAGGTCGACGCACACCGCGCCGACCAGCAGGACCAGCGGCAGCACCGAGGGCGGGAAGCCGATGGCCACCAGGCCCGTCCACATCACGGCGCGGTAGCCGAGGTAGCCGGCCGCGACGGTGGTCGCCGCCCAGCGCAGACCGGTCACCCGGCGGGCCACGACCAGGGACAGCAGGCCGGCGCACACCAGCCACGCCGGGTGCACCCACGACGGGACCGGGAGCATGAACGTCGTGGGCGTCTGCCCCTGGGCGGCGGCGAAGTCCAGGAGCTGCTGCTCGGCCGTCGTCGCCCCCGCCTCGTAGGCCCGCAGCGACAGGACGCCGTACTCCTGGTGCTGGTTGGGGAAGACGACGTTCTCGACGAAGAACAGCCACAGGCCCAGCGACACCAGGTCGCGGACGCGGCCGGGCGCGGCGTACAGCCACCAGCCGCGGACGGCGCCGGCGAGCATGACCGCCGTCCCGACGTAGAGCAGCGCGTGGCTGGGGCTCCAGCTGGTGATGTCCAGCCCGTTGAGGCGGTGGTTGACGATGTCGATCGGGATGGCGACCAGGAAGGTGGCGATCCCCCACTGCATCAGCCGCAGCGCCCGCCGGTCGACGCCGTAGCCGGTGTAGCTGTGGAACAGCACCAGGCCGATCACCACGGCGGTGCCCGCGGAGTTGAGCAGGTGCGGCGGGGCGAGGTCGTCGCGCAACCACCTGAAGTGCCACGAGACGTCCCAGGACGAGCCGAGCATCTTCAGCAGGAAGGCCCCGAGCCAGGCGGCGTAGATCCACCGCAGCTCCGACTCCCCCGTCGGGCGCCCCGGCGCGCCCGGCGTCCCGTGGGCCGCCCACAGCCAGCGGACGAGGGCGACGGGGTGCCGGAGCCCGGCGGCCGGCGAGCCCGGCGCCGGCGGCACCGTCCGGGCGGGCGCTGCGGGGGCGGCGGGTCGGGGCACGGCAGGACTCCAGGGGAGGCGGAAGGGGATGCGGCGAGGCTACCTGCGGGAACGGCCGATCCGATGCCCCCGAGTGGCGCCGGTGTGGCGGCCGGGGTACGCGCGGGCGGCCGGGACGGACGGGACGTGCGGACGCGACGTAGGGTCGGGCGTCGTGGCGGAGAACGGCGGGCACCTGGTCTGGATCGACTGCGAGATGACCGGGCTGGACCTCACCAAGGACAAGCTTATCGAGGTCGCCGTCGTGGTGACCGACTCCGAGCTGCGGGTCCTCGACCCGGGCCTGGACCTGGTGATCCACGCCGACGACGCCGACCTCGGGGACATGGCCGACGTCGTCACCGAGATGCACGCGAAGTCGGGCCTGACCGAGGCGGTGCGCGCCTCCACCCTCACCGTCGCCGAGGCCGAGCAGCAGGTGCTGGCCTACGTGAAGCGGTGGGTGCCCGAGCGGCGCACCGCCCCGCTGTGCGGCAACTCCATCGGCACCGACCGCGGCTTCCTCGCCCGTGACATGCCCGAGCTCGACGACCACCTGCACTACCGGATGGTCGACGTCAGCTCGATCAAGGAGCTGGCCCGCCGCTGGTTCCCGCGCGTCTACTTCGCCCAGCCGCCCAAGGGCCTGGCGCACCGGGCGCTGGCCGACATCGTCGAGTCCGTCCGCGAGCTCGCCTACTACCGCCGGACGCTGTTCGTCGACGCGCCCGGCCCGTCGACGACGCAGGCGCAGCGCGCGGCCGGGGAGGTGAGCGGGTCCTTCGCCGACGTCCTCGCCGCCGCCGACGCCACCCCTCCGGCCGCCGCCGGCACCGCTGAGGACGACGTGAGCGACGCCGCGTCGGGGAGCTGAGCGGGCTCCGGTATCCTCGTCGTCGTCCCCGGTGCCGCGAGCGCCGGGAGGCACGCGGTGGGTGTAGCTCAGCTGGTAGAGCACCAGGTTGTGATCCTGGGTGTCGCGGGTTCGAGCCCCGTCACTCACCCGAGAGAAGGCCCTGGTCAGGCGACTGACCAGGGCCTTCTGCGTTCCCCGGGCCCCGCCGCAGGCCGGCGAGCAGGACGGCGGCCGCCCCGGTCACGGCCGCGGCGACGTAGGGCTCCTGCGGGTCGAACGCCGTGGCGCCGGGGATGCGCGCCGCCGCCTGGGACGCGAGGGCGAGCACGTAGTCGACCTGGACGACCGCGCTGGCGACGAGCAGCACGGTCCCGAGCACGTAGCCCCACGGCTGCCGCCGCCAGAGCAGCACGGCCGCGGCGGCGTAGCCGGGCACGAACGTGGTCAGGTCCATCGCGTAGCCCAGGTGACCGATCGGTGCGGGCTGGAGCAGCAGTCCCTCCTCCGGCGCGGCGCCGGTCACCGCGAACCGCAGCGAGTACCAGGTCCACATGCCGCCGAGCGACGCGGCCAGCAACCCGAGGACGGCGCTGACCGGGCGGACCGGTGTCCGCGGCCGGATCCGGTCGGCGATCGAGGCCACGTCGAGGGACCGCAGCAGCAGCACCAGCGCGACGGCGGCCAGCACGACCAGCGCGACGTGGACGAGGAACAGCGCGTTGAACGCGGCACCGAAGACCAGGTAGGCGTAGGTGTAGACGAGCTGGGCCAGCAGGCCCGCCCACAGGAGGTCCGCCCGGAGCGACCCCCGCCGGGCGCGGACCAGCGCGCCGGTCAGCAGTGGCGTGGTGACGGTCAACGACCCGAGGTCGTAGGCGCGGAAGGTGGCCGCGTTGGCCGGCGCGTCGCGGTACAGCCCCCGCCGGGCCAGTCCGGCCGCCGAGGACGCCGACACCAGCCCGGCGACGGCGACCGACAGCCGCCGGGCGAGGCGTCGTCGGCGAGCCCGCGCCGTGCCGGTGGGCGACTCCACCGCGGTCGCACCGTCCGCCGGTCCGGCCGGCACCCCCGCCCGTCGCCCACCGTCCGGAGGGCGGCGCAGCCGACGGACCAGCCCCGCCACCCGGGTCAGCGACGCCCGCAGCACACCGCGCAGCGACGTGGCGCGGGCCCGGGCCACGGATCGGAGCCCCTGCGCCGGCCCGGTCGTGCCCATGTCGTCCTCCTCGAGCCCTGGTGTGGGCGAACGGGTCGAGGCCCGCCGGCTCCCAGTGCAGCGCGCCCGGTGCAGGGGGCCGGAGTGCCGGACGTCCCGCCGGCCAGGGACGCACCGCCCGGCCGGTCACCGCCAGCGCGGGACCCCGGCCCGCTGCGGCAGGGCCTGCGCCCCTGCCCGGGCGAGAGCCCCGGCACGACCCTGGACGGAGGGGAGCCGGCCGGGCGCCGGCCCTCGTCCCGAGGAGGCCGTCATGACGTCCACCAGGAGCGCCGGCGGGGGCGCCGGCACGGGGCAGCAACGCTCGCGTCGAGCGCGCCGCTGGAGCGACCTGACCCCGCGTCAGCGGGGCCTGGTGCTGGCCCTCGGATCGGTCCAGGCGTCGCTGGCCGTCAGCGCCTGGGTCGACCTCGCGCGCCGGCGCCCCGACCAGGTCCACGGCCGGAAAGCGGTCTGGGCGGCGGTCATCGCCGTCAACTGGGTCGGTCCGCTCGCCTGGTTCCGGTGGGGCCGGCGCCCCTGAGCCGTCTCCCGCACGAGGCGGCGACCTCCGGCCCCGCGGCGGGGGGACGTCCGGCCCTCACCGCTGCTGCGCGGCGGGAGGGAGCGTCGGGGCATGGACGAGTTCTCCTCCCGGGCCGCGGCCCGTCCGGCCACCCGAGCTCCCGCGGACCGGCGCGCGGCCGCGAGCCGCCGGGGACTGCCGCCCGCGGCGGACCGGCCGGCGGCCTGGCAGGTCGTCCGCGGGTGCGGCTCCGTGGCGGCCCGGTCCGCCGACGGCGGGGTGGCCGAGGCGGTCGTGCACGACGACGAGGACGTCGTGCGCGTCGAGGTGCACGCCTCCCGGCCGCTGCCCGCCCCGACGGCGGCCGCGCTGGTCACCGAGCTGTTCGCCGAGCCGGCGTTCCACCCGGCCCGCCGCGTGCTGGCTGCGCTCCCGGCCGCGCACCACGAGGTCGTGACCGAGGTCCGTCGTCGCCTCGCCGTCGTCGACGCGCACGTCGCCGGCGCCACCTGCCTGATGCGCGGCCGGGTGCGCTGACCCGGCGCGACCGCGCCGGTGCAGGGGTCGCCGCCGGCGACCCCACCGCGACGCGTCGTCGCCCGGTAGGCTCCCCCCGTCCGTCGCCAGGGGGGCGCTGATCGAAGGACCAGGTGACGTGGTGAGCCAGCCCGCCGCGACCCGGATGACGTCGGCGTGGCTGACCGCCGCGCTCGACCGGTCGCCCAGCGGCGTGGCCGCCCTCGACGTCGACTGGACGTTCGTCTACGCCAACCCGGCCGTGGCGCGGCTGCTCGGGCGGCCCGGCGGTGTCCTGACCGGGTCGAACCTGTGGATCGCCCTGCCCGAGCTGGCCGGCACGCCGCTGCACGGTGTCCTCGTCCACGCGCGCACCGCCGGCGCCCCCGCCACGTGGTGCGGCCGGTACGCGCCGGCGGGCGGCTGGCTGTCGGTGACCGCCGAGCCCGTCGGAGACCTGCTGCAGGTGCACGTCCAGGAGGTCGCCGGTCCTCACGCGCCGGAGCCGGGGTCCGCGGATCCCGGTGCTCCCGACGCCGACCGCGAGCGGCTGCGCTTCCTCGCCGAGGTCTCCGAGGCGATGATCAACAACCTCGACGTCCACGAGTCCGCCGCGCAGCTCGCCGAGGTGGTCCTGCCGCGGCTGGCCGACTGCGCTGTGGTCGCGCTGATCGGCGAGGACCGCAGCCGCGCCGGGGAGGCCTGGGCCCACCGCGACGCGGCCCGGCGCCCCGACCTCGACGCCTACATGCGTGGCCGACTCCGCGGCACGGGCGACGACGAGGCGATGGTCGCCGCCCTGCTGTCCGGCGAACCGGTGCAGCTCACCGCGATCGACCAGCAGCAGGTGGCCCCCTCCCTGCCGACGCCACAGGTGCGGGCGGCCTGGGAGCGGCTGGACCTCACCTCGTGCACGATCGTGCCGCTGCGCGCCCGCGGGGACACCTTCGGCGTGCTGGCACTGCTCAACGCCGGGGACCGCCCGCCGCACACCGAGCTCGAGATCGCCACCGCCGTGGAGGTGGCCCGCCGCGGCGCGCTCGCCCTGGACAACGCCCGCCTCTACGGGCGCCAGCACCGGGTCGCCGAGACGCTGCAGCGCAGCCTGCTCACCCCGGCGCCGCAGCCGGACCGGCTGCAGATCGCCGTCCGGTACCGGCCGGCCACCAGCCACGCGCTCGTCGGCGGTGACTTTTACGACGCCTTCGTGCTCCCCGACGGCGCCACCGTGCTGGTCATCGGGGACGTCGTCGGGCACAGCGTCGAGGCCGCCGCCGCCATGTCCCAGCTGCGCAGCACCGTCCGCGCCCTGGCCTACGACCGTCCCGACAGCCCCGCCCAGACCCTCACCCGGACCGACCGGGCGCTCTCCGGCCTGCGCTTCGGCACGCTGGCGACCGCGCTGCTCGCCCGCGTCGAGCAGCCGCCGGGGCCCGCGCTCGACGAGCGGCGCACGCTGCGCTGGTCCTCCGCCGGGCACCCGCCGCCGCTGCTGGTCCAGCCCGACGGCGCGGTGCGGCTGCTCGACTGCCCGCCCGAGCGGCTCCTCGGCACCGACGACCCCGGCCCGCGGACCGACCACACCGCCGTCCTGCTGCCCGGGGCCACCCTGCTGCTGGTCACCGACGGGCTCGTCGAGCACGGGCGCACCGGCATCGACGAGGGCCTCGTCCGGCTGGCCTCCGGCCTCGCCCGGCTGCGCGGCCTGCCGCTCGAGGAGCTGTGCGACCGGCTGCTCGACCACGTCCTCACCGGTCGTGCCGACGACGACATCGCCCTGCTCGCCGTCCGCTGCGGCACCCCGGACGCGTAGCCGCGGGACCCGCTCAGCCGAGGAACGGCAGCAGCACCTCGAGCAGCCCGGCGGGGTTCTCCTCCGGCACCCAGTGACCGGCTCGCGGCACCGTGACCGCGCGGACGTCGTCGGCCACCTCCCGGACCATCGCCTCGTTGACCTCGGCGAACAGGTTGGCCTCCCCGGCGACGGCCAGGACGGGCACCGCGATCCTGCCGCCCGAGGCCAGCGCGGCGCGGTTGTCCCGGTCGTCCTGCGCGAACGCCCGGTAGAGCTCGAACCCCGCGCGCATCGCGCCGGGCTGCCGGAAGTCGGCCGCGTAGCGGTCGAGGTCCTCCGGGGTCAGGGCACAGGGGTCGTGGGCGGCGCCGTCGAAGAAGAAGCGCAGGTACTCCCGCTCCCGTCCCGCGGTCAGGAACTCCGGCAGGTCCCGGGTGGCGTGGAAGGCGTAGTGCCAGTGCCGGGGGCTGCTGCTGAGCCGCTCGTGGACGTCGGTGCCGGGCAGGGTGGCCTCCATGAGCCCCAGCCGGCCGGCGTCGCCGCGGAAGCGCAGCCCGTGGGCCAGCGCCACCATCGCGCCGACGTCGTGCCCCACGACCACGACCTCGCCGTCGACGCCGAGGTGCTCGCGCACCAGCGCGTGCACGTCGCCGGCCAGCGTCCACGTGTCGTAGCCCCCCGCCGGCCGCGACGACGCGCCGGCACCGCGCAGGTCCACGGCCACGACCCGGTGGCCCTCGGCGGCGATCGGGCCGACGACCCGCCGCCAGCACCACCAGGACTGCGGGTAGCCGTGCACGAGCACCACCACCCGCCCGCCCGGCGCGGCCACCCCCGCCGTCACGTGGTGGATCCGCACGCCGGGCGCCACCTCGGCCGTCCCGTGCGTGACCTCCGGGAACCCGCCGCCGCTCACGCGCGGTCCCCCCGCCCCGTCCCGCGGACGGTGTCGGTGCCGGCCGGCCGGCCACGCGGGCGCCAGGAGGGACGGGGGTCGTCGAGGAACACCGCGGCGGTCCGCCACGGTGGCGAGCCCGGGGGCGCGACGAGCGTGACCTTCCCGTCGGCGGAGGGCAGCGAGAGCAGGTACGGCTCCGGGTCGACCGGGCCGGCCGCCGCCTCCGCGCGGGGCGGCGCGGCCAGCAGCCAGTGCGCGGTCCGGGCCAGCGACAGCGCACCGTGCCAGCCGCCGCCCTCCGCCCGCTGCCGCGCCAGCGCGGCGAGCACCGTGGCGGCGGCCAGGTGACCGGTGGCGTGGTCGAGCGCCTGGGCCGGCAGCACGCCGGGCTCGTCGGCCGTCCCGCAGACCCGCTCGATGCCCGTGGCCGCCTGCACCAGCGAGTCGAAGCCACGCCGGCCGCCCCACGGTCCGGCCGTCCCCCACGCCGACAGGCTCACCACGACCAGCTGCGGGTGCCGCTCGGCCAGCGCCGCGGGGTCGAGCCCGAAGCGGGCCAAGGCTCCGGGCCGGTAGCCCTGGACGACGACGTCGGCGGTGGCCAGCAGGTCCTCGACGGTGCGCCGCCCGGCCGCGGTCGCCAGGTCCAGCCGCACGTGCCTCTTGCCGGGTCCGGTGTCCACGAGCTGGCCGGCGTCGTCCGGCAGGTGCGGGCTGTCGACCCGCAGCACGTCCGCGCCGTGCGAGGCGAGCGTGCGCGTGGCGACCGGACCGGCGATCACGCGGGTGAGGTCGAGGACCCGCAGTCCGGCGAGGGACGGCTGCCGGACCGGACCGGCCGCGGTGCGGCGCAGGTCCACCAGCGGGACGGCGGCCACCGCCCGGCCCGGCTCCGACGCCGCCCACCGCTCCGCCGGACGGACGGCGGCCGCCGCACCCCCGGCCGCGACGACCGCCGTCTCCAGCTCCTCCGCCCGCCACCGCAGCGCCGTCTCCGCGACGTCCTCCCCCAGCACCCGCAGCGCCGCCGCCCGGTGGGCGGGGACGTTGCCGTGCAGCCGCAGCCAGCCGTCGGCGGTGCGCCAGAAGCGCGACAGCGGCGCGAAGCCCGGCGCCACCCGGCGGCCGGCCACGCGGGCGCGGCGCTCGCTGCGGAAGGCCAGGCCGACGGCGGCGGCGTCCACCTCGAGCGGACCCGTGACCGGGTCGAGCAGCCGGGCGGCCGCCAGCTGCGCGGCCACGGCGCCGACCGCCAGGTCCGGCACCGGCAGCGGCCCGGACAGCCCGGTGGCGCCGGTGACGGCCACCACGGGCAGCGGAGCGGCGGTGAGCAGCGGCCACACCTCGGCCAGCAGGGGGACGACGTCCGGGGCGCTCACGGTCGGATCGTAGGAACGCAGCGCCGGTCGGAGCACCGCGCACGGCGCCCCCGCCGGAGCCCGCTCGTCAGCCGGTCCGGCCGCGGCGCGACGGGGCCTCCGGAGGAGGGAGGAGGCCCCGGCTGCTCGGGACCCCGTCCCTCTACCCGCCGGACGCGTCCTGCACCACACCGCCGCCGTTCCGGATTGACCCGGTACGCCGCTGGGCACCGGCGTGGGGCGGTCACGGGTGAGCAGCCACCCCGGGCCGCCCCTCCATCCCGAGAGATCCCGATGACGTCTGCCCCCACCCGGGCCGCGGCTCCCGCCGTCCCCCTGTCCGACCGGACCCTCGCCGACCTCCCGTCCGAGGTCTCCGTCCCCTCCTACGACCGGGCCGCGCTGCGTCCCGGGATCGTGCACATCGGCGTCGGCGGCTTCCACCGCGCCCACCAGGCCGTCTACCTCGACGAGCTCGCCCGCCGGGGCGAGACCGGCTGGGGCGTGGTCGGGGTCGGCCTGCACAGCCGCGAGATCGGCGAGGTCCTCGCCGGCCAGGACCGGCTCTGGACCGTGGTCGAGCGGGCCGCCGACGGCGACCGCGCCACCGTCGTCGGCGCGCTGACCCGCTACCTGTACGCCCCCGACGACCCGGAGGCGGTGCTCGCGGCGCTCGCCGACGAGCGCACCCGCCTGGTGACGCTGACGATCACCGGCACCGGCTACCGCATCGACGCGCACACCGGCGAGTTCGACGCCGACGACCCCCACGTCGCCCGCGACCTGGAGGACCCCGGCACTCCCGAGACGGTCTTCGGCTACCTCGTGGAGGCGCTGTCCCGCCGCCGCGAGGCCGGCCGGCCGCCGTTCACCGTGCTGTCCTGCGACAACATGCAGTCCAACGGCGCGGCGGCGCGCACCGCGGTGGTGTCCTTCGCCCGCCTGCGCGACGAGGACCTCGCCGACTGGATCGACGCGCACGTCGCCTTCCCCAGCAGCATGGTCGACCGCATCACGCCGAACACCACCCGCGAGGACCGGGACGCGATCGCCGCGGAGACCGGCGTCGACGACCGGTGGCCGGTGGTCACCGAGCCGTTCCGCCAGTGGGTCGTCGAGGACTCCTTCTGCAACGGGCGGCCCCCGCTGGAGGAGGTCGGCGTCCAGCTCGTCGAGGACGTCTCGCCCTACGAGACCGTCAAGACGCGGCTGCTCAACGCCGGGCACAGCGCCATCGCCTACCTGGGCTACCTCGCCGGCCTGCGGACGACGGCGGACGTGATGGCCGACCCGGTGTTCCGCACGTTCCTCACCCGCCTCATGGCCGAGGAGATCGCGCCGCACCTGCCCGAGGTCCCCGGCGTCGACCTCGACGAGTACCAGGCCACGCTGCTCGACCGGCTGGCCAACCCCCGGATGGCCGACCAGCTGGCGCGGCTGTCCCGGCGGGGCTCGTCCAAGATCCCGAACTACCTGCTGCCCTCGGTGCGGGCGGCGATGGAGGCGGGCACGCCGCACCAGCTGCTGTGCGTCGCCGTGGCCGGCTGGCTGCGGTTCCTCCGCGGGCACGACTACGCCGGCGAGGAGGTGCCGATCCAGGGCCCGCGCACCGACCTCGTGCCGGTCGCGCAGGAGGCCGGCAGCGACGCGGCACCCCTGCTGTCGGAGGAGTCGGTCTTCGACCACGTCGGCCGCGACCCCCGCTTCGCCGAGTGCGTCCAGCGGGCGCTGTCGGGCCTGGAGCGGCAGGGCCCGCGCGAGGTCGTCGAGGAGTTCCTGGCCGCGGGTGGGGACGCGTGAGCGGCACCGCCCTCGACCCGGCCGCGGTGACCACGCTGCTGTGCGACGCCGACGGCACGCTGTTCCCCTCCGAGGAGCCGGCGTACGCGGCGTCCGCCGACGTCACGAACCGGTTCCTCGCCGGGCTGGGGGCCGGCCGGGTTTTCGCCCCGGACGAGCTGCAGCGCATGACCAACGGCAAGAACTTCCGGGCCGCCGCCGCCGAGCTCGCCGCCGGCCACGGCCGCGAGCTCACCCGCGCCGACCTCGAGGACTGGGTGGCCGAGGAGAAGGACGTCGTCACCGCGCACCTGCGCACCGTCCTGCGCCCCGACCCCGCCGTGCGGGAACCGCTGGAGCGCCTGGCCGGCCGGTTCGCGCTGGCGGCGGTGACCTCCAGCGCGTCCTCGCGGCTGGCCGCCTGCCTGCAGGTCACGGGCCTCGACCCGCTGTTCCACCCGGGCCGCCGGTTCAGCGCCGAGGACTCGCTGACCGAGCCGACGAGCAAGCCCGACCCGGCCGTGTACGTGTACGCCGGCGCCACCATCGGGGTCGGCCCGGCCGAGGCGGTCGCCGTGGAGGACTCGGTGAACGGCGCCCGCTCGGCGGTGGCCGCCGGGTTCCCGACGATCGGGCTGCTGCAGTTCGTGCCCGAGGCCGACCGGCACGACCGCACCGGGGCGCTGCGCGAGGCCGGGGTCGCCGCGGTCGCCGGGTCGTGGTCGGAGGTGGAGCAGCTGCTGCGCTGAGACGTGACCTGGGTCGCATCTCGCGGCCGGGTGTGTTCCGATGCCCGCGGGGATCGGACGAGCACACCGGGAGCGCACGTGGACCCGAGCCAGGGCACCGTCGCGGTCGTCGGGGCCGGCACCATCGGACTCTCGTGGGCGGCGCTGTTCGCCGCCCACGGCCGCACCGTCCGCGTGCAGGACCCGCGGCCCGACGTCGGTCCCGAGGTGGCGGCGGCGGTGCGCCACCACACGCGGCTGCAGCCGCAGGCCGGGGACCCCGACGAGCTGCTGACCCGCATCGAGGTGGTCGGCGACGTCGAGGCCGCCGTCAGCGGCGCCGGCGTCGTCCAGGAGAACGCCCCCGAGCGGCTGCCGCTCAAGCAGGAGCTCCTCGCCCGGATCGAGGCCGCCGCACCGGAGCGGGCGCTGATCGCCTCGTCGACGTCGGCGCTCATGCCCAGCGACCTGGCGCGGGAGATGCGCACCCCGGAGCGGCTGGTGGTCGGCCACCCGTTCAACCCGCCGGAGGTGCTGCCGCTGGTCGAGGTGGTGCCCGGCGAGCGGACCGCGCCGTGGGCGGTGGAGGCGGCGGTCGCGTTCTACCGCTCGGTCGGCCGTAAACCGGTGGTCCTGCACCGGGAGATCGGCGGCTTCGTCGCCAACCGGCTCCAGTCCACCCTGTTCCGCGAGTGCGTGTGGCTGGTGTCCCAGGGCGTGGTCAGCGCCGCCGAGCTCGACGAGATCGTCACCGAGTCCATCGGCGTCCGGTGGGCGACGGCCGGCCCGTTCGAGAGCTTCCACCTCGGCGGCGGGCCGGGCGGCATGCGGCACTTCCTCGAGCACCTGGGCCCGGGCATGGCCCGGCGCTGGAAGGTCGTCGAGCAGCCCGAGCTCGACGAGGCGACCGTCGAGCTGGTCAGCGGCCAGGTGGAGGAGCGCTTCGCCGGGCGGACCTACGAGCAGCTGACCGAGGCCCGCGACCGCGCCCAGCTGGCGGTCATCCGGGCGCGGGACGCCGCGCGCGACGGGGAGGGCTGATGGACGCCGACGAGGTCCGCCGGCAGTCGACGACGCCGCTCGGCGCGCCCGCCTACCCGGCCGGGCGCTACCGGTTCACCGGCCGCGAGTACCTCAACATCCTGTACCGGACCGACGCCGAGGCGATGCGGCGCGTGGTGCCCGAACCGCTCACGGTCGGCGACCCGCTGGTCAAGTTCGAGGTCATGCGGATGCCCGACGTCACCGGCCTGGGGTCGTTCACCGAGTCCGGTCAGGTGCTGCAGGTCCAGTACGAGGGCGAGAGCGCCGACTACCTGCACGCCATGTACGTCGACAGCCTGGCCTCGATCGCCAGCGGCCGGGAGATCAGCGCGTTCCCCAAGAAGTCGGGGACGCCGCGCCTCTACGTCGACTCCGACACCCTCGTCGGCACGCTGGACTACGGGACGCTGCGGGTGGCCACCGCGACCATGGGCTACAAGCACGCGCCGATGAGCGACGAGGACGCGATCGCCGAGATCGGCCGACCCACCTTCGGCCTGAAGGTGCTCCCGGGCTACGACCGGCGGCCGCGGATCCTGGAGCTGGTGCGCAGCCAGATCACCGACGTCACCGTCCGCGGGGCCTGGACCGGCCCGGCGCGGCTGCAGCTGTTCGAGCACGCGCTCGCGCCGCTCGCCGACCTGCCCGTGCGCGAGGTCGTCTCGGCCAGCCACCTGCTCACCGACCTCACCCTGGGCCGGGCGAGCCCGGTCTTCGACTACCTGCAGGACTGAAGGGGGAGCAGGCCGTGACCGCACCGCTGGCGGGCGTGCGCGTGGTCGAGGTGGCCAACTGGATGGCCGCTCCGGGTGCCGCCGCGCTGATGGCCGACATGGGTGCCGATGTCGTCAAGGTCGAGCCGCTGCGCGGCGACGCCATGCGCGGGGCCACCCGGCAGCCGCAGGTCCCCGAGGGGCAGGACCCGGTCGACGCCGCCTTCGAGATGGACAACCGCGGCAAGCGCAGCATCGCCGTCGCCGTCAACGAGGCGCGCGGCGCCGACCTGGTGCGCCGGCTGGCCGCCGGCGCCGACGTCTTCCTCTGCAACCTGCTGCCGGCCCGGCAGACGCGCTTCGGCCTGGACGCGGCGACCCTGCACGGGCTCAACCCGCGGCTGGTGCACGCCACCCTCACCGGTTACGGCCCCGCCGGACCCGACGCGACCCGCCCCGGCTACGACCTCACCGCTTTCTTCGGCCGGGGCGCCGTCCTCGACGCGATGAGCGAGCCGGCCAACCCCGCCCCGCCGCGGCTCCGCCCGGCCCAGGGCGACCACGTCGCCGCGCTGGCCCTCTTCGGCGGCGTGCTCGCCGCGCTGCGCGTGGTCGAGGCCACCGGGGAGGGGCAGGTGGTCGACGTCAGCCTGCTCGCGTCGGCCGCGTGGACGATGTCCAGCGACCTGTCGGCCACCCTCGTCGACGGGATCACGCCCACGCCGCAGGGCCGCGTCGCCCGGCCGCACGCCCTGCACGGCGGGTTCCGCTGCGCCGACCGCCGCTGGATCCTGCTGTTCATGCCCGAGCCGCACTGGTGGGCGCCGTTCTGCGAGGCGGTGGGCCACCCGGAGTGGGTGGAGGACGAGCGCTTCGCGACCCGCGGCGCCCGTGCGGCCCACATGCCGGAGCTGACCCGGCTGATGGACGAGGCCTTCGCCACCCGCCCGCTGTCGGAGTGGGGCGCGACCTTCGACGAGCGGGGCTTCATCTGGGGACCGGCGTCCACCGTCGCGGAGTTCGCCGCCGACGAGCAGGCCGCCGCCGACGGGCTGTTCCCCGAGGTCGACGACGGCTCGGGACGCCGGTTCCGCACCGTCCGCGCGCCGCTGCAGCTCCGGGGCGCCGACGTCGGGCCGCGCGGGCGCGCGCCGCGGGTCGGTGAGCACACCGCCGCCGTCCTCACCGGTCTCGGCGTCGCGGCGGACGACCTCGCCGCCCTCGTGCGTGACGGCGTCGTCGCGGGGCCCGTGGCCTGAGGGCCGGGTGGTGCCGGTGGGGCGGCCGTGACCGGCGGTGGCGGACACGCGGCGGCCGGTGCTCGTCCGAGCCCCGCACGCCTCGGACGCTGACGGCATGACGACGACCGCCTACTCCTACGGGACAGCCCACGCCGTCGTGATGGTGGGCTCGGTCGGCTCGCCCGACGGGCTCCAGCCGCGGCAGATCGGGCCGGCGCACGCCACCATCGGCCGGGTGCAGGGCCGCAGCCGCAAGTCGCTGTGCGGCTCCTACGTCGCCGTCGACGACGAGACGGTCTGGCCGCCGGAGGGCTACGAGGACTCCCAGCTGTGCCCGGAGTGCGCCGAGCTCGCCCGCCTCTGACCCGCCGCTCAGCCCCCCGCCACCGAGGGCAGCACCTCGACGACGGCGCCGTCGCGCACCGTGGTGTGCACGCCCGCGGCGAAGCGCACGTCGTCGCCGTCGACGTAGACGTTGACGAACCGGCGCAGCGCCCCGGACTCGTCGCGGATGCGCCGCTCGAGGACGGGGTGCTCGGCGGCCAGCGCGTCGAGCAGGCCGGCCACCGTCGCCGGCGGCGGGTCGACCTCCAGCCGCCGCCGGCCGCCGGCGAGGTCGGCGAGCACGCCCGGCAGCAGCACCTCGACGCTCACGTCAGCCGGGCCGCGCGCACGCACAGCACGTCGGGCAGGTGGGCGGCGACCCGGGTGAACGACTCCCCCTCGTCGGCGCTGGCGTAGACGCAGCCGTCGCGGGTGCCCACGTACACCCCGGTGGGCTCGGCCTCGTCGACGCAGACGGCGTCGCGCAGCACCGCCGTCCAGCAGCCGTCGGGCAGCCCGGCGCCGAGCTCGGTCCAGCTCGCCCCGCCGTCGCGGGTGCGGTGGACCCGCAGCCGGCCGCCCGGTGGCGTCCGGTCGGCGTCGGCGACCAGCGGGACGACCCAGGCGGTGCCCGGGGTCCGCGGGGAGGCGGCCACCGGGAAGCCGAAGTCGGCGGGCAGCCCGCCGGCGATCGAGGTCCAGGTGCCGCCGGCGTCGTCGGTGCGGAAGACGCCGAAGTGGTTCTGCGCGTACAGCCGGTCGGGGTCCCCGGCGTCGACGGCGACCTTGTGCACGCACTGGCCGTACTCCGGCGGCGGGCCGGGGAGGAACGAGGTGGTGATGCCGGAGTTGCGCGGCTGCCACGTCGAGCCGCCGTCGTCGCTGACGTAGACGCCGCCGGTGCTCATCGCCACCACGACGCGGTCGCCGGTCGGGTGCGGCAGCACGGTGTGCACGGCACCGCCCCCGCCGCCGGGCTCCCAGGTGGGCCGGTGCGGGTGGTCCCACAGCCCGCGGACCAGCGCGAAGCTGCGGCCGCCGTCGTCGCTGCGCCACAGCGAGTGCGGCTCGCAGCCGGCCCAGACGACGCCGGGCCGCGCGGCGGCGTCGGGGCGCAGCTGCCACACGCGGGCCAGCGCGGCGCCGGTGTCGGCGGGGAAGGCGATGGCGCCCTCCGGCGTCTCGTGCCAGCTGCCACCGAGGTCGTCGGACCAGGTGACCGTGGGACCCCAGTGCCCGTACTGGACGCCGGCCAGCACGCGCGGCACCGCCTCCCGGGTGTCGACGGCGACCGCGGCGACCTCCTGGGCCACCAGGTGCGGCCCGTCCAGGCGCCAGGTGCGGCGGTCGTCGTCGCTGCGGGCCAGCCACAGCCCCTTGCGCGTGCCGATGGCGATCAGGTCGGCCACGGCGTCCTCCGGTGTCCGGGGGCCCGGCCGGCCCCGCCCACCAGGACCGACCGCGGCGGCGCCCGGAACTGAGCGGTGCCCCGCTCAGCGGCGGGTGGCGCCCCCGGGGCCGTCGCCGGAGACCCCGGCGTGGCCGTCGCGGTCGGCCAGGCCGGGCGCGAGCTTCTCGGCCTCGGCCCGCAGCTTCTCGGCGGCCGACGCGTGCTCCTTCGCCGACGCCGCCCGCTGGCGGGCCTCCTGCTCGGCCAGGCGGGTGCGCTCCTCGACCTCGGCGCGCTCGCGGCGGGCCCGCGCCGCCTGCTCCTCGGCCAGCGCCTGCTCCTTCTCCGCCTGCGCCCCGCGCAGCCGTGCCTCCTCCAGCCGCTCGCGCGCCTCCAGGCGCTGCTGCTCGCGGCGCCGGGCGCCGGCCACCCGGCTGCGCTTGGCCAGGGCCAGCGCGACCAGCGCCAGCACCACCACCGCGACGACGACGATGAGGACGATCACCCAGGTGTCCACGACGCATCTCCCTCCCGAAGACAGCCGGGAAGTGCCCTGGTCAGGCGGTCAGGAAACGGAGATCACGACAGTGCGCTGCCGGCCCGCCACTGGTCCCAGGGGACGGTCCAGTCGTCGATGTCGGAGGCCAGCGTGCCGGCGCCGGAGTTGACGATCTCGACGACGTCGCCCGGCTGGGAGAAGTCGAAGAACCAGCGGGCGTTCTCCGTCGAGAGGTTGATGCAGCCGTGGGAGACGTTCTCCCGGCCCTGCTGCGCCACCGACCACGGGGCGCCGTGGACGAACTCCCCGCTGTCGGACAGCCGCACGGCCCACTGCACCGGGGTGCGGTAGCCGCCGGGGCTGTCGACCGGCACGCCGTAGGTGCTGGAGTCCATGATCCGCTCGGCGTTGAGCTCGGTGACCACGTGCGGCCCGTTGTAGCTCGGGTTGTCCGGGCTGCCGGCGCTCATCGGGAAGTCCTGGACGAGCTGGTCGCCGTCGAAGACCTGCAGCCGGTGGGTGGCGGCGTCGGCGATCGAGACGTGCTTCGCGCCGACGTGGAAGGAGACCGTGCGGTCCTTCTCGCCCCACACGCCGCCACCGAGGGGGACCCCCTGGAGGTCGGCCTCCAGGGTCACGTCGGTCTCGGCCGGCCAGTACTGCGAGGGCCGGAAGTGCACCTCGGTGTCGCTGATCCAGCTCCACACGCCGTCGGTCGGGGTCGAGCTGGTGACCAGCAGGCGGCTCTCGACCGCGGCCTTGTCGGTGACCGGCTGCTCGAAGTAGACGCGGATCGGCATGCCGACGCCGACGGTCTGGCCGTCCAGCGGGCCGATCGCGGGCGTGGCCAGTGCGTCCGGGACGGCGGTGGTGAAGGTGCTGGTGGCCTCGGCGCGCTCGTCGTCGGCGTTGGTGGCGGCGGCGGTCAGGGTGTAGGTGCTGCCGTAGTCCAGCGCCCCGTCGGCCGTCCACACCTCGGTGCCCTCGGTGGCGCCGTCGGCGACCTGCCCGGGGACCTCGGTGCCGGCGTCGTCGGTCACCGTCACGTCACCCAGCTCGCCGTCGGTGACGGAGATCTCCAGCGGGAGTCCCGGGGCGACGTCGACGGCGCCGTCGGCGGGCGCCAGCTGCAGCTGGGGAGGGGGTGCGTCGGCGGCCGTGGTGGCCGACGCCGACGTCGAGGGCGAGGAGGACGAGGCCGCGGAGGACCCCTGGCCGTTCCCCGCGGTGCACCCGCTGAGCAGGGCCAGGGCCCCCGCCGTGACCAGCGCCGCTGTCCGTCGCACGCTCGCTGCCCGCCCTTCGTCCGACCGCCCGCGCCCGGCCGGGCGCGAGTGCAACCCGTCCAGTGTCCACGTCCAGGGCGGACGACGGCCGTCTCCGCGTCCCGCCCCCGGCGGCGACCGCCTGCCGGGCGCTGGTATCGTCGTCGCTCGGAACCCGGTCACCCGGGCGACACGCGCCATTAGCTCAATTGGCAGAGCAGCTGACTCTTAATCAGCGGGTTCGGGGTTCGAGTCCCTGATGGCGCACAGCACACGGAGCGGTCTCTCCCCGGTGGGAGGGACCGCTCCCGTCGTCTCGGTGCCTGTGTTCACGGTGGCGCCCCTTCGAGCAGGAGCTCCTGGCGGGTGGTGAGCGGGGCCAGCGCCGCGTCGAGGGCGCGGTAGTCCTCGCCCCACCGCGCGAGGAACGCCGCCCACGCCGCCGCGTCGCGCCAGCGGTCGACGGTGAGGAAGCGGGTCCCGCCGTCGACACCGCGGAAGAGCTCCGTGCCGGCGAAGCCCGGAGCCCGGGCGAACAGCCGCGCCCAGTCGCCGTCGGCCCCGTAGGCGGCGACGAACCGGCCGGCCGCTCCCGGCGGGACCTCGTAGGCCCAGATCCGCAGGTACACGGGCGGGGTCAGCCGAGCGCGAGCCCGTGCTTGGCGAGGGCCTCGTCGAGGATCCGCAGCGCCCTCGGGCCCACGCCGTGCAGCGCGGCCAGCGTGGTGCGCGGGACCCCGGCCAGCTGCCCCAGGCCGGTGTACCCGGCGCCGTGCAGCGCGCGGGTGGCCGGGGCGCCGATGCGGGGCAGCTCGTCGAGCGGGGTCACGGTCGGGGACGGTAGCCCGGAGCGTGTGCGCCGGCGCCGCGTCCGCGCCCCGGGAACGCGGCCTGCGCGCACACGTTCAGCCGCGGACGGCGCGCACCACCCTCCGGGCGCCGAGCACCGCGGCACCGGCGCCGGCGAGCCACGGCCCCACGACCACCACCGGGTCGAGCAGCTGGTGGCGGGCGTCGCTGCGGCCCCGCCGCGACCGCAGCCCGCCGCGGGTGAACTCGCTCCGCAGGCCGGTGGCGGGCACGTCGGGACGCAGGGTCGCGAACGACCGCAGGTGGTGCTCCCACGCGTCGACCCGGTCGCCGGCGATCAGCAGCAGCCAGTGCGCGAGCCGGCCCTCGCTGAACCGGGTGTAGGCGTACCGGCGGATCGCCCCCGACAGGCCGCGCAGCGGCTGGGCGGTGCCGAACACCGGCGTGACGAAGGCGTGCTCGATCGAGCGCTCGCGCCCCTCCCCGCCCGGCTGGCGCTCCGGGAAGTCCCAGTGGGCGCCGGTGTCGGCCGGGTACTGCAGCTTCGGGTGCGAGGGCCGGTCGGCCGGGTCGAGGTCGGCGCCCCAGCCGGGGATGCGGGCGCGCAGCTCCTCCCGGCTGGGCGGTGGGGTGCGCTTGTCCCGGACGTAGGCACTCGGGATGGCACTCGGGACGTCGGGCTCGGTCACGGTTGCTCCTCAGGCCGCGTCGGGCACGATCACCGGCTTGATGCAGCCGTCGAGCTTGCTGGAGAACACGTGGTAGGCCTCCGCGATCTCCTCCAGCGGGAAGCGGTGGGTGACCACCGCGCGCGGGGTCAGGTGGCCGTTGCGGACGTGCTCGAACATCCGCGGCCACTGCCGCTTGACCGGCGTCTGGTTCATCCGCAGGGTCAGGCCCTTGTTCAGCGCGTCGCCGAACTTCACCGCGTTGGGGATCGGCCCGTAGGCGCCGACGACGGCGACCGTGCCGCCCTTGCGCACGCCGTCGATGGCCCAGTTCAGCGCCACCGGCGACCCGCCCTGCAGCTTGAGCTTCGTCCCGGTGACGTGCTGCAGGAGGTTGCCGTCGGCTTCCGCGCCGACCGCCTCGATGACGACGTCGGCGCCCAGGTGGTCGGTCTGCTCCTTCAGCTCGACGACGACGTCGTCGACCTCGTCGTAGTCCAGCGTCTCGGCGTGGGCCATGGTCCGCGCCTTCTCCAGCCGCTCCCGCAGGTGGTCGACCACGATCACCCGGCCGGCGCCCATCAGCCACGCCGACTGCGCGGCGACCAGGCCGACCGGCCCGGCGCCGAGGACGACGACCGTGTCCCCCTCGGCGATCTCGCCGAGCTGCGCGCCGAAGTAGCCGGTCGCGGCGGCGTCGGTCATCACGACGGCGTCCTCGTCGTGCATCCAGTCGGGGATCCGCACCGGGCCGACGTCGGCGAACGGCACCCGCACGAACTGCGACTGGCCGCCGTCATAGCCGCCGGTGGTGTGCGAGTAGCCGTAGATGCCGCCGACGGCGGTGGCGTTGGGGTTGACGTTGTGGCAGTTGGAGTACAGGCCTCGGGCGCAGAACCAGCACGACCCGCAGAAGACGTTGAACGGCACCATCACCCGGTCCCCGACCTGCAGGTTCTGCACGGAGGAGCCCACCTCGTCGACGACGCCGATGAACTCGTGGCCGAAGGTGTGGCCGATCCGGGTGTCCGGCATGAGGCCGTGGTAGAGGTGCAGGTCGGAGCCGCAGATGGCCGCCAGCGTCACCCGGACGATCGCGTCGTTCGGGTGCTCGATCGCCGGGACGTCCTTGTCCTCGACCCGGACCTTGTACGGCCCGCGGTAGACCATCGCCCGCACGCGACCTCCCTGGCTCGACGGGGACCGGAGCTGACCGCCGGTCCTCCCGCCGTGCCCGGCGCCCCCGCGCCGGAAACCGGGCGGGGTCAGTCGGCCGTCGCGCTCAGATCGCCGGGCAGGTCGCCCTCGACGGCCGGTCGCCGGCCGGCGGCCAGGCCGGTGACCTCGGCGAGCAGCCGCCGCAGGACGGGCACCGCCTCGCCGAGCTCCTCCTCCATCCGGGCCAGGATCCCGCCGGCGTCGGCGGCGAGGACGCGCCCGCTGCCGGTCAGCCGCACCAGCCGGCCGCGCCGCCGGGCGGGGTCGGTCACCGTCTCCACCAGCCCGAGCCGCACGAGGCCGGCCACGAGGTCCTGCTGGGCCTGCCGGGTGGTGCCCAGCCGCCGCGCCAGCTCGGCCGGCGCGGTGCCCTGCGGGTCGAGGTAGGCGAAGACCAGCGACTGCGCGCCGCTCAGCCGCGGCCACCCGCGGGCGGCGAGCTCCTCCCGCAGCGCGGCGTCGAACGCCCGGCCGGCCTGCAGCAGCAGGTGGGCCAGCGGCAGCTCTTCCCGCCGTTGCACGGTTGTCAGGTTACCTGACACCATCGGGTCGGGGGAACCGGTACGGGAGGGAGAGCGACGTGGACCTGGTGGTGTTCGGGGCCGCCGGCGGTGTGGGCCGGCACGCGGTGCGGCTGGCGGCCGAGCGCGGCCACGCGGTGGTGGCGGTGGCGCGCAGCGCGGCAGGGCACGCGGGCGTGACGGAGCGCCCCGGGGACGTCCGCGACCCCGCCCTGGTGGCCAAGGCGGTCGAGGGTGCCGACGCCGTCCTGTGGTGCGTCGGCGTCACCAGGGGCTCGGGCGGGGACGTGGGCCGTGCGGTGCTGCCCGGGCTGGTGGCCGCGATGGACGCGGCCGGGGCGCGCCGGTTCGTCGGGGTCTCCGGCGCCGGGGCCGACCTGCCCGGTGACCGCAAGGGCCGCGGCGCCCGGTTCGTCTCCGCCCTCACCCACCGGCTGGCCCGCGACCTGGTGGAGGACAAGGAGGGCGAGTACGAGGTCCTCGCCGGCTCCCGGCTGGAGTGGACGCAGGTCCGCCCGCCGCGGCTCGCCGACCGGCCCGGGACCGGCCGCTACCGCCTCACCTCCGAGGCGCCCGGGCTGCGCGCGGCACCGGTGACCAAGGCCGACGTCGCCCTCGCCATGGTCGAGCTGGCCGAGGGGCGCGAGTGGCTGTCGGCGGCGCCGTTCGTCGTGGCGGCCGACGCGTGAGCATCCTCGTCGCCGGGGCCACCGGCACGGTAGGCAGCGAGGTCGTCCGCCGGCTGGCCGCGCTCGACGCCGACGTGCGCGCCGGCGCCCGCGACCCGGGCCGGGCGGCCGCGGGGCTGCCGGCCGGGGTGCCCGCCGTCCGGCTCGACCTCGAGGACGCCGCGAGCTGGCCGGCCGCGCTCGACGGGGTCGACGCGCTGTTCCTGCTGCGCCCGCCCGACGTCGCCCGGGCCGAGCGGCTGCAGCCCTTCCTCGACGCCGTCGTCGCCGCCGGGGTGCAGCGGGTGGTCCTGCTCTCGGTGCAGGCCGCCGGGCGCAACCCGCTGCTGCCGCACCGGGCGCTGGAGAAGCGGGTGGAGGCCACGGGCCTGGCCTGGACCCACCTGCGGCCGGCGAACTTCCACCAGAACCTGCTCACGGTGCACCGGGAGGAGATGGGGGGGGGGGGGGGGGGGGGGGGGGGGGGGGGGGGGGGGGGGGGGGCGGGGGGCGGGGGGGGGGGCGTGGGCGCGGGGGGGGGGCGGGGGGGGGCGGCCCGGGGGGGGGTG
>NZ_JBJGYP010000041.1:0-32021 GCF_054050055.1 Geodermatophilus sp. SYSU D00814
CCCGCCGCCCGCCCCCCCCCCCCCCGCCGCGGGCCCCCCCCGCCGCCCCCCCCCCCCCCCCCCCCGGCGCCCCCCCCCCCCCCCCCCCCCCCCCCCCCCCCCCACGACCGCGCGCAGGACAGCACAGCGGCCGGCCCCGGGAACCGGGACCGGCCGCTGGTGAGGTGCTGGAACGGCCTCCTGGCAGGGTCCCGACCCGAGCGGAGCGAGGGGTGGGGGGCCAGGAGGTCCTTGCTCAGTCGCGCGCGGGGGCCGGACGGTCGGCGCGGACACCGCGCTCGCCGGGGCCGCGGAAGCGGTCGCGGTCACCGGCGGGACGGCGCGGGCGGTCACCCTCGCGACGGCCACCCTCGCGACGGCCACCCTCGCGCCGGCTCCCCTCGCCGTAGGACCGGCGCGGGCGGTCGCCGTCGCGGCGCGGACGCCGGCCACCGGGGCCGCCGTGCGGGCGCCGCGGCTCGCGGGCCGGCCGCTCCTTCGGCTCCACCGGCACGCCGCTGGCGACGAGCTCGGCGATCGGGGCGTCGCCCGGCCGGACACGGCTGACCTGCGGGTCGACCTTCGCCTGGCGGAAGCGCCGCTTGGCCTGGCCCACCTGGTCGGGCAGCAGCAGGGAGACCACCACACCGGCGGCACCGGCGCGGGCGGTGCGGCCCGAGCGGTGCAGGTAGGTCTTGTGGTCGGCCGGCGGGTCGTAGTGCAGCACCAGCGAGACGTCGTCGACGTGGATGCCGCGGGCGGCGACGTCGGTGGCCACCAGGACCGGGCTGCGGGCGTCGGTGAACTCCTCCAGCGCCCGGCGGCGGGCCGACTGCGGCAGGCCGCCGTGGATGGCCTCGGCCTTGACGCCGGCGGCCCGCAGGTTCTCGGTGAGCCGGTCGACGCCGAGCTGGGTGCGCGCGAAGACGATCGTGCGGCCCGGTCGCGCGGCCAGCTCCTGGGTCACCGGCACCTTGTCGCGGAAGGCGACGCTGTAGGCCAGGTGCTCGGCGGGCGGGGCGTCGTCGCCGGGTCGCTTGACCTCGTGCCGGGCCGGGTCGGTCAGGTAGCGGCGGACCAGCGCGTCGACCTCGCCGTCGAGCGTCGCGGAGAACAGCAGCCGCTGGGCGTCGGGTCGGGTCTGGTCGAGCAGCTCCTGCACGACCGGCAGGAAGCCGAGGTCGGACATGAAGTCGGCCTCGTCGATGACGCTGACCTCGACGTCGGCGAGGGTGGCCTCGCCCTGCGCGATGAGGTCCTGCAGCCGGCCGGGGGTGGCGACGACGACGTCGACGCCGCGGCGCAGCTGGGAGATCTGGCGGCCCATCGAGGCGCCGCCGTAGACGGTGGCGAACTGGACGCCGATGGCCTGGCCGAGCGGCGCCAGCGCGTCGGAGACCTGCTGGGCGAGCTCGCGGGTGGGCACCAGGACCAGCGCCCGCGGTGCGCGCGGGCCGCGGCGGGCGGTGAGGCCCAGGCGGGCGAGCAGCGGCAGGCCGAAGGCGAGGGTCTTGCCCGAGCCGGTGGCGGCCTTGCCGAGCACGTCGCGGCCGGCGAGGGCGTCGGGCAGGACGGTGGCCTGGATGGCGAACGGCGCGTGGATGCCGCGCCGCTCCAGCGCCGTCACCAGCGGCTGGGGCAGGCCGAGCCTGGCGAAGCCGGGGGTGGTCGGCTCGGGGGTGGTCTGGGGGTGGTTCGGGGAGTCGTTCTGGGTGTCGACGGCGTCGACGAGGTCGAACGAGGACATGCGGGTGTGGGACTCCGATACTGCTCGGGCGCGTCCCGTGGCGTGCGCGGGCGCCACCCCGGCAACGGGGCCTGGCGTCCTCACTGGCGATCGCGGGCGTCGTCGACGCGGCGGATCTGCACGGATGCGCTCATGCCCGGACGGACCGTCCGGGAGGATGTCCGGCGACTGCCGGCACACCCACGGTAACAGCGCCGGTCCCCCGCCCGTTCCGCGAGCGGGCGGTGGCGGTGCTCACCCGCGCAGCGCGGCGAACCCCGGACGGACGACGTCGTCGAGCAGCCGGGCGCGCTCGGCCTCGTCGAGGAAGGCCGCGGCCAGCGCCCGCTCGGTGACCGTCTGCACGTCGTCCCAGCCCCAGCCGTGCGCGGCGGCGACGTCGACCAGCTCGCTGGTGACCGACACCCCGCTCATCAGCCGGTTGTCGGTGTTGACCGTGACGGCGAAACCGAGCCGGTGCAGCCGGCCGACGGGGTGTGCGGCGATCGACGGGTAGGCGCCGGTCTGCACGTTCGACGACGGCGCGACCTCCAGCGGCACCTGCTCGTCGAGCACCCGCCGCGCCAGCGGACCCAGCGGCCCCTCCATCGGCACCTCGTCGGCGATGCGGACGCCGTGGCCGAGCCGCTCGGCGGACGCGCCGTCGAGCGCGGCGCGGATGCTGTCGATCCCGGCCGCCTCCCCGGCGTGGATCGTCCGGTGGGCACCGGAGCGGTGCAAGAGCGCGATCGCCGCGGGGATCCGGTCGGGCGGGAAGCCGATCTCGGGGCCGGCCAGGTCGAAGCCGACGACGCCGGCATCGCGGTACCGGACCACCAGGCCCGCGACCTCCTCCCACCGGTCGGCCTGCCGCATGGCGCACAGCAGCGTGCCGACCGAGATCGGGGTGCCCACCGCGGCGGCCTCGGCGCTGCCCGCCGCGAAGCCGTCGAGGATGGCCTCGACCGCCTCCTCGATCGGGGTGCCGCCCGCGGTGAGCAGCTCCGGAGCCATGCGGACCTCGGCGTGCACGACGCCGTCGGCGGCGAGGTCGAGGGCGCACTCGCGGGCCACCCGGCGCACCGCCTCGGGCCGCTGCATCACGCCCACGGTGTGCGTGAACGTCTCCAGGTAGCGCACCAGCGAGCCGGAGTCGGCGGCCTGCCGGAACCAGGTGCCCAGCGCCTCGGCGTCGCCGGCGGGCAGGTCGCGGTAGCCGCTCTCCTCGGCGAGCTCGAGCACCGTCCGGGGCCGCAGCCCGCCGTCGAGGTGGTCGTGGAGGAGGACCTTCGGGGCGCGGCGGACGGCGTCGGCGTCGAGCGGTGCGGGCACCGGGAGACGCTATCTCGTGCCGCGGTCCTGCCAGCGGAAGGTCAGGACGCACAGCACCAGCCCGGCCACGCACCAGGCGCCGAGGACCAGCGCCACGCGGCCGAGCTCCCAGGACCCCGACGGCTCGGAGGCGGCGAGGGCGTCGGGCAGGAACACCGAGCGCAGTCCCTGGGCCAGCCACTTCACCGGGAAGAGCGACGCGACGTCCTGCAGCCAGCCGGGGACCTGCTCGAAGGGCAGGAACACCCCGGACACGAACTCCAGGACCAGCGCGATCGGGGTGACCGTGGCCGACGCCGACCGGCCGTTGCGGGCGAGCGAGGACACCGCGATGCCGAGCAGCGTGCAGGCGGCCGCGCCGAGCACCGTCACCCACGCGAAGGTGAGCCAGTCCGCGCCCGAGGGCAGGTCGATGCCGTACACGGCCACGCCCACCAGCAGCAGCAGGGCGACCGTCGCCGCGGTGACCGCGAGGACCTGGACGACCTTGCCCACGAAGTAGGCGCTCTTGGGCATCGGCGTGCCGGCGAGGCTCTTCAGCGTCCCGTCGGAGCGCTCGGCGGCGATGTGGATCGCCATGTTCTGCAGGCTCGAGCCCACCACCCCGGCGGTGATGACCCCGGCCATGAAGTACTGCGGGAAGTCCACGCCCGAGCCGAGGTCGTAGTCGAGCACCGCGCCCAGGGCGAGCAGCAGGACGACGGGGAAGACGAGGGTGAAGACCACCGACTCCCGCTGCCGGAAGAACTCCTTGAGCTCGACACCGGCGCGGGTGCGGTACACCCGGCCCGGCGAGGGCAGCGCGCTCCGTGGCGGTGCCGCCGTCACTCGCCCCTCCCGATCATCTTCAGGTACACGTCCTCCAGGGTCGGCCGGCCGACCGCGAGGTCGGGCACCTCGCCGGGGAAGCGGGCGGCGAGGTCCTGCACGAAGGCGGTCGGCGTGGTGGTCTCGGCGGTGCGCCGGACGCCGTCCTCGGTCCAGCTGACCACCGCCGGCGCGGTGCCGCGGCCGCCCAGGGCCGCGGGGACGGCGACCTCCGCCAGCCGGCCCTGGGCGAGCACCCCGACCCGGTCGGCGAGGGTCTCGGCCTCGTCGAGGTAGTGCGTGGTGAGCAGCATCGTGGTGCCCAGGTCGCGCAGCGAGCGCACCATCGCCCAGAACTGCCGCCGCGCCTCCGGGTCGAAGCCGGTGGTCGGCTCGTCGAGGAACAGCAGCCGCGGCCGGCCGACGATGCCCAGCGCGACGTCGAAGCGGCGCCGCTGGCCGCCGGAGAGGGTGCGGCCGCGGGCGTCGGCCTGCGCGGTGAGCCCGACGAGCTCGAGCACCTCGGCGGGGTCGCGCGGGTCGGCGTAGTAGGACGCGCGGGCCTGCAGCTGCTCGCGCACCGACAGCTGGCTGTCCCCGCCGCCGGACTGCAGCACGATGCCGAGGTCGGCCCGCCACCGTCGCCCGCCGCGCGCCGGGTCGACGCCGAGCACCCGCACCTCGCCGGCGTCGCGCGCGCGGTAGCCCTCGAGGATCTCGACGGTGGTGGTCTTGCCGGCGCCGTTGGGGCCCAGCAGCGCGAAGATCTCCCCGCGCCGGATGTCGAGGTCCAGGCCGTCGACGGCGGCCCGGTCGCCGTAGCGCTTCACCAGCCCGCGGACGGAGATCGCGGCGTCCGGGTCGAGCGGGTCACCGGGGTGCGGCCGGTCGTCGGCCACGACGTGCGCGGACGTGCTCGTCACGGGGGTCCAGTCTCCTCCTCCGTGGCGAGACGGCGCTGGCCGCCCCTGTGTGCACTTCCGCGGAAGTGCACACAGGGGCCGCTACGCCGAGATGCGGTCCAGCAGCAGCGGCAGCGGCTCGTCGCCGGTGTCGACGCCGACGGCGCCCTCGAGCGCCTCCAGCGCCCGCGGGATGCGGGCGGGGTCGTCGGTATGCAGCTCCAGCAGCGGCTGCCCCTCGGTGACCTGCTCCCCCACGGCCGCCGTCCACGTGACGCCGGCCGCGGCCGACACCGCGTCCTCCTTGCGCGCCCGGCCGGCACCCAGCCGCCAGGCGGCGACGCCGAGGGCGTAGGCGTCGAGCCGGGTGAGCGTGCCGGTGGCCGGGGCGGTCACCACGTGCTTCTCGGCCGGCTGCGGCAGCGGGGCGTCGGGGTCGCCGCCCTGCGCGGTGATCATCCGCCGCCACACGTCCATCGCGCGGCCGTCGCGCAGCGCGTCGGCGGGGTCGACGTCGGGACGCCCGGCACCGGTGAGCATCTCCCGGGCCAGCGCGAGGGTCAGCTCGACGACGTCGGCCGGGCCGCCGCCGGCGAGCACCTCCACCGACTCGGCCACCTCGACGGCGTTGCCGGCGGCGCGGCCCAGGGGCCGGTCCATCGCCGTCACCAGGGCCACCGTGGTGACCCCCGCCGCCTCCCCCAGCCCGACCATCGTGCGGGCCAGCTCGCGGGAGGACTCCGGGTCCTTCATGAACGCGCCCGACCCGGTCTTGACGTCGAGCACCAGCGCGTCGGCGCCCTCGGCGATCTTCTTGCTCATGATCGAGCTGGCGATCAGCGGGATCGACTCGACCGTCGCGGTGACGTCGCGCAGCGCGTAGAGCTTCTTGTCGGCCGGCGCGAGGTCGTGCCCGGCCGCGCAGATGACCGCGCCCACCTCCGCCAGCTGGCGCAGGTAGGCCTCCTCGTGCACGTCGGCACGCCAGCCGGGGATCGACTCGAGCTTGTCCAGCGTGCCGCCGGTGTGCCCCAGCCCGCGGCCGGACAGCTGCGGCACCGCCACGCCGCACGCGGCGACCAGCGGCGCCAGCGGGAGGGTGGTCTTGTCACCGACCCCGCCGGTCGAGTGCTTGTCGGCGGTGGGCCGCCCCAGCGACGACAGGTCCTTGCGCTCGCCGGAGTCGATCATCGCCTGTGTCCAGACGGCGAGCTCGTCGCCGTCCATGCCGCGGAAGAACACCGCCATGAGCAGCGCGCTCATCTGCTCGTCGGGGACGGTGCCGTCGGTGTAGGCGCCGATCACCCAGCGGATCTGCTCGGGCGTGAGCCGGTCGCCGTCGCGCTTGGCCCGCAGCACGTCGATCGCGTCGAAGGCGGCCATCAGCCCTGCCCCCGCTCGACGGCGGCCACCAGGTCCTCGGGGCCGAACGCGTCGGGCAGCACCTCGCGCATGGGCACGATGCCCAGGGAGACGGTCTCGATGAGCATGTCGGCTCCCCCGTGCTCCCAGAGCAGCTGCCGGCAGCGCCCGCAGGGCATCAGCGGCTGCCCGTCCCCGCCGACGCAGGCCACCGCGACCAGCCGGCCGCCGCCGGTGCGGGCGAGGTCGCTGACCATCCCGCACTCGGCGCACAGGCCCAGCCCGTAGCTGGCGTTCTCGACGTTGCAGCCGGTGACCACCCGGCCGTCGTCGACCAGCCCGGCCACGCCCACGGGGAACCGCGAGTAGGGCGCGTAGGCGTGCGTCATGGCCTCCCGGGCCGCGCCGCGCAGCGCGTCCCAGTCGACGTCCGCCATCTAGTTCTCTCCTCTTCGGTAGACCAGTCCGTCGGCCTTGGGCATCCGCAGCCGTTGGGACGCCAGCGACAGGACCAGCAGCGTGGTCAGGTGCGGCGTGAACGAGACGATGCCCGGCGGCAGGGCGTCGACGGTGAGGAAGCCGACCAGCGCGGCCGCGGCGACGACGCCGGCGATGCCGGCCACCAGCAGCCGGCCGCGCATCGCCTGCACCACGGCGAGGACCGCGAGCAGGATCGCGACCAGCAGGAACAGCGCCACGACGGCGGCGCGGCTGCGCAGCTGCAGCGCGTCGGTGAAGCCGAACAGCCCGGCGCCCGCGGCCAGCCCGCCCGGCCGCCAGTTGCCGAAGATCAGCGCCGCGAGGCCGATGAACCCGCGGCCGTTGACCTGGCCCTCCCGGTAGATGCCGGCGATGAAGACGAGGAACACCCCGCCCAGGCCGGCCAGCGCGCCGGAGATGAGCACCGCGACGTACTTGAGCCGGTAGACCGGGACGCCGAGGGAGTCGGCGGCGGCCGGGTTCTCGCCGCAGGAGCGCAGCCGCAGCCCGAAGGCGGTGCGCCACAGCAGCAGGTAGCTCGCCGGGACCAGCAGCACCGCGATGAGCGTGAGCAGGCCGATGCCGTTGGTGAACCCGCGCAGGATGCCGGCGACGTCGCTGACGAGGAACCAGCCCTGCCGCTCCAGCGACCCGAGCAGGTCCGGGCCGGAGGAGAGCACCGGGACCGAGAACGTCGGCGGTGTGCCGTCGACCGGGGGCGACTGGGTGACCCCACCGCCGGCCGGGTTGTCGCTGTAGAGCAGCTCGGAGAGGAACCGCACCAGCCCCGCGGCGAGGATGTTGATCGCCACGCCGGAGACGACGTGGTCGACGCCGAAGGTCACCGTGGCCACGGCGTGCAGCAGCCCGCCGAGGGCGCCGAAGAGCAGCCCGCCGACGACGGCGGCGCCCCAGCCCCACTGGTAGCCGGCGAACCCGGCACCCCAGGTGCCGAGGGTCATCATCCCGTCGAGGCCGATGTTGACCACGCCGGCGCGCTCGGAGAACAGGCCGCCGAGCGCCGCCAGCCCGATCGGCACGGCCAGCAGCAGCGCCGCGGCCATCGTCGAGGAGCTGGTCAGCTGCTGCTCGCCGCTGATGACGCGCACGATCGAGACCAGCAGCACGACGCCGAGCAGCAGCCACAGCACGCGGCGGGACCGCCCGCCGCCGGTGAACAGGTCGGTCAGCGGGCCGCGGCTGGGCCGGGTCCCGGAGGGGGTCGTGACGGTGCTCATGCCGGGGTCCCCGCGGAAGCGTGGAGCGCCGGCGGAGCGCTCTCGTGGGGTGTGTTCATGCCCCGGTCTCCTGCCGCTCGTCGGAACGCTGCCCGGCTCCGGCCGTCCGGCTGACGCCGGCACCGGTGCCCTCCCCGCCGTCGGCGGCGCCGCCGGTGGAGGCCGCACCCGAGGCGGCCTGGCCCGGGCCCGTGCTGCCGTCGCCGGCGACGATCGCGGGGACGGCCGACCCGCGCTCGGCGGAGCGGAGGGCCACCCGCCGGGCGATCTCGTTGGCGATCACCACGGCGAGCACGATCGTGCCCTGGATGATCGTGACCACCGACGCCGGGAAGTCCTGGATCTGCAGCGGGACCAGGGACCGGTCGAGGAAGGCGAACAGCAGGGCGCCGAGCGCGATCCCGACCGGCTTGTTGCGGCCGAGCAGCGCCACGGCGATGCCGAGGAAGCCCAGCCCGGAGGTGAAGTCGGTGGTGTAGGCGTGGGTGGAGCCGAGCAGGTCGGGCATGCCGATGAGCCCGGCGACCGCACCCGACAGCAGCATGGTCTTCACGACCATGGCCCGGGAGTCGACGCCGCTGGCGCTGGCCGCCGACGGCGACAGGCCGGCCGCCCGCAGGTCGAAGCCGAAGCGGGTGCGGTTGAGCAGCACCGCGATCAGCACGCCGACGACGACGGCCACCAGCAGGAAGCCGTAGAGCTGCCGCGGCGGGGTGGCCAGTCCCAGGGCGCCGAAGACGCCGTTGAGGCTGGGCATCCACCCCGACTCGGGGATCTCCGCGGTGGAGATGATCGAGGCGCCCTCGGGGCTGCCCCGCAGCGGGCCGGTGAGCAGGTAGGACGCGATGCCCAGCGCGATGACGTTGAGCATGATCGAGCTGATGACCTCGCTGACGCCGCGGGTCACCTTGAGCACCGCGACGATCCCGGCCCACAGCGCGGCCACGGCCATCGCCACGAGCACGATGAGCAGCACGTGCAGCGGCCCCGGCAGCGCGACCGCGGCCCCCGCGCCGGCGGCGAGCACGGTGGCCAGCCGGTACTGGCCCTCGACGCCGATGTTGAACAGCCCCATGCGGAAGGCGATGGAGACGGCGAGGCCGGCGAGGAACAGCGGCACCGCGCGGTTGAGGATCACCACGATCGCGGTGGTCTGCTGCGAGGGCGTCTCGCCGAAGTCGAACATCACCTCGAACACCCGGATCGGGTTGACCTGCAGCGCGGCCATGACGGCCGAGGAGATGACGACCGCGACGACGATGGCCAGGACGGGGGCGAACAGCGCCAGCCCGATCCTCCGGAGGACGTTCACGCCGCACCCGCCGTCGTCCGGGCCCCGGTCATGTACCCGCCGAGCTCCTCGGGGGTCACCGACCTCGGGTCCAGGGTGGCGACCAGCCGGCCGCGCAGCATCACGTGCAGCGTGTCCGACAGGCCGATGAGCTCGTCGAGGTCGGCCGAGATCAGCAGGATCCCCATCCCCTCCGCACGCGCCTCCTCGAGCAGGCGCCAGATCGCACCCTGGGCGCCGACGTCGACGCCGCGGGTCGGGTGGGCGGCCAGCAGCAGCCGCGGCCGGGCGCTCATCTCGCGGCCGACGATGAGCTTCTGCTGGTTGCCGCCGGACAGCGCGACGGCGAGCGTGTCGGGGCCGGGCGCGCGGACGTCGTACTCCTGCATGATCCGGGCGGTGTCGCTGCGCGCGCCGCGCCGGTCGATGAACGGGCCCTTCACCGCCGGCGGGCGGGTCTGGTGGCCCAGGATCCGGTTCTCCCACAGCGGCGCGTCGAGCAGCATGCCCTGACGGTGGCGGTCCTCGGGGATGAAGCCGAGGCCGGCCTCGCGGCGGGCCCGGGTGCTCCAGGCGGTGATGTCGTCGCCGCCGAGCAGCACGGTGCCGGTGGCCAGGGAGCGCAGTCCCATGACGGCGTCGACGAGCTCGGCCTGGCCGTTGCCCTCGACGCCGGCGATGCCCACGACCTCGCCCTCGCGGACGGTCAGCGTGACGTCGTCGACCGGCGGGCGGCCGGTGGGCGAGGCGACGGTGACGTCGCGCAGCTGCAGCACCGGGGTCTCGCGGACCGTGGAGGTGCGGGTCTCCGGCGAGGGCAGCTCGGTGCCGACCATCATCTCGGCGAGCTGGCGGGCCGTCGTCGTCTTCGGGTCGGCGGTGCCGACGGTGGTGCCGCGGCGGATGACGGTGATCGAGTCGGCCACCTTCCGCACCTCGTCGAGCTTGTGCGAGATGAAGATGACCGTCAGGCCCTCGCGCTTGAGCTCGGCGAGGTTGCCGAACAGCTCGTCGACCTCCTGCGGCACCAGGACCGCGGTCGGCTCGTCGAGGATCAGCGTGGTGGCGCCGCGGTAGAGGACCTTGGCGATCTCCACGCGCTGCCGGTCGCCGACGCCGAGGTCCTCCACCAGGACGTCGGGGTCGAGGCCCAGGGCGTAGGCGTCGGAGATCTCGCGGATGCGGCGGCGGGCCTCGGCGCGGTCGAGCCGGCCGCCCTTCGTCGGCTCGCTGCCCAGGACGACGTTCTCCAGGACGGTGAAGTAGTCGGCCAGCATGAAGTGCTGGTGGACCATGCCGATCCCGGCGGCGATCGCGTCCGCCGGGCTGCGGAGGTGCACCTCGCGCCCGTGCAGCAGGATCTGCCCCTCGTCGGGGCGGTGCATGCCGTAGAGGGTCTTCATCAGCGTCGACTTGCCGGCGCCGTTCTCGCCCACGATGGCGTGCACCTCGCCGCGCCGGACGCGCAGCTCGATGTCCTTGTTGGCGACCACGCCGGGGAAGCGCTTGGTGATGCCGCGCAGCTCGACGGCCAGCGGCGCCGCCGTCCCCTCGCCGCCGGGGGCGCCCTTGCTCAGGCCGGCCGGCGTGCCCGCCGGGGTGCCTGCTGTGGCCATGGTGGGCCCTTCCTGCGTCGCTGCGTCCCGCGGGTGCGCGGGCTCGCGTCCACTCTGCTGCACCGGCGGCGCGGGATCGACCGCGTCCCCCGGCGACTGCTGACGTCGGTCCGCCGGGGCGCGGGCCCCGGCGGACGTCCGCACAGCATCCTCCCCGGTGCCGGCGCCGGGCAGGGGTCCCCCTCGCGCCCGGCCCGGTGACCAGCGGGAGGGGGGGGACGGGACGACGGCAGGCCCGGGGGTGCCTGCGCTCCCCCGGGCCCGCCGTCGTGCGTCCCGGTCAGCCGGCCCGCAGGCCGGCCGGCGTCACGGGGTCGTCGGGACCTCGATCTCGCCGTCGATGATCTGCTGCCGGTAGTCGTCGATCGTGTCCTGGATGTCGTCGATGAAGCCGCCCGAGGTGGACAGGCCCACACCCTCGGCCGCCAGGTCGTAGACGATGTCGCTGCCGCCCTCGACGCTGCCGTCGACGTAGGAGTCGATGAAGGCCGAGACGGCGTTGTCGACCCGCTTGAGCATCGAGGTCAGGATGACCGCCTGCAGGGCCGGGTCGTCGACGGTGTTGTACTGGTCGGAGTCGACGCCGATGGCGCGCTTGCCGGCCGCCGCGGCCGCCTGGAAGACGCCCAGACCCGAGCCGCCCGCCGCGTGGTAGACGATGTCGGCGCCGGCCTCGTACATGCCCTGGGCGACCAGCAGGCCGCGGTCGGGGGCGTTGAAGCCGGAGAAGTCACCGGCCGGCGAGATGTACTGCCGGTCGATGATGATCTGCGGGTTGACCGCCTGGGCACCGGCCACGTAGCCGGCCTCGAACTTCTGGATCAGCGGGGTCTCGACGCCGCCGACGAAGCCGATGTGGCCGGTCTCGGACTTGGTCGCCGCGGCGACGCCGGCCAGGAAGGAGCCCTGCTCCTCGCTGAACAGCAGGCCGGTGAGGTTGTCGGCGCCGACCTCCTCGGCGGAGGAGTCGACGATGGCGAACGTCGTGTCCGGGTACTGCTCGACGACGTCGCCGATGACCTCGCCGTAGGCGAAGCCGACGGCGATGATCGGGTTGTAGCCCTCGTCGGCCAGCTGGGTCAGCAGGTCGGCGCGGTTGGAGGCGTCGGCGTTCGGGCTGAGGTCCTGGAACTCGCCGCCGTGCTCCTCGATGGCGGCCTCGACACCGGCGACCGCCGCGTCGTTGAACGACCGGTCACCGCGGCCACCGGTGTCGAAGGCCAGGCCGATGCGCAGCTCGTCGCTGCCGCCACCGCCCCCGCCGTCGCCACTGCCGCCACTGCCGCTGCTGGGCTCGTCGCTGGCGCAGGCGGCCAGGGCCATGCTGCCGGCGAGCAGCAGCGCCGCCACCTTCGTCTTCCGCGCTCCGCGCAAGAGGCACTCCTTCCTGGGGGGGAGCTCCACAGAGACGGAGGGGAGCTCCCGTGGATCCGGGTCGGTCACGCCCGGGAGCCCCGGCCCGGCCGGGGACGCCGGACGCGTCGACTGGGCACGCTAACCGCGCTCCCCGCCCGCACCGCCCTCCGGACGGCGGACCGAGATGGGATCGTTGCGAAGCGGCCGGTGGGCGGGCCGCGCCGGCCCGTCCGGCGCGACGGGTCTCGGCACGCGCCGCCGTCGCCGCTAGCGTCGTCCCGTGGCGCGGTTGGGGGGAGCGCGGCGCCCCGTGCGGGCGCTGCTGGGCGCGGCGGTGCTGGCCGTCGGGCTGGGCATCGGGACGGCGCCGGCGGCGGCCGCGCCGGCCTCCGACGCACCGGTGTCCGAGGCGCCGGTGTCCGAGGCACGGCCCACGGTCGACCCGGCCGCCCCGACCCCCACCGCACCGCTGCCCGGCGGCCCGCCCCAGGGCCACGGCCCCGGTGGGGTCACCGTGGGCGGCGAGGGCCTCGACACCCGCGGCACGGTCGTCGTCGACGGTGCTCCGCCGCTGCCCGACGGACTCGCCGCCGCGGGCTGGCTGGTGGCCGACGCCGGCACCGGCGACGTGCTGGCCGCCCGCGACCCGCACGGCCGCTACTACCCGGCGAGCACGCTCAAGACGCTGACGGTGCTGACGCTGTTCCACCGGCTGGACCCGGCGCTGGTCGTCGAGGGGACCGTCGAGGACGAGGCGGTGGAGGGCAGCCGGGTCGGGATGGTGGCCGGTGGCCGCTACCCGGTGTGGCTGCTGTTCCAGGCGCTGGTGATGCAGTCGGGCAACGACGCGGCCAACGCGCTGGCCCGCGCGGCCGGCGGCGCCGGGACGACGGTGGCGGCGATGAACGCCCGCGCGCTGGAGATGGGGGCCTTCGACACGGTGGCGGGCACGCCGTCGGGGCTCGACGTCGCCGGGCAGTCCTCCTCGCCCTACGACCTCGCGCTGTTCTTCCGCGCGCTGGTCGCCGACCCGGCCACCGCGGCGCTCCTCACCACCCCGGTCGCGGAGATGCCCGGCGTCGAGGGCCGCTCGACCGGCTACCAGATCCAGAACGAGAACCCGCTGGCGGACTACCCGGGCGGGCTGGGCGGCAAGACCGGCTTCACCGACGCCGCCCGGCACACCTTCGTCACCGCCGCCGAGCGCGACGGCCGGCGGCTGGTGGTCAGCGTCATGGGCACCGAGAGCCGGCCGCTGCGGGCGGCCGACCAGGCCGCCCGGCTGCTCGACTGGGGCTTCGCCGTCCCGCCGTCGCTGGGCGGCGTCGGCCGGCTGGTGGACTCCGCGGCCGACGTCGCGGCCCCCGAGCCGACGGCGGACCCGACGCCGACCGCGCCGGCCGCGGTGGCCGCCGGGGCCCCCGCGCCTGCGCCGGTGGCCGACGACGGCCCGCCGGCCTTGGGCGCCCTGGCGCTGGGCGCGGCCGCCGTCGCGGTGGTCGCCGCCACGGTCATCGGCGTGCGGCGGGCGGTGCGCCCGACCCCGCCGGCACGGGTGCCGGACCGGCCGGGTCGGCGGGGGCCGCCGGGGCGAGGGACGGCAGGGTCGCGGTCCAGGCAGCGGTGAAGAACGCGAAGCGGACCACCAGGTTGATCCACACGAGGATGCCGACCGCGCCGCCGAACGCCGAGGCGGTGACGCTGCCGCCGATCAGCGACAGGTAGAGCGTGCCGGCGAGCTTGAGCACCTCGAGACCGGCGGCACCGAAGAGCGCGCCGGGCAGCAACCGCCGCAGCGGCGAGGAGGTCGAGGGGACCACCCGGAGCAGCCAGAGGAAGACCAGCACGTCGGTGAGGAGGGCCAGCGCCAGGCCCAGCACGCTGGTGAGCACCCCGAGGCCGGGGACGCCCTCGAGGCCCAGCAGGTCCAGGAACCAGGCCGTGGCGCGGGTGCCGACGCCGGTGAGCGTGAGGCTGACCAGGCCCACCGCCCCGAGCAGCACCAGGGCCACGAGGTCCTGCAGGTTGTCGCGCCAGAACTCCGGCTCGTCGGCACGGCCCTTCCAGATCTGCTCCATGCCGATGCGCAGCTTGTCCATGGCGCGCAGCCCGGCGTAGACGACGCCCAGGGCGCCGATCAGGCCGGTGATGCCCGCCGCGCCCACCGCCTGGCGCAGCTCCTCGACGATCTGCTCGCCGGTCGGGCCGGGGAACGCCTCGCGGATGGCGTCGTAGAGCTCCTGCTGCAGCAGGGCGTCGCCGGACAGGACCAGCGCGATGACCGAGGCGACCAGCAGCAGCACCGGGAACAGGCCGAGGAAGACGAAGTAGGTGACGCCGGCGGCCATGAGGTCGCCCTGGGTGCGGGTGTAGCGGCCGCCGGCGCGGGCCAGGTGGTCGAACCAGGGTGCCCGCCGGCGCAGCCGGTCCACCCGGGCGGTGGCGCCGGGACCGAGGCGGGTGACCTGGCCCCACACCCCGCGGGCGGTCTCGGCGACGCGCGCGGGTGCGCCCGGCCCCGACCGGTCGTCCCTGGCTGCACCCACCGGGCCCAGTCTGCGCCGCGGCCCCGCCGGCCGCAGGGTCAGGAGCGGTAGGGCCGGCCGGTGAGCGGGTACTCGCGGGCGACGGTCCAGGTGCCGGCCTCCGTCTGCTCGAACTCGGTGAACGAGCCGACGCGGAACTCGGCGTAGAGGTCGGCCAGGCCGGAGTAGGCGAGGTCGAGCATGTCCTGCGGGACGTCGTGGGCCACGGTGACGTGCGGGTGGTAGGGGAAGGACAGGGTCCGGGCCAGCGGCCCGCTGCGCACGTCGGAGGCCAGCAGCTCGCAGTTGCCGATGCCCTTGGCGACGGCGACGAAGACGACGTCGCTGACCGGGGTGAACGTGCCGGTGCCCGACAGGTGCATGTCGAACGGCGGGTGGGCGGCGGCCACCCGCGCCAGGTGCTCGCTGATCGCCGGGCGGTCGGTCCAGGACACCTCGGTGGGCGGCAGCAGCGTCACGTGCGGCGGCACCATCGTGGCCTGGGCGTCGCCGACCTTCGTCCGCCAGTCGACCAGCAGCTGCCCCCACGGCTCGGGGACGGGCACCAGCACGCCGACGACGGCCGACCGCGGCGGCACCGTCCGGCTGCGCGGGACGAAGGTGTCGTCGTTCACGACACCGCTCCCGCCGGTGGCAGGAAGCCGACCTTGCCGTAGACGGTGCGCACCGTCTGCGCGGCGACCTCCCGGGCGCGGGCCGCGCCGGCGGCGAGCAGCCGCTCGAGCTCGGCGCGGTCGTCGAGCAGCTCCTGGGTGCGGGCGCGCACCGGGACGACGAAGTCGGTGACGACCTCGGCGAGCTCCTTCTTCAGGTCGCCGTAGCCGCGGCCGGCGAAGTGCTCCTCCAGCTCGGCGACCGGGGTGCCCGACAGCGCACTGTGGATGGCCAGCAGGTTGGTGACCCCGGGCTTGGCCACCGGGTCGGCGACCACCTCGCGGCCGGTGTCGGTGACCGCCGAGCGGATCTTCTTCGCCGTCACCTTCGGGTCGTCCAGCAGGAAGACGCAGCCGGCCGGCGGCAGGCTCTTGCTCATCTTCTTCTCCGGCGACTGCAGGTCGAGGATCTTCGCCGCACCCTGCGGGATGCGCGCGGCGGGCACGGTGAACGTCTGGCCGAAGCGGCCGTTGAAGCGGGTGGCGAGGTCGCGGGTGAGCTCGAGGTGCTGGCGCTGGTCCTCGCCCACCGGGACCTCGTCGGCCTGGTAGACGAGGATGTCGGCGGCCTGCAGGACCGGGTAGGTGAACAGCCCGACCGAGGAGCCGGCCGTGCCCTCGCGCTGGCTCTTGTCCTTGAACTGCGTCATCCGGCTGGCCTCGCCGAAGCGGGCCACGCACTCGAGCACCCACGACAGCTGCACGTGCTCGGGGACGTGGCTCTGCACGAACAGCGTGCTGCGCTGCGGGTCGACGCCGAGGGCCAGCAGCTGGGCGGCCGAGACCAGGCTGTTGCGCCGCAGCTCCTCGGGGTCCCAGTCCATGGTGATCGCGTGCAGGTCGACGACGCAGTAGAACGCCTCGGCGGTGTCCTGCAGCGCGACCCACTGCCGCAGCGCGCCGAGGTAGTTGCCGAGGTGGAAGGAGCCCGCTGTCGGCTGGATGCCGGAGAGGACCCGGGGCGGGGACGTGAGGTGCTGCGGCACGACGGCCATCAAACCAGCCGCGGCTCAGCCGACCGGCGCGCCGCTGCGCACGTCGTCGCCGGCCGGGGCGGACACGCCGGGCAGGACCTCGTCGAGCGCGGCGAGGAACACGTCGTCCTCCTCGGGCGTGCCGACGGTGACCCGCAGGCCCTCGCCGGCGAAGGGCCGGGTGATGACCCCGCGGCCCTCCAGCGCGCGGGCCACCCCGGCGGTCGGCTCCCCCAGCGGCAGCCACACGAAGTTGGCCTGGCTGTCGGGGACCTCCAGCCCCCGGTCGCGCAGCGCGGCGGTCAGCCGGTCGCGCTCGGCGACGACGGCGGCCACCCGGCGGGCGACCTCGTCGCGGCTCTGCAGCGCCGCGACGGCGGCCGCCTGCGCCATCGTGGAGACGCTGAAGGGCACGTGGGTGCGGCGGACGGCGTCGGCGACGGCGGGGTCCTCGGCGACGAGGTAGCCGACCCGCAGGCCGGCCAGGCCCCACGCCTTGGAGAAGGTCCGCAGCACGGCCACGTTCGGCCGGCCGCGCATCAGCTCCAGCCCGTCGGGGACGTCGGGGTCGGTGACGAACTCGCGGTAGGCCTCGTCGAGCACGACCAGCACCGACTCCGGCACCCGGTCGAGGAGGCGCTCGAGCGCCGCGCGGCGCACCGCCGTCCCGGTGGGGTTGTTCGGGTTGCACACGAACAGCAGCCGGGTGTCCTCGTCGACCGCGGCGGCCAGGCCGTCGAGGTCGTGGGTGTCGGCGGAGCCGCCGGGCCGCGAGGGCACCAGCGGCACCTGGGTGCTGCGCGCCCCGGCCACCTGGGCGAGCAGCGGGTACATCTCGAACGAGCGCCAGGCGAAGGCGATCGCCGTCCCGGGGTCGTTGAACGACTGGGCCAGCTGCTGGCAGAGCATCACCGCCCCGCAGCCGGGGACGACCTGGGCGGGGTCGACGCCGTAGTGCTCCGACAGCGCGGCGGTGAGCACCGCGGCGCCGTTGTCGGGGTAGCGGTGGGTCTCGGCCGCCGTCGTCGCGAGGGCCTGGACGACGGCGGGCAGCGGCGGGAACGGGACCTCGTTGCTGGCCAGCTTGACGGCACGGTCGACACCGAGCTCCCGCGCCAGGTCGGCGGGGTTGCGTCCCGGCTTGTAGGCCGGCAGTGCCTGGACGGCCGGACGTGCACTCACCACGGGTCAGTCCTCCGGCGCGCCCGGTGCTCCCGGGCGCGGGCTCCTAGGGTGGCCCCATGCGCGTTCTCGTCGCCGGTGGGGCCGGCTACATCGGCAGCGTAGTCACCGCCGCCCTCCTCGCGGGCGGCCACGAGGTCACGGTGCTCGACGACCTGTCCACCGGGCACGCCGACGCCGTCCCCGAGGGCGCCCGGTTCGTGCAGGCGACCCTGCAGGACTCCGCCCCGGTGCTGGCCGACGTGCGCCCCGAGGCGGTGCTGCACTTCGCGGCGAAGAGCCTGGTCGGCGAGTCGCAGGTGCGGCCGGAGATCTACTGGGAGCACAACGTCGGCGGGTCGCTGGCGCTGCTGGAGGCGATGCGGGCGGTCGACTGCCGGCGGATCGTGTTCTCCTCCACCGCGGCCACCTACGGCGAGCCCGACCGGGTGCCGATCCCCGAGGACGCGCCCACCCGGCCGACCAACACCTACGGCGCCACGAAGCTCGCCGTCGACGCGATGCTCACCTCCTACGCCACCGCGTACGACTTCGCCGCGGTCAGCCTGCGGTACTTCAACGTGGCCGGCGCCGCGTACGGCCTGGGTGAGCGGCACACCACCGAGACCCACCTCATCCCGATCGCGCTGCAGGTGGCGGCCGGCCGGCGCGAGTCGATGACGATCTACGGCGAGGACTACCCGACGCCGGACGGCACCTGCATCCGCGACTACATCCACGTCTCCGACCTCGCCGACGCGCACCTGCTGGCGCTGACCGCGCCGGAGCCGGGCGAGCACCGGGTCTACAACCTGGGCAACGGCACCGGCTTCTCGGTGCAGCAGGTGGTCGACGCCGTCCGCGAGGTCACCGGGCACCCCGTGCCGGTGGAGGTCGGGGCGCGGCGGGCCGGTGACCCGGCGCAGCTGGTGGCCTCCAGCGACCGCATCCGCGCCGACCTGGGCTGGACGCCGCGCCACCCCGACCTGACCGGCATCGTGCGCGACGCCTGGGAGGTCGCGCAGGCCCGCAACGAGGCATAGGAAGCGATCCCCCCGTTCGCGGGGCCGCGGACGGGGGGATCGCTTCCTATGCCTCGACGTCGCCGGCCGGGGCGGCGTCGGGGGCGCGGCTGACCGACAGGCGCGCGATCCGCCGTCCGTCGAGCTCGGTGACGGTCAGCGTGCGGCCCTCGGCCGCCACGGTCGCGCCGACCTCGGGGATCCGGCCGAGCTCGGCGAGCACGAACCCGGCGACCGTCTCGTAGGGCCCCTCGGGCAGCCGCAGCCCGGTGGCCTCGGCGAAGTCCTCGAGGTTGAGCAGCCCGTCGACCTCGTGCGGGCCGTCGGTCCGCTCCTCCCCCTCGGGTGCGACCTCGTCGTCGTACTCGTCGTAGATCTCGCCGATGACCTCCTCGATGAGGTCCTCGAGGCTGACGATGCCGTCGGTGCCGCCGTACTCGTCGACGACGATCGCGAGGTGCTGGTTCTCCCGGCGCATCTCCGACAGGGCGGTGAGCACGCCCGCGGTCCCCGGCAGCCGCTTGACCTCGCGGGCCAGGTCGCCCACGGTGGCCGCCCGGCCGGCGGGGTGGGAGGGCAGCAGCAGGTCGCGCACGTGCACGAACCCGACGACGTCGTCCTGGTCCCGGCCGGTGACCGGGTAGCGCGACCAGCCGGACTCGGCGACCTGCCGGGCGGCGCGGCTCACCGTGGTCGAGGCGTCGAGGAACTCGACCTCGGTGCGCGGGGTCATCACCTCGCGGACCTCCCGGTCGCCGGCGCGGAAGACCTCGTCGATGAGCTTGCGCTCGTCGCTGGAGAGCGACTCGTGGGCGGCGACGAGGTCGCGCAGCTCCTCCTGGCTGATCGCCTCCCCGCTGGCCTTGGGGTCGCCGCCGAGCAGCCGCACGAGGACGTTGGTCGAGGCCGACAGCAGCCAGATGACCGGGCGCGACAGCCGCGCGATGGTGTTCAGCGGCCGGGCCACCAGCAGCGCGAAGCCCTCGGCGCGCTGCAGCGCCAGCCGCTTGGGGGTCAGCTCCCCCACCACCAGCGACAGGTAGCTGATGAGGATCGTGACCACCACGAAGGCGAGCGGGTCGGCCAGCCCGGCGCGCACGCCCAGCCCCGTCAGCCACTCCGCCAGCGGCTGGGACAGCGTGCTGGCGCCGAACGCCGCGGAGAAGAAGCCCGCCAGCGTGACGCCGACCTGGACGGCGGAGAGGAACCGGTTGGGGTCACTGAGCAGCCGCTGCACCGCCCGGCCGCGGCGGCCGGCCTCGGCCAGTGCGCGCACCTGCGACTCCCGCAGGGAGACCAGGGCGATCTCGGCGCCGGCGAAGAAGCCGCCGACCAGGACGAAGACGACGACCATCACGACGTTGAACCAGACGTCGCTCACCGCGGGGCTCCTCGCGTCTCGGGTGGGCGGGCGTGCCCATGCTCCCCGGCGACGCGCCTGGAGCCGTCGCCGGGTGACACGGGAGGGACGGGTGTGACCTCCGCCACGTCACCCTGTCGGGCGGCGCTCGGCTACGGCTACTCTCGCCGAAGTCACAGATAGCGACATGTCGACTTCGTGAGGTAACTCCCCCGTGCGCCATCGCCGGTCTTCCCCGCCGCCGTCCGCCCGTTCCGCCGCCCGGCGACGGACGCTGCCACCCCTGCTGCGGGTCCTGCTCGGCCGCCGGGTGCTGCCGGTCCTGCTGGTCGCCGCGGTCGTCGGGGGCATCGTGCTCGCCGTCCCGCTGATGGCGGCCGGCCGGGGTGCGCTGTCGACCGCCGAGTCCGGGGTGACGTCGGCGGCCGGTGAGGCCGGTCCGCGCACCGGCGTGGTGACGATGGGCGTCGACGGTGAGCCGGTGGTGCCCGGTGCCCCGGAGACCACCGGGAGCGGGCCCTCGACCGGTGCGTCACCGCAGGCTCCGGCCGACGGGACGGCGCCGGGTGCGCCGTCGCCGGAGGGGTCCCCGGCCGCCGGCGCCACGACGGAGGACGCCGCGACGGAGGATGCCGCGACGGAGAGCTCGGCCACCGAGAGCTCGGCGACTGGCGGCTCGTCCGCGGCGGGTTCGTCCACCGCGAGCTCGCCCACCGCGGGCTCGTCCACCGCGGGCTCGTCCACCGCGGGCGGCTCCTCCACGGCGGAGTCGTCCGCGGACAGCCCGTCCTCCGCTGGGTCGTCGTCCGCGGGGTCGTCGTCCGGTGGGCCCTCGTCCGCCGCGGCGTCGTCGGCCGGGTCGTCGGCCGCGGGGTCGCCGTCGTCCGCGCAGACCACCACCCAGGCGCCGTCCGCCGCCCGCTCCGCTCCTGCCCCGGCCGCGTCGGGGCCGGAGGCCGCGGTGCTGGAGCTGGTGAACCAGGCCCGTGCGGCGGCCGGCTGCGGGGCCGTGACCGCCGACGCGGCGCTGGCCGGGGTGGCCCGGGCGCACAGCGCCGACATGCGCGACCGCGACTACTTCTCGCACACCACGCCCGAGGGGCTCTCCCCCTTCGACCGGGCCGAGGCGGCCGGGATCACCTACGCGCGGGCGGAGAACATCGCCTACGGCCAGCCCGACCCCGCCGCCGTCATGGACGCCTGGATGAACAGCCCCGGGCACCGGGCGAACATCCTGGACTGCTCGCTGTCCACGCTCGGCGTGGGTGTCGCGGACGGTCCCGGCGGCCCGTGGTGGACCCAGCTCTTCGGCGCCTGACCACTCAGTCTCGGTGATCACCTCGGGTTCCGAGGTGCCACAGAGGCCCGGTGACCCCGTCCAGGACGAGGTGATCACCGATCCAGTGCGCGAGCCAGGTCCGCGAGCAGGACGCCGGGGCGGCGGAGGTCGCCCCTGGTCACGAAGTGCGCCCGCCAGCCGGCGGCCATGAGGCCGTTGAGACGGCGCCGGTCCCGGGGGAGCTGGTCGGGAGCACCGTGCCAGGCCCCGTCGTACTCCAGCGCGAGCCGACGCTCCGGCCAGGCGAAGTCCACCCGCGCGACGAAGCGCCCGCCGGACCGGACCTCGTACTGCGCCACCGGCAGCGGCAGACCCGACCGGTGCAGGAGCAGCCTCAGCCGGGTCTCCTGCGGCGACTCGGCGAGCCCGTCGGCCAGCCCGGCGGCCCGGCGGGCACGTGCGCTGCCGCGGCACCGGGGTAGCGCCTGCACCGCAACTCGCACGGCAGCGAGGTCCACCACCCACGCGCAGACGAGCTGGTCGAGCAGGACGACGGCCTCGTCGGTCCCGTCCCGACGGACGAGGTCGACCGCCGTCCGGACGCGGTCGGTCCACCGCAGCCACGGCCCACGCCGGACGACGTCCCCGCCCAGGCCGGCGCTGCGCACGACCACACCGGGACCCGGGCTCCACCGCGTCCCCGGGGGCACCACCACCTCGACCGGGTCCTCCGCCGTCGCGAGTGCGCCCGCGCCCCAGAGCACCGCCGCGGTGAGACCGCCCAGCGCGGCCGCGCGCGGCATCACCAGAGCCACGCCCCGGGCCATCAACCGGTGGTCGACGGGCAGTGCCGCATCTGCGTAGACGTCCCGGCGCAGCCGGCGCCAGGCGGTGCTGCGCAGCTCGTCCTTCGTGAGGACCCCTGTCCCCACCGCCCACGTGCCGCGGAACACCCGCCCGTGGAGCACCGGGGGACGACGGGGCGCGACGGGCACCGGTGGAGCCTGCCCTCCTCGGCGGCCTGCTGCTGCGGCTGTCCACAGGCGTGATCACCTCGGTTCCGGCGGGCCGTCGACGGCCAGGAGGCCCCGCTGCCCGAGGTGGTCACCGGGGTCGTTGCGGCGCGACGTCGGCCGCCCCCGGACGCGCGGCGGCCCCCTCACCGCGAGGGTGAGGGGGCCGCCGTGGGACGAAGCGTCAGGCCATGGCCTTCTGCAGGTTGGTGTCGATGGCCGCCAGGAAGTCCTGGGTGGTCAGCCACGGCTGGTCCTTGCTGATCAGCAGCGCGAGGTCCTTGGTCATCTGACCGCCCTCGACGGTGTCGATGCAGACCTTCTCGAGGGTCTCGGCGAACCGGGTGACCTCGGGGGTCTCGTCGAGCTTGCCGCGGTGGGCCAGGCCCCGGGTCCAGGCGAAGATCGACGCGATCGGGTTGGTCGAGGTCTCCTTGCCCTGCTGGTGCTGGCGGTAGTGCCGGGTCACCGTGCCGTGGGCGGCCTCGGCCTCGACGGTGCGGCCGTCGGGGGTCATCAGCACCGACGTCATGAGGCCGAGCGAGCCGAAGCCCTGGGCCACGGTGTCGGACTGGACGTCGCCGTCGTAGTTCTTGCACGCCCAGACGTAGCCGCCCTCCCACTTGAGGGACGCGGCGACCATGTCGTCGATGAGCCGGTGCTCGTAGGTGATCCCGGCCTGCTCGAACCGGTCCTTGAACTCGGCCTCGAAGACCTCGGCGAAGATGTCCTTGAAGCGGCCGTCGTAGGCCTTGAGGATCGTGTTCTTCGTCGACAGGTACACCGGGTAGCCGCGCTGCAGGCCGTAGTTCATCGAGGCCCGGGCGAAGTCGCGGATCGACTCGTCGAGGTTGTACATCGCCAGCGCGACGCCGGCACCCGGCGCCTGGAAGACCTCGTGCTCGATCGGCGCGGAGCCGTCCTTCGGCGTGAAGGTCACCGTCAGGGTGCCCTCGCCGGGGAAGCGGAAGTCGGTGGCGCGGTACTGGTCACCGAAGGCGTGACGGCCGACGATGATCGGCTTGGTCCAGCCCGGCACCAGTCGCGGCACGTTCTGCATGATGATCGGCTCGCGGAAGATGACGCCGCCGAGGATGTTGCGGATCGTCCCGTTCGGGGACCGCCACATCTTCTTGAGGCCGAACTCCTCGACCCGCGCCTCGTCCGGGGTGATGGTGGCGCACTTGACGCCCACGCCGTACTTCTTGATCGCGTTGGCGGAGTCGACGGTGACCTGGTCGTCGGTGGCGTCGCGGTGCTCGATGCCCAGGTCGTAGTACTCCAGGTTGACGTCGAGGTACGGCAGGATCAGCTGGTCCTTGATGAACTGCCAGATGATCCGGGTCATCTCGTCGCCGTCGAGCTCGACGACGGTGCCCTCGACCTTGATCTTGCTCACGTCAGACATTCCCTCTCTTGCAGCTCCGGCCCGTCGGGCCGGAAGTCGGACGGCCGGCGCCGCTCACAGCTCGGCGACGTCGGCCTGCTTGGCGCGCACGGCCTCGGCCGCCTCGCGCAGGCCGGCCAGCTCGCTCTCGGTCAGGTCCCCCTCGACGACCCGGCGCACACCCTGGCGCCCGATCTCGGCCTCCACGCCGAGGTAGACGCCGGAGATGCCGTACTCGCCGTCGACCCAGGCGCACACCGGCATGACCGCGCCGGAGTCCTCCATGACGGCGCGGGCCATGCGCGCCGCGGCCGCCGACGGGGCGTAGTAGGCCGACCCGGTCTTGAGCAGGGCCACGACCTCGGCCCCGCCGTTGCGGGTGCGCTGCACCAGGTGCTCGATCCGGTCGGCGGCCAGCACGTCGGCCAGCGGCTTGCCGTCGACGGTGCAGCGCGAGGGCACCGGCACCATCGTGTCGCCGTGCGAGCCGAGGGTCAGCGTCCGCACCGAGGAGACGGGGACGCCGAGCTCCTCGGCGACGTTGTTGCTGAACCGGGCGGTGTCGAGCATCCCGGCCTGGCCCATGACCCGCTCCTTCGGGAAGCCGGTGGCGAGCTGCGCGAGGGCGGTCATCTCGTCGAGCGGGTTGGACACCACGATGACGACGGCGTCCGGGGAGCTCTGCGCGACGTTCTCGGCCACCTGCCGGACGATCTTGGCGTTGGTCTCGATGAGGTCCATGCGGCTCATGCCGGGCTTGCGCGGCAGGCCGGCCGTGATCACCACGACGTCGGAGCCCTCGGTGCCCTCGTAGGAGCCCCCGCCGACGCCGACGAGCCGCGTCTCGAAGCCCTCGATGGGACGTGACTGGTTGATGTCGAGGGCGATGCCCTCGGGCTTGCCCTCCACGATGTCGGTGAGCGCGACGGTCTCGAAGACGTCGTACTCCGCCAGTCGCAGGGCGGTGGTGGAGCCGTAGAAGCCGGCACCGACGACGGTGACCTTGCCGTTCCTGGGCTGCTCTGCCATGGCCGTCAACCTAGACCGGCGCCCCGGTCCCCGCGCCCGCGGGCCGGGTGCTCAGCTGTCCGGGACCACGATGCTCAGCACCGCCACCGCGGCCCCGGCACCGGCCATGAGGACGACGTCGACCGGCCGGCTGCGCACCGCGAGGAAGCCCACCCGGCGGACGGGCAGCACCAGCCGCAGCACGCCGCCCCCGACGAGGGCCAGCCCGACGACCAGCAGCCCCCGCCGCCAGTGCTCCAGCGCCACCATCCCGAGGCCCACCGCGACCACCACCAGCACCGCGAACAGCGGCAGCTGGCGCAGCAGGCCGGCGAGGAAGGGCCGGCGGGTGTAGAGCGGGGGGCGGGTCATCAGGCCGTGAGGGCCTCCGCCGCGGCGGCCCGCTCGGCGGCCAGCACCACGTTCTGCAGCAGCATCGCCCGGGTCATCGGCCCGACCCCGCCCGGGTTGGGGGCCACGTGCCCGGCCACGTCGACGACGTCCTTCGCGACGTCACCGGCGATCTTGCCGTCCACCCGGCTGACGCCGACGTCGAGCACCGCGGCGCCGGGCCTGACGACGTCGGCGGTGACCAGCCCCGGCACGCCGGCCGCGGCGACGACGACGTCGGCGCGGCGCAGGTGACCGGCGAGGTCGCGGGTGCCGGTGTGGCAGAGGGTCACCGTGGCGTTCTCGCTGCGGCGGGTCAGCAGCAGCCCCAGCGGGCGGCCGACGGTGATCCCCCGGCCGACGACGACGACCTCGGCGCCGGCGATCGGGACGTCGTAGCGGCGCAGCAGCTCGACGATGCCGACCGGCGTGCACGGCAGCGCGCCGGGCACGTTGAGGACCAGCCGGCCCAGGTTGACCGGGTGCAGGCCGTCGGCGTCCTTGGCGGGGTCCATCGCCTCGAGGACGGCGTACTCGTCGACCTGTCGCGGCAGCGGCAGCTGGACGATGTACCCGGTGCAGGCGGGGTCGGCGTTGAGCTCCTCGACGACGGCCAGCACGTCGGCGAGCGTGGCGGTCGCCGGCAGCTCCCGCTGGATGCTGGCGATGCCGACCTGGGCGCAGTCGGAGTGCTTGGCGTTGACGTACCAGCGGCTGCCCGGGTCGTCGCCGACCAGCAGCGTGCCCAGGCCCGGCGGGTGCCCGGCGGCCGTCAGGGCCGCGACCCGGGCGGTGAGCTCCTGGCGGATCGTGGCTGCCGTCGCCTTGCCGTCGAGGATCGTCGCGGGCACCCGGACAGTGTGCCGGAGGCATTGTCGACGGTGCATCGCCCGGGGGACCCCGCCGGCCCTACGCTGCGGCCGAGGAGCCCCCACGGCCGACCGTCTGGAGTGCAGATGACCGAGCGCGACCCGTCCACCCGCGCCGTGCCCGTCGGGCGGACGGACGACTGGCGCGAGCAGACGACGCCGGGGATCCCCGCGGTGGCGGGCGCCTCGGCGGCCGCGCCCGGTGGATACGGCGCGCCGGGCTGGGGGCAGGCCCCGCCCACGCAGCCGGGTTACACCACCAAGCCGGTGGCGGTCCGCGGTCCCGCCTCGCTGGCCGGGCTGCTGCTCATCCTCGCCGGCATCGCCGCCGGCGTCAGCCTGGCGCTGCGCTGGCTGACCGCGGACAACGACATCGGCTGGGACCTCGTGCGCCGCGGCTTCGACGACCTCGGCACCGGGTTCGCGACGCTCGTCGACACCGGCTTCTGGCAGCCGCTGGCGGTGGTCCTCGGCGGCGGAGTGCTGTTCGTCCTGGGCATCCTGATGTGGCTGCCGGCCCGCACCCACCGCTTCCTCGGCGTGCTCGCCCTCGCCGTCAGCGCGCTCGCGATCGCCGCGGTGCTGGTGCCGCTGGCGTCGGAGGAGTGGGACCCGTCGGCGTTCCGGCTGGGGTTCTGGTTCGCCTGCGCCGTCGGCGTCCTCGGCCTGCTCGGTGCCCTCAAGGCGATGCTCACCGGGCCGCGGTACCGCTGATCCGGGCACTTCCGCGGAAGTGCACGGTCCACCCGGGTACTTCCGCGGAAGTGCCCGGGTTCAGCCGTCGACGAGGGCCCCGTGGGCGACGGCGACCTGCACCGCCTGCACCAGGTCCAGCCGCACGCCGGTCAGGTCGACCGCCCGCCACGGCCAGGCCTCGGTGGCCGCGCCGCGCAGGTCGGTGCCGCGCAGCCTCGTGCCCTGCACGCGGGCGCGGTCGAGATCGGCGCCGGTGAGGTCGCACTCGCGCAGGTCGGCGTCGGTGAGGTCGGCCTCGCGGAACCGCTGACCGGACAGGTCGCTGCCGGAGAGGTCCACCCCGCGCAGCGACGTCCAGCTCCAGTCGGAGTCGGTGCTGGTCAGCGGCCGCAGCGTGGCGCCGGGGAACTGCGAGCCGGTGAGCTTGCAGCCGTCCCAGACGACGTCGATGAGCCGGGCGCGGTCGAGCCGGCAGGACAGGAACGCGCTGCCGCGGTGGCGGGAACCGCTCATCCGCACGCCGGTCAGCACGCAGGAGTCGAACACGCAGCGGCGGGTGACCAGCTCGGTGAGGTCGGCGTCGTCGAACCGGCAGCGGGTGAAGGTGACGCCGTCGAGCTCGGCGCCCCACCAGTCGACGCGGGCGAGGTCGGCGTCGACGAGCTCCTCCCCCGCCTCCGGCGGGCGGACGTGGGGCCGGCCGCTCAATGCGCGAAGTGGCGGGTGCCGGTGAGGTACAGCGGGACGCCGGCCGCGCGCGCCGCCGCCACGACCTCCTCGTCGCGCACCGACCCGCCCGGCTGCACCACCGCCCGCACCCCGGCGTCGAGCAGCACCTGCAGGCCGTCGGCGAAGGGGAAGAACGCGTCGGAGGCGGCCACCGACCCGGCGGCCCGCTCCCCCGCCCGCGCGACGGCGAGCCGGGCGGAGTCCACCCGGTTCACCTGGCCCATGCCGACGCCCACGGTGGCCTTGTCGTGGGCCAGCAGGATCGCGTTGCTCTTCACCGCGCGGACGCTGCGCCAGGCGAACACCAGGTCGTCGAGGCCGGCGGGGTCCAGCGGCTCGCCGGTGGCCAGGGTCCACGTCGTGGGGTCGTCCCCGGCGCCGCCGATGCGGTCGGTGGTCTGCAGGAGCAGCCCGCCGGTGACCGGCCGCGTCTCCACCGGCGGCTGCGGCGCCTCGGGCAGTCGCAGCAGCCGGATGTTCTTCTTCGCCGTCAGCACCTCGACGGCGTCGGCGGTGAACGACGGCGCGACGACGACCTCGGTGAACACGCCGGCGACCTGCTCGGCCATGGCCAGGTCGACCTCGCGGTTGGCCGCGATCACGCCGCCGAACGCCGACACCGGGTCGCAGGCGTGCGCCTTGCGGTGGGCGGCGGCGACGTCGGTGCCGACGGCGATGCCGCACGGGTTGGCGTGCTTGACGATCGCCACGCACGGGTCGGTGTGGTCGTGCGCGGCCCGCCAGGCGGCGTCGGTGTCGACGTAGTTGTTGTAGGACATCTGCTTGCCGTGCAGCTGCTCGGCGTGCGCCAGCCCGGGCTGCCCGCCGCGGTAGAGCGCCGCCCGCTGGTGCGGGTTCTCGCCGTAGCGCAGCACGTCGGCCCGCTCCCACGACGCGGCCAGCCAGCCGGGGAAGCCGCTGCCGTCGTCGTCCGGGGCGAGCACGTTGCCCATCCACGAGGCGACGGCGATGTCGTAGCCCGCGGTGTGCCGGAACGCGGCGGCGGCCAGCCGCTGCCGCTGGGCGAGGGAGAAACCGCCGGTCGCCACCGCCTCGAGCACGTCGCCGTAGCGGGCCGGGTCGACGACGACGGCGACCGACGGGTGGTTCTTCGCCGCCGCGCGCACCATGGCCGGGCCGCCGATGTCGATCTGCTCGACGCACTCGTCGGGCGTCGCACCCGAGGCCACCGTCTCGGTGAACGGGTAGAGGTTGACCACCACGAGGTCGAACGGCGCGATGCCCAGCTCGTCGAGCTGCCGCACGTGCTCGGGCCGGCGCCGGTCGGCGAGGATGCCGGCGTGCACCGCCGGGTGCAGCGTCTTCACCCGCCCGTCGAGGCACTCGGGGAAGCCGGTGACCTCCTCGACCGGGGTCACCGGGACGCCGGCCGCGGCGATCCGCCGCGCGGTCGCGCCGGTGCTGACCAGCTCCACCCCGGCGTCGGCCAGGCCGCGGGCGAGCTCCTCGATGCCGGTCTTGTCGTAGACGCCGAGCAGCGCGCGCCGGACGGGGACGCGGTCGTCGGTCTCGCTCACTGGGGCTCCTCCGTCCCGGTGACGAGTCGCGCCACCGTCTCCACCAGGAGCGTGCGCTCCACGGTCTTGATCCGTTCGTGCAGGCGGTCCTCGTCGTCGCCGGGCAGCACCGCGACCTCCCGCTGGGCCAGCACCGGGCCGGTGTCCACGCCGGCGTCGACCAGGTGCACGGTGCTGCCGGTGACCGCGACGCCGGCCGACAGCGCGTCGCGGACGGCGTGCGCGCCGGGGAAGGCCGGCAGCAGCGCGGGGTGGGTGTTGAGCAGCCGCCCCTCGTACCGGGCCAGGACGGCGGGGCCGACGATCCTCATGAAGCCGGCGGAGACCACCCAGTCGGGGCGGTGGGCGGCCAGGGCGTCGGCGAGGGCGGCGTCCCACGCGGCCCGGTCGGCGAAGTCGCGCAGCCGCACGGTGAACGTCGGCAGGCCGCGGCGGCGGGCGTGCGCCAGACCGGCGGCGTCGCGGTCGCTGCCGACGGCGACCACCTGCGCCGGGTAGCCGGGGTCGTCGGCGGCGTCCAGCAGCGCCGCGCACAGCGAGCCGGTGCCCGACAGCAGCACCACGAGCCTCGCCCTCGCGGCAGGGACGGCGGCCGGCACGTCGCTGATCCTAGGAGGACCGTCCTGGCGGCCGTTCCCGGCCGGGACGCGTGCACTTCCCCGGAAGTGCACGGGGCCGTCCTCACTCGAAGGCGCGCCAGCGGGCGACGGCCGCGGCGACGGCGGCGGCGATGCCGGCCTGGACGGCGACGGCGAGCGCGGTGGCCACCGGCGGGGCGCCCACGTCGGCGAGCGCGCCGTCGCCCAGCGAGCCCCCGGCCACCGCGACGACGAGACCGGAGGCGACGCCGAGCAGCACCCCGGCGAGCACGCCCCACAGGCCGGCCGACACCGAGCCGCCGTCGTCGTCGGTCATCCGGCGGCCGAGCACGGTCCCGGTGACCAGCCCGGCCACGGCGGGGACGGCCTGGGAGGCGAAGGCCACCAGCGGCACCGCCTGGGTGTCGGGCAGCGCGGCCAGCAGCGGCAGCGCGGGCACCGGGCCGAGGCTGACGCCGTGCACCGAGACCACGGTCGCCGAGCCGATGGCGAAGCCGGGGCCGGCCGCCATCCCGAGCGCGGCGGCGGCCGCGTTGGGCAGCAGCAGCGCGCCGAGGGCGAGCAGGCCCAGGACGCCGGCCCCCGAGCCGCCGAGGGCCCCGGCGACAGCGGCGTACCCGGCGGTGTCGGCGGCCAGGGCGACGGCGACGACCGTGCAGCACAGCCCGACGGCGGTCAGCAGCCCGGCGAGGACCGCGGGCAGCGCCGGCCGCACCGGCCCGGGCAGCCGGTCGAGGACGACGTCGAGCAGGCCGCTCTCGCGCAGCACGCCCCAGCCGACGGCGAGGCCGGCGAGGACCGCGGCGCCGGCCGCGCAGCGCAGCAGGTCGGTGCGCGCCCCCGGCCCGTCGACGGCGAGCGCGACCAGGAGGGCCAGCAGCACGTGGACGGCGGCCGCGGCGGCCACGACCACCCCCGCGGCGCCCGCCCCCGGCGGCTCGACCGCCCGCGCCACACCCCGGCCGGCGCGGGCCAGCCCGAACGCGACGGCGAGGGTCAGCAGCAGCGGGGCGAGGACCAGCGGGCCGGAGGCCAGCTCCAGGCCGCCGCCGTTGGCCAGCAGCCACAGCTGACCGGCCACCCGGACCGAGCCGCCGACGGGCAGGCCCCCGGTGGGGTCGAGCGCCTGGACGACGACCAGCGCCAGGCCCAGCCCGGCCAGCCCGAGCAGCGTCACCCCGGCCGTGGCCGCGGCGGCGAGGGCCACCGGGTACCCGGCCGCGCGGGCACCGGGCCCCCGCTGCCCGGGCAGGGGCAGGCGTGTCAGCAGGGAGACCACGTCCCCACTGTCGCAAGCCCGGCCGCCGTCTGTCCGCCGCACGCGCCGGGACCGGCCCCGGACGACGCCGAGGGCCGGCGGCAGCTGCCGCCGGCCCTCGGTGGGACGGGTGCGCCCGGGTCAGCTGCCGCCCTGGCCGGAGGCGGTGGCACCGCCCGGACGGCCGGGGTCGGTGCCCGGCGGCGGGGTCGGCGGCTGCCCGTGCTGGGGGGCGGGCTGCCCGTACGGGTCCGGCCGGCCGTAGGGACCGGACTGCCCCGGCTGCGGCTGACCCGGGTGCGGCTGGCCCCACGGCTGCGCCGGCTGGCCGTACTGCCCGTACGGGCCGGGGCCGGCTGGCCGGCCCGGGGAGCCCGCCGACCGGCCGGGGTCGGGCGCCTGCTGGTTGGCCCACTGCGCCGCGCCGGCCAGGCCGCCGGACAGTGCCGGCCGGTTCCGCAGCTCGGGCAGCAGCCGCAGGACGGCGAAGCCGGCCGTGGCCGCGGCCACGAGGAGGGCGAGCAGGCCGACGAGGCTGAACTCCCAGGACAGCGTCTGGATCCAGGCGATCAGCGTGAGCAGGAACGCGAGACCGGTGAGCCCGACGGTGATCCAGCTGCGCGGGAAGCCCAGCCGCAGGTCGGTGACCGCCGGCAGCAGCGCCCACGCGGCGGCGGCGAGGAGGAGGACGAAGGCGAGGGTGACCAGCCCGCTGAACGAGAAGCCGTTCACGTCGTACTCGTCGGAGAAGTAGTAGCCGCCGAGGTCGATCCACGGCAGGAGCGCGAGGACGAGGTAGGCCAGCGCCCCGGCCGCCACGGCGAGGTCGGCGATCTTGAGGCGCATGGGGTCGAACCCGGCCCCGGCCGGACGGGGGCCCTGACCGGGCGCCTGACCGAACGGCGGCGGGCCGCCGGGCTGCTGACCGTAGGGCGACGGGGAGCCGTACGCCGGCCCCTGCCCGTAGGGCCCCGGCGCCGGCTGGCCGTGGGGCTGCTGACCGTAGGGCGCCTGCTGACCGTAGGGGTGCTGCTGGCCGTACGGGGACGGGGGGACGTACGAGGGCTGGCCGTACGAGGGCTGGCCGTACGAGGGCTGGCCGTACGCGGGCTGGCCGTACGCGGGCTGGCCGTACGCGGGCTGCCCGTACGAGGCCGGGTCGTACGGCGGCTGCTCCTGGGGCGCGCCGGGAGCCGGGGGCTGCTGCCCGTACCCCGGGGCACCGCCCGGGCCCGGCTGCCCGGGGCCCCCGGGCTGCTGGGGCGGCTGACTGGACGTCATCGGTGGACTCTCCTCGGCACTCGGTAGGGCGTCGCGGATGCTCTCCCCCGTCATCGTCCCCCGGCAACCTCGCCACGCCCCGCCCGGCCGCGGGGAACCGGATCGTGACCCCGCCGCGACTCGCCCCTCGGTCCCCACGCGGCGGGGGCGCCCGCCCGGTCCGGCGTGC
>NZ_JBJGYP010000042.1:0-30411 GCF_054050055.1 Geodermatophilus sp. SYSU D00814
GGCCCGGGACCGCGGTGGTCCCGGGCCGCCCGTGCGGTCAACGGCGGAGGCCGTACTCCTTGAGCAGGCCGCGGCTGATGATCGTCTTCTGTATTTCGCTGGTGCCCTCGCCGATGAGCAGGAACGGCGCCTCGCGCATGAGCCGCTCGATCTCGTACTCCTTGGAGTAGCCGTAGCCGCCGTGGATGCGGAACGACTGGGTGGTCACCTCGGCGCAGTACTCGCTGGCCAGCAGCTTGGCCATCCCGGCCTCGACGTCGTTGCGCTGACCGGCGTCCTTGAGCCGGGCGGCGTTGACCATCATCAGGTGCGACGCCTCGACCTTGGTCGCCATCTCCGCGAGCTGGAAGGCGATCGCCTGGTGCTGGGCGATCGGCTTGCCGAACGTCTCCCGCTGCTGGGCGTACTCGACGGCGAGCTCGAAGGCGCGGATGGAGATGCCGCAGGCCCGGGCGGCGACGTTGACCCGGCCCACCTCGACGCCGTCCATCATCTGCGCGAAGCCGCGGCCGGGCTCGCCGCCGAGGACCATGTCCGCGCCGATGCGGTAGCCGTCGAACACCAGCTCGGTGGTGTCGACGCCCTTGTAGCCCATCTTGTCGATCTTGCCGGGGATGGTCAGGCCCGGGGCGACGGTGCCGAAGCCGGCCGGCTTCTCCACCAGGAACGTCGTCAGGTTCTGGTGCGGCTTCTCGGCGCCGAGGTCCGTGCGCACCAACGCGGCGACCAGCGTGGAGGAGCCGCCGTTGGTCAGCCACATCTTCTGGCCGTCGATGACGTACTCGTCGCCGTCGCGGACCGCCTTGGTGCGGATGCCGGCGACGTCGGAGCCCAGGCCCGGCTCGGACATCGAGAACGCACCGCGGACCTCGCCGGTGGCCATCCGCGGGAGGAAGTGCTCCCTCTGCTCCGGCGTGCCGTGCTGGCGGATCATGTAGGCGACGATGAAGTGGGTGTTGATGACGCCCGAGACGCTCATCCAGCCGCGGGCGATCTCCTCGACCACCAGCGCGTAGGTCAGCAGCGACTCGCCCAGGCCGCCGTACTCCTCCGGGATCATCAGCCCGAAGATGCCCAGCTCCTTGAGCCCGTCGACGATCTCCTGCGGGTAGACGTCGCCGTGCTCGAGCTGCTGGGCGTGCGGGATGATCTCCTTGTCCACGAAGCTGCGGACCGTCGACAGGATCTCCTGCTGCACGTCGGTCAGGTCGGCGGTCTGTGCCAGTCGGGCCACGTCTGCTCCTCCGGGACTCCGGTGTCCGTGTTACCGGCGAGTATGGGCCACCCCCCGCTCACCGCCCCTGTGTCGCCGGTCACGACCCGGACGCGGCAGGCATAGGAAGCAATCCCCACGTCTCGGGGCCGGGAACGTGGGAAGAGCTTCCTATGCCTCGCGAAGCACCTAGGACTCCGGCGGGGTGAACGACGACGTGCGCGACATGCCGGCGGCGCGGCCCTTGCCGGCGATCACCAGCGCCATCTTGCGGCTGGCCTCGTCGATCATCTCGTCACCGAGCATCGCCGAGCCCTTCTTCCCGCCGGCCTCGGACGTGTACCAGTCGTAGGCGTCGAGGATGAGCTCGGCGTGGTCGTAGTCGGCCTGCGACGGCGCGTAGATCTCGTTGGCGGCGTCGATCTGGCCCGGGTGCAGCACCCACTTGCCGTCGAAACCGAGTACCGCCGAGCGCTTGGCGACCTCGCGGAACGCGTCGACGTCGCGCACCTGCAGGAAGGGCCCGTCGATGGCCTGCACGCCGCGGGCGCGGGCGGCCATGAGGATGGTCATGAGGATGTGGTGGAACGGGTCGCCCGGGTAGTCGGGGTGCAGCGCGCCGACCACCAGCGACTTCATGTTGATGCTGGCCATGAAGTCGGCGGGGCCGAAGATGATCGTCTCGATCCGCGGGCTGGCGAAGGCGATCTCGTTGACGTTGATCAGCCCCTGGGCGGTCTCGATCTGCGCCTCGATGCCGATCCGCCCGACCTCCAGCCCGTTGGCCTTCTCGATCTGGGTGAGCAGCAGGTCCAGCGCCGCGACCTGGGCGGCGTCGGCCACCTTCGGCAGCATGATGCAGTCGAGCTCGGCGCCGGCGCCCTCGACCACCTCGACGACGTCGCGGTAGGTCCACTCCGTCGTCCAGTCGTTGACCCGGACGGTGCGGATCCGCCCGCCCCAGCCGCCCTCGTTCAGCGCCGCGACGATGTTCTTGCGGGCTCCCGGCTTGGCCAGCGGCGCGACGGCGTCCTCGATGTCGAGGAACACCTGGTCGGTCGGCAGGCCCTTGGCCTTCTCCAGGAAGCGCGGGTTGCTGCCCGGGACGGCGAGGTTGGAACGGCGGGATCGGAGCTCGGCCACGGTGCCTCCAGTGGTGATCGTTGACCGGAGGGTAGTGACGGCCCGTCGGCCCCTCGCAGGGTCCCGCCACGAGCGGAGCGAGTCGTGGGGGGCGAGGGGGTCCTTCGTCAGGTGACCGGCTCGACCGGCGTGGGTGGCCGGCCGGCGCGCACCACCAGCGCCACCCCGGCGACCACGGCGGCCAGGCCCGGCAGCGCGAGCAGCGGCGGGGTCTGCTGCAACAGCACCAGCGCCACCAGCAGCGCCCCGGGCACCTCGAGCAGCACCGCCAGCCCGACCACGGTGGGCCCGACCGTGGACAGCACCAGGTTGAGCAGCGTGTGCCCGAGGATCTGCGCGCAGACGGTGATCGCCGCGATCAGCCACCAGTCGCGGGCACTGAACCCGGCGAGCGGGGTGGTGGTGACCAGCGCCGCGACCGCCAGCACCACCGCGCAGGTGGAGTAGCAGACGACGGAGTAGGCCGACGTCGCCAGCCGGGTGCGCGCCCGCGCGCCGGCCAGCATGTAGCCGCCGGCGCAGATCGCGCCGAGCAGCGCCAGCCCGTCGCCGGCCAGCGCCTCCAGGCTCACCGCGACGTCGACCCCGACGATGAGCGCCACGCCGACGACGGCCAGCGCCAGCCCGAGCCACACCTGCACGGGCAGCCGGACGCCGGAGACGCGCGCGGCCAGCGCCGTCCAGACCGGGGTGGTGGTGACCAGCGCCGTCGACGCGGCGACGGTGGTCATCGACAGGCTGGGCAGCCACGCGGCGAAGTGCGCGGCGAGGAACAGCCCGGCCACCACCGACGTCGTCAGGTCCCGCGGCCGCAGACCGGTCAGCGTGCCCCGCTCGCGGCCGAGCAGCACCGGCACGAGCAACGCCGCGCCGGCGGCGTTGCGCCAGAAGGCGATCGCCAGGAACGAGGTGGTGACCAGCGCGGTCAGCGGCCCGGAGAACGAGATCCCGACGACGGCGACCGCCATCAGCCCGACGTCGCGGGCGCCCGGGCGGTGCACCGCCCACGGGTCGACCGCCGCCGTCGTGCCCGCGCTCACGGGACGCGGATGCGACCGGCCGCCACCGGTACCACCGCGCCGGCCACCGTGGCGGCCTCCGCCCGTCCGGCGGTGGCGGTGACCGTGCACCGCAGCACCGACGGGCGGCCCAGCGCCTCGCCCTGGCGCACGGTGTAGGACGACGTGCCGTCCGGTGCCAGCAGCCCGGAGGCGACCAGCCAGACGCCGGCGCCGAGCGCGGCCGACCCGGTGGCGGGGTCCTCGCTCCAGCGCAGGTCGTCGGCGAACACGCGGGCGTAGGCGGTCGAGGACGCGGCGTCCCAGCTCAGCACCGCCACCCCCTCCCCCAGGCCCAGCCCGGACAGCGCGGCGGGGTCGGGCGCGGCCTGGTCGACGACGCCGGGGTGCACGGCGAGGAAGGTCCACGGCAGCCCGCAGCCGGCCACCGACGCGGGCACGCCGACGGCGTCGGCGGCCGCCAGCCCCACCGCCTCGGCGAGGACCTCCGGGTCGGGCCCGTCCTCGATGGTCGGGCGCCCGCCGGTCAGGGTGGCGCCCTCCTCGGTGACCTCGATCGGCAGCACGCCGGCGCCGCACTCCTGGTGCAGCGTGCCCGCGGGCAGCCGGCCGGTGCGCACCAGCGTGTGCGCCGCGCCGACGCTGGGGTGCCCGGCGAAGGGCAGCTCGGCCCAGGGGGTGAAGATCCGCACCCGGTAGGACGCGCCGGGCTCGGTGGGCGCACAGAGGAACGACGTCTCCGACAGCGCGAACTCGTTGGCCAGCGCCTGGCACTGGGCGGTGCTCAGCTCGTCGGCGTCGAACACGACCGCCAGCGGGTTGCCCGCGAAGGCCCGCGGGGCGAAGACGTCGACGACCTCGTACTCCACGGAACCGGGGGCGGCCACCCGCCGACGGTAACCTCACCGACCGTGAGCACGGTGACCAGGGCCTACGTCTCGCGGCTCGCCGGGCTCCCCGTCTTCGACCCCAACGGCGACCGGGTCGGGCGGGTGCGCGACCTGGTGGTGGCCCTGCGCGTGGGCACCGCCAGCCCCCGGGTGCTGGGCCTGGTCGTGGAGGTGGTGGCGCGCCGCCGCATCTTCGTGCCGATGGGCCGGGTCACCACGGTCGACCCGGGCGCGGTCGTGCTCTCCTCCGGCACGCTCAACCTCAAGCGGTTCGAGCAGCGGCGCGGCGAGACGCTGGTGCTCGGCGAGCTGCTCGACCGCACGGTCAGCCTCCGCGAGTCCGGCCGGCGCGCCACCGTCGTCGACGCGGGGATCGAGCAGACCCGCACCGGGGAGTGGGAGGTCACCCGGCTCGCCGTCCAGGAGCCCGGCCGGCTGGGCCGGCGGGGGCAGCTGCACCAGCTGGCCTGGGACGAGGTGTCGGGGCTGGCGCTGTCCGAGACCGGCCAGGGCGCCGAGACGCTCATCGCCACTTACCGCGAACTCAACGCCGCCGACCTCGCCCACGCGCTGCAGGACCTGCCGGTCAAGCGGCGCCACGAGGTGGCTGCCGCCCTGGACGACGAGCGGCTGGCCGACGTGCTCGGCGAGCTGCCCGAGACCGAGCAGATGGCGATCCTGCAGACCCTGGAGGAGGCCCGCGCCGCCGACGTCCTCGAGGAGATGGACCCCGACGACGCCGCCGACCTGCTCTCCGAGCTGTCCAACGTCGACCGCAACCGGCTGCTGGAGCTCATGGAGCCCGGCGAGGCCGAGCCGGTGCGCCAGCTGCTGCAGTACTCCGAGGACACCGCCGGCGGGATCATGACCAGCGAGCCGGTGATCCTCACCCCCGACGCGACGATCGCCGAGGCGCTGGCCCGCGTGCGCGAGCCGGAGCTCACCCCGTCGCTGGCCAGCCAGGTCTACGTCTGCCGGCCGCCGTCGGCCACCCCGACCGGCCGCTACCTGGGGCTCGCGCACATCCAGCGGCTGCTGCGCGAGCCACCCTCGGCGCTGGTCAGCGGCGTGCTCGACGACCTCGAGCCGCTGCAGCCGGAGGCCCCGCTGGCCGAGGTCACCCGCTACTTCGCCACCTACAACCTCGTCGCCGCGCCGGTGGTCGACGACCGCGGCCGGCTGGTGGGTGCGGTCAGCGTCGACGACGTCCTCGACCACCTGCTGCCGGAGAACTGGCGGGAGCGGGCCCGCCGTGGCTGACGGCCGGCGGCTCGACGTCCCCCGCGGCTCGCCCCGCGGGCTGGGCAGCTACCTGCGGCTGGACCCCGACGCGGTCGGCCGGTTCGCCGAGGCCATCGCCCGCTTCCTCGGCACCGGCCGCTTCCTCGCCGTCCAGACGATCATCGTGGTGCTCTGGATCGCGCTCAACGTGTTCGCCGTGCGCCTGCGCTGGGACCCCTACCCGTTCATCCTGCTCAACCTGGCCTTCTCCACCCAGGCCGCCTACGCCGCGCCGCTGATCCTGCTGGCGCAGAACCGGCAGGCCGACCGCGACCGGGTGCAGGCGGAGGAGGACCGCGCCCGCGCCGCGCAGACCCGGGCCGACACCGAGTACGTGGCCCGCGAGCTGGCCGCGCTGCGGCTGGCGATCGGCGAGGTGGCCACCCGCGACTTCATCCGCGGCGAGCTCAACCGGCTGGTGGAGGCCCAGCCGGCCGAGGAGCGGGAGAAGAAGGCCAAGAAGCGGCACAAGGAGGCCGCCCGGCCGGCGCTGGCCGACCCCACGGCGTAGCCCCCTCCGTTCCGTCGTACCCCTGCGGCACCCTGCAGGCATGCGTGCGCACGCGGTGGTGCCCTCGCCCATGGGGCCGCTGACCGTCGTCGCCGACGACGGCGTGCTCGTCCGGCTGTACCTCTCGCCGCCCGGTCCCGAGGCCGACCTCGGTGCGCGGGACGACGCCGCCCTCGCCGACGTCGCCGGTCAGCTCGGTGAGTACCTCGCCGGTGAGCGGGAGGCCTTCGACCTGCCGCTGCGGCCGGTGGGCAGCGTCTTCGAGCGGGCGGTGTGGCGGGAGCTGACCCGCATCCCCTACGGGGAGACGCGCAACTACGGCGCGGTCGCGGCCGCCGTCGGCGAGCCGGGCGGCGCGCAGGCCGTGGGCCTCGCGTGCGGGCGCAACCCGCTGGCCGTCGTCGTGCCCTGCCACCGGGTGGTGGGGGCCGACGGCAGCCTGGTGGGCTTCGGCGGCGGGCTGGCCCGCAAGCGCTTCCTGCTCGACCTCGAACAGCGGGACACCCGGCTGTTCTGAGTCGGCGCGGCGCGGGCGGTCAACCCGCCGGCGTGCGGAACTGCGTGCGCAGGAAGCGGTCCCACAGCGCGTCGGGCAGCAGGCGGCGCTGGGCGACGAGCAGCCGCGCCGACGGCGTCACCCGGACCCGCACCGGAGCGCGCCGCGCCTCGACGGCGGCCGCGACGGCCCGCGCGACGTCCTCGGGCGTGCCGCCGAAGCGGGCCAGCGGGCCGCGGGTGCAGGCGGCCAGCGTCGCGTCGGCCACCGCCGCGTCGAAGGAGGCGTACGACGTCGGTCTCGAACTGCCGGCGGAGGTCGTCCATCGCCAGCGTCTCCACCGCGCCCGACTGCGAGTGGCCGGCGTTGTCGACCAGGACGCCCACCCGGCCGTGGCGCTGCACCACCGTGTCGACCGCGGCCGCCATCGACTCCTCGACGGTGACGTCGAGGGCCAGCACCTCGCAGCCGGCGTCCGCGAGCCCGGCCAGGGTCTCCGGGCGCCGGGCGGTGGCCACCACGGGCAGCGGCCCGTCCAGCAGCCGGAGGGCGGTCGCCCGGCCGATGCCGGTCGAGCACCCGGCCGTAGCCGGGGGTGTGTCCCCCGTCACCGCGCCGGCGCCTCACCCCGCCAGGACGTGCACGAGCGCCCCGGTGGCGCCGGCGAGCAGCAGGACGACGACGAAGGGGGCGCGCAGCGCCAGCGCCACCGCGGCGACGGCGAGCCCGGCCAGCCGGCCGTCGACGACCAGGTCGCGCCCCGCCGCCACCGCCTGCACCGCCACGAGCGCGGCCAGCAGCGCGGCGGGGACGAAGGTGACCATGCGGGTGACCCACGGCCGCTCGACCCACGCCGCCGGGACCGACAGCCCGGCCAGCTTGAGCAGGTAGCAGCCCAGCGACCCGGCCAGCACGACGGCCCACAGCGTCCCGGTGCTCACCGGCTCTCCTCCCGCGGCGGGCCGGCCAGGGCGACGGCGACGACGGCGGCCACCACCTGCACGCCGGGCGGCACGAACGGGGTGAGCGCCAGCGCCACCGCCGCGCCGCCGAGGGCGACCCGGCGGGCGACGGCGGGCTCCTCCGCGCCGGCCCGCAGCCGCGGCCACAGCAGGGCCAGGAACGCGGCCGGGACGACGGCGTCCAGGGCGGCCTGCGCGGTCTCCCCCAGCGCCGCGGCACCGAGGGCGCCGACCAGCGTGGTGGTGTTCCAGACGGTGAAGATCGCCGCGCCGCCGGAGAGGAACGCCAGCCGGGCCAGGTCCCGGTCGGGGGCGGCCACGGCCAGCGCCGTCGTCTCGTCGATCACCCAGTGCGCCAGGCCCAGCCGGCGCAGCAGCCCGCGGGGGGCGAGCAGCGGGGCGAGGCGGACGCCGTAGACGGTGTTGCGGGTGCCCAGCAGCAGCGCGCTGCCGATCGCCGCGGCCGCGCCACCCCCGGCCCCGAGCACGCCGACGAGGGCGAACTGCGAGGCGCCGGTGAACATCAGCAGCGACATGGCCAGCGCCTGCCAGGGGTCCAGGCCCGCGGAGTCGGCGGCCGCCCCGAAGGCGACGCCGTAGAGACCGACGGCGACCCCCAGCCCGATCGCGTCGCGCAGGACGGCGGTGCGGGCGGTTCCGGACACGGGAGCCGAGGCTAGTGACCCGCCCGGGGAGGGAAGCGAGGCGCCCGGCACGGCGTTGACCTGCACGGGTGCGGGGCGCCGGACTGCGCAGCACGTCACCCCCGCGCCGGGCGGCACCCGGTGCCGACCGCCGTACAGTGGCAGGTGGCCCGGAGAGCGCGTCCCCGCCCCGTGCGGCAGGCCGCGCCGGGTCCCCCCGTCGAAGGAGACACACACCCCCATGTCCGACACGCTGACCGGCTCGCCGGCGCTCGACGCCGTCAACGCCGCTCTGGCCACCGTCCAGGACCCGGAGATCAACCGTCCGCTGACCGACCTCGGGATGGTCAAGGACGTGCAGATCGGGGTCGGCGGCGACCCGGGCGCGGTGCGGGTCGAGGTCTACCTCACCGTGGCCGGCTGCCCGATGCGCGAGACGATCACCAACCGGGTCACCACCGCGGTGTCCGCCGTGCCCGGCGTGACCTCGGTGCAGGTCGGCCTCGACGTCATGAGCGACGAGCAGCGCGCCGAGCTGCGCCGGACCGTGCGCGGCACCGACGCCGCCGAGCCGGTCATCCCCTTCGCCCAGCCGGGCTCGCTGACCCGCGTCTACGCCGTCGCCTCCGGCAAGGGCGGGGTGGGCAAGTCCAGCGTCACGGTCAACCTGGCCGCCGCGCTGGCCAAGCGGGGCCTGTCGGTCGGCGTGGTCGACGCCGACATCTACGGCCACTCGGTGCCCCGCATGCTGGGCGTCGAGGACAAGCCGACCCAGGTCGACAACATGATCATGCCGCCGCAGTCGATGGGCGTGAAGGTCATCTCGATCGGCATGTTCACCCCGGGCAACACCCCCGTGGTGTGGCGCGGGCCGATGCTGCACCGCGCGCTGCAGCAGTTCCTCGCCGACGTCTGGTGGGGCGACCTCGACGTGCTGCTGCTCGACCTGCCGCCCGGCACCGGTGACGTGGCGATCTCCATCGCCCAGCTGCTGCCCGGCGCGGAGATCCTCGTGGTGACCACGCCGCAGCAGGCCGCCGCCGAGGTGGCCGAGCGGGCCGGCGCGATCGCCACCCAGACCCACCAGCAGGTGGTCGGCGTCATCGAGAACATGTCCTGGCTCGAGCTGCCCGACGGCTCGCGCATGGAGGTCTTCGGCTCCGGCGGCGGGCAGGCCGTCTCCGACGCGCTGACCCGCACGCTCGGCGCCCGGGTGCCGCTGCTGGGCCAGATCCCGCTCGACACCCGGCTGCGCGAGGCCGGCGACGCGGGTGCGCCGATCGTGCTCGCCCAGCCGGAGACGCCGGCCGCGCAGGCGCTCACCACGATCGCCGACTCCCTCGCCGTCCGCCAGCGCGGGCTGTCCGGCATGTCGCTGGGGCTCACCCCCGTCCGCCGCTGAGACACCGGAGGCCCGGTCCCGTCGGGGACCGGGCCTCCGTCGTCTCCGGGTCAGGTCCGCGGCGGCTCGCGCGGCCCGGCCTGGATCTCGTGGAACCCCGGGGTGGCGGCGACGAGCGCGACGCCGTCCCACAGCCGGCCGGCGGCCTCCCCGCGGGGCACCTGCGACAGCACCGGGCCGAACCAGGCGACCGGGCCCCGCGGGCCTGGCACCGCGACGACGGGCGTGCCGACGTGCGTGCCCACGAGCCGGGTGCCGGCCTCGTACGAGGCGCGGACGAGGTCGTCGTGCGCGGCGGAGCCCATGACCTGCGCCCGGTCCTGCGGCAGCCCGACCTCCTCGAGCACGTCCCCGGGGGGGGCACTCGCCGCGGGTGCGCACCGCCTCTCCCCAGACCCGGTAGAGGGCGGCCAGCGCGTCCTGCCCGTGGCGGTCGGCGACCACGGCGAACAGGCGCACCGGCTGCCAGAGCCAGCCCTCGGGATCCCCCTCGGGGTCGCCGTCGCGGCCCTCGTTCAGTCGGCGTCCACCGCCCGCGCCGGGGTCAGGTGGCGTCGACGTCGAAAGGCGGCGGGACGCTGCGGTCGCGCCGCGCCGGGGCCGGCTTCACCAGGCTCGCCGCGGTGGCCCCGGCGGCGGTGGCGCTGCCGCGGCGCACCGGCGGGGTGTCGTCGTCCTCGAACAGCTGCGCCCGGATGAACGTCTTCGGGTGGTACTTGCGCAGGTCGAGGTCGCGCAGGCCGGCGAGCTCCTCGCCGAGGGACTCGTCGACCTGGGCGCGCACCCCGGTCAGTGCCGTGCGGACCTTCTTCAGGCCGGCGGCGGCGTCGCGGGCGAGGGTGGGCAGCCGCTCGGGCCCGAAGATGAACAGCGCGGCCAGCGCCAGGACGACGATCTCGCCCCACCCGATCGAGTCGAACACCCGCCACTCCCGTCCTCGGTCGCACCCAGGGTAGTTGCGCCCGAGCTCCCGACTAGGCCTGGTCGAGCGTCGCCTGGACCGTCGTCGAGGACCCGTTGCGGATCAGCTCGATGGTCACCACGTCCCCGGGCCGGTGGGCGTCGACGGCGACGACGAGCTCCTCGGAGCTGCCGACCGGCACGTCGTCGACGGCGATGACCACGTCCTGCTCGCGGATCCCCGCGGCGGCCGCGGCGCTGTCGGGCTCCACGTTGAGCACGAGGGCGCCGTCGCGGGTGCCGTCGGTGACCGACCGGGCGTTGACCCCCAGCGAGGCGTGCACGGCCGTGCCGGTGGAGATCAACTGCTCGGCGATGTCGCGGGCGGTGTCGATCGGGATGGCGAAGCCCAGGCCCACGCTGCCGCCGCCGAGCGAGGCGATCGCGGTGTTGATGCCGATCACCGCGCCGGTGGCGTCGACCAGCGCGCCACCGGAGTTGCCGGGGTTGATCGGGGCGTCGGTCTGCACGGCGCTGATGACCGCGTTGGTGTCGCTGCCCTCCCCCGCCAGCCGCACCGGCCGGTCGAGGGCGCTGACGATGCCGGTGGTGACGGTGCCGGCCAGGCCCAGCGGCGAGCCGATGGCCACTACCGGGTCCCCGACGACGACGTCGTCGGAGCTGCCCAGCGAGGCGGTGACCAGGCCGGGCCGGTCCACCTTGAGGACGGCGAGGTCGCTGGCCGGGTCCCGGCCGACGATGCGCGCCTCGGACCCGGTGCCGTCGCTGAACACCGCGCGGATCGCGGCGCCCTCGACGCCGTCGGCGCCGGAGATGACGTGGTTGTTCGTGACGATGTAGCCGTTCTCGCCGTCGACGACCACGCCGGAGCCGGTGGCGCCGGCCTGGCCGATGCGCACCTCGATGGAGACCACCGCCGGCGTCACGCGCTCGGCGATGTCGGCCACCGACCCCGGCTCGCGGGTGACGGCGTCGTCGGTCTCGGACAGGGTGGTGCCCGGGGCGAGCAGCGGCGTCTCCGCGGCCTCGCGGGTCAGCAGGTAGCCGACGCCGCCGCCGAGCGCGCCGGCCAGCAGCACCGCGAGCAGCACGAGGGCGGCCACCCGCACCGACAGGTCCCGCAGCCGCAGCTTCCGGCGGCCCTTCCGGTCGACGACGACCGGGCCCTCCTGCTCGGCCTCCTCCTCGAACACCGCCGGGCTGGCGAGGCCGGCCGGGGCGTGCGGGTCGCGCCACGGGTCGCTCCGGGCGTCGGACTTCCACCAGGGCCCGGCCGAGGTGCGCCGCCGGCCCGGGCGTCCGCCGGGCGGCTCCTGCAGCCCGGCCTGCCCGGCCGGCCCGCGGAAGGCGCGCAGCACGGCCTCCGGCGGCGGTGGGGCGACCGGACGCGGCGGCGGGGTGGGCCGGTCGCCGGCGAAGCTGCCGGGGACGGTGGCCGGCCGCCCGAAGGCGGCCTGCTGGGCCGGGCTCGGCGGCGCGGCCGCCTGCACCGCGGGGCGCCCGCGCTGGGGCGGGTCGAACGGTCCGGAGGCGCCGGCGGGACGGGCGAAGGCCGCGTCGTCGGCCTCGGGGGTGCGGTCGGCGGTGCGCTCGCCGTCGTCGGACCCGGACTGCCGGGCGTCGGGTGGCGTCACGGGTACAGGGTCCTCCCGGGACCTGGCAGGTGGGCGCGGCGGGTCGGCCCCGCCGCCGGGGGACCCCGAGTGTCGCAGGTCAGGGGGTGGTGCCGGCGGCGTCCTGCGACTGCGTCAGCGTCCGCACCACCGGGGGCCGCACCTCGGTGCGCTCGTCGGGCCCGGACCCGCCGGCCACCGACGACGGCGGCGAGGCGGGCGAGGCGGTGCCGACGTCGGGCAGCTGGAGGGCGAGCGCGGCGACCCCGAGGCTCAGCCCGATGAAGGTCCCGGCCACCCCGCGGCGCAGCCAGCGCGCCTGGTGCAGGGGTGCGCTGCGCGCGGGCGGGTCGTCGAGCGCGATGGTCCAGCAGCCCGAGGAGTCGGTGACGGTCAGCTGCCCGGGCCCGGCGGCGACCGCGCCGAGGCCGCCGGAGCCGGGGACGTCGGCGGTGAACGGGATGGCGCACAGCCGGGACAGCAGGTCGCCGGGGACGGCGACGTCGGCGGCGGTGTGCAGCGCCTCCTTGGCCTCCCGCTGGGCCTGCACGAGCATCCGGCACTCGGCGCAACCGGCCAGGTGACGGGCGGCGCGGGCGGCGGGGCCGCTGGCCAGCTCGCCGTCGACCAGCGCTGCGATGGCCTCCTGCGCCAGGTGGCTCTCCGGCAGGCTCATGCCGTCGCCCCCGGTGCGGCGACCCCCCGGGGAGCGAGGTGCGCCAGCGCTTGGCGCAGCTGCACGCGGCCGCGGTGGATGCGGCTGCGCACGGTGCCGAGCTTGATGCCGAGGGTGGTGGCGATCTCCTCGTAGGTCAGACCCTCGATGTCGCAGAGCACGACGGCGACGCGGAACTCCGGCGGCAGCGCGTCGAGCGCCGCCTGCACCTGCGGGTCGAGGTGGGTGTCGGCGTAGACCTGCTCGGGGCTGGGCGCGGTGCCGGGCAGCCGCTCGGTGTCCTCGGGCAGCGCGTCGAAGCGGATCCGCTGGCGGCGGCGGACCATGTCGAGGAAGAGGTTCGTGGTGATCCGGTGCAGCCAGCCCTCGAAGGTGCCCGGTGAGAAGTCCGCGAGCGAGCGGAACACCCGCACGAAGGTCTCCTGGGTCAGGTCCTCGGCGTCCTGCGCGTTGCCCGAGAGGCGGTAGGCGAGCCGGTAGACGCGGGCGGAGTGGTCCCGCACGACCTGCTCCCAGGTGGGCGCGACCCACACCTCACCGGCGCCGGACACGCCCGGCTGGTCGGTGGCAGGGGGGACGGCGGCCTCGGACACGTCCCCAGTATCGCGGACGCGCACGCTGCCGACCTCCCCCGCGGGGTGGGCGGGGACGGCGGCACGCTCGGGTGTCACACCCGGCCCAACGGGCGGTCGTTCCCGCGGTGTTCCCGTTCACAGGGACCTCACAGGTCCGGGTCACACCTGCGCGTCCCGGGTCGCGGCGCCGGCGGCCTCTACCCTCGGCCGGTGATGAGCGCCGAGGGACCCCCGCCGCACGCGGGCGGCACCGGCGGCGCCGCGTGGGCCGACCGCTACGCCGCCGAGGACCCCGTCCTCGCCGCCGCCCGGACCCGGGCGGGCGCGCTGGGCGGGCAGCCGCCGGTGGAACCGGCCGTCGGCGCCGCCCTCGCCGTCCTGGCCGCGGGCAGCAGCGCCCGCGCGGTCGTCTCGATCGGCAGCGGCGGCGGGGTCGCCGGCCTCTGGCTGCTGCGCGGCATGCGCCCCGACGGGGTCCTCACCGTGCTGGACACCGACCCCGAGCAGCTGCGGGCGGCCCGGCGCGCCCTCGCCGAGGCCGGCGTCCCGCCCGGCCGGACCCGGCTGATCTTCGGCACGCCGGCCGAGGTGCTGCCGCGGCTGTCGCCGGGCGCCTACGACCTGGTGGTGTGCACCGCCCCGCCCACGGAGTGGTCCGGCCACCTCGGCGCCGTCGCTGGGCTGGTGCGCACCGGCGGCACGCTGGTCTGCCACGGCCTGCTCGCCGGCGGCCGCATCGGCGACCGCGCGGCCCGCGACCCCCAGACGGTGGCCTGGCGCGACCTGGCCCGCACGGTCCGCGAGGACGAGCAGCTCACCTCCGCCGTCCTGCCGGTCGGCGCGGGCCTGCTGCTGGCCACCCGCCGGCCGTGACGGGTCAGGCCGCGAACGCGTGCTCGGCCAGCGGCTCCCAGGGGCCGCCGAGGTAGCGCCACAGCCCCAGCCCGCGGGCGGGCACCGCGTGCGGGGTTAACCCGGCCGCGAGCCGGTCGCGCAGCTGCCGGGCCACCTGCGGCTCGACCTTGTTCTGCACGGTCACGTGCGCCGACAGCCGCCGCCGGTCCTGCCGGGTCAGCCACGGGTCGAACTCCGCGGCCAGGGCGGCGTGCAGGGCCGAGAGCTCGCCGGCGTGCAGCCGGTAGGCGACGCCGCGGCCGAGCAGCCGCAGGCCGGTCACCGCGACGTCGAAGGGCGGCCGGTCCGCGGCCCGGGCCAGGGCCGCGTCGACGGCGGGCCGCTGCTCCCCGGGCAGCGCGTGGAACAGCGTCACGTGCGCGGCCACGTGGTTGCGACCGGCCGGGAAGTGCTCGGCGCGCAGCCGGTCGAAGCGGGCCTGCGCCTGCGCGCCGAGCAGCAGCGTGACGACCAGAGGTGACGTGCTGGAACGGCCCTCGTGCAGGGGCCCGGCCCGAGCGGCGGATGGCCCCGTCCGGAGGCTCGCCCCGAGCGTGCGAGGGGTGAGGGGGACGGGGTCCTTCTCGGGGGGCACGGGGGTCCTTCGTCATCCGCTAGACGATCGCGCGGGCGCCCTTGCCCAGGACCGCCACGCCCCCGGCGCTGACGTGGTAGTGCTCCCGGTCGGCGTCGGTGTCGACGCCGATGCGGGCCCACGGCGGCACGACGACGTTCTTGTCGAGGATCGCCCGGCGGACGTAGGCGCCCTCGCCGACGTGCACGCCGTTCATCAGCACGCTGTCCTCGACCCGGGCGCCGCGGTCGACGTGCACCCCCGGTGAGACGACGCTGTTGTGCACCGACCCGCCGCCGATGATCGCCCCGGCGCTGACCATCGACTCCTCGGCCCGGCCACCGAGCACGAACTTCGCGGGCGGCAGCTGCGGCGGCAGCGTGTAGATGGGCCAGCGGTCGTTGTAGAGGTTGAACACCGGCGTCACCGACACCAGGTCCAGGTGCGCGTCGTAGTAGGAGTCGATCGTCCCGACGTCGCGCCAGTAGCCGTGGTCGCGCTCGGTGGTCCCCGGGACGACGTTGGTGGAGAAGTCGTAGACGTGGGCCCGGCCCTGGTCGGCGAGCATCGGCATGATCGACCCGCCCATGTCGTGCACGGAGTCGGGGTCCTCGGCGTCGGCCCGCAGCGCCTCGAGCAGCGCGTCGGTGGTGAAGACGTAGTTGCCCATCGAGGCGAAGGACTCCTCCGGGGAGTCCGGCAGCCCCGGCGGGTCGGCCGGCTTCTCCAGGAAGCCGCGCACCTTGCCGTCGGCGCCGGCGTCGATGACCCCGAAGCCGGTTGCCTCCTGCCGCGGCACCCGCAGCCCGGCGATGGTGACCCCCGCCCCGGTCTGCACGTGCTGGTCGACCATCTGTCCCGGGTCCATCCGGTAGACGTGGTCGGCACCGAAGACGACGACGATGTCGGGCCGCTCGTCGTAGATCAGGTTGAGGCTCTGGAAGATCGCGTCGGCGCTGCCGGTGTACCAGCGCGGGCCGAGCCGCTGCTGGGCCGGCACCGGGGTGATGTAGTTGCCGAGCAGCTGCGACATCCGCCACGTGGTGGTGATGTGCCGGTCGAGGCTGTGGCTCTTGTACTGGGTGAGCACCGCGATCTGCCGGATCTCGGCGTTCACCAGGTTCGACAGCACGAAGTCGATGAGCCGGTAGTTGCCCCCGAAGGGGACCGCCGGCTTGGCACGGTCAGCGGTCAGCGGCGCCAGCCGCTTGCCCTCACCACCGGCCAGGACGATGCCGAGCACCCGGGGACCCCCACGCATGGGGCGAACCTAGCTGCTCCGGCGTCCGGCGGCCCCTCGCCGTCCCCCCTAGGGTGACCGACGTGCGGATCGGCATCGTCACGCGCGAGTGGCCCCCCGACGTCTACGGCGGCGCGGGGGTGCACGTCGAGCACCTGGTCGCGGCGCTGCGCTCGCTGCCCGCAGGGCCCGACGTCGACGTCCACGCCTTCGGCTCCCCGCGGCCCGACGCCGTCGGGTGGCCGGTGCCGCCGGGGCTGGCCGGCGCCAACGGCGCGCTGCAGGCGCTGGGCACCGACGTCGAGATCGCCGCCGCGCTCGGCGGCGTGGACCTGGTGCACAGCCACACCTGGTACGCCAACGGCGCGGGCCTGCTGGCCGGGCTCGTACACGGCCTCCCCCACCTGGTCACCGCCCACTCCCTCGAGCCGCGCCGGCCGTGGAAGGCCGACCAGCTCGGCGGCGGCTACCGGCTGTCGTCGTGGGTGGAGCGCACCGCCTACCTCGCCGCCGACGGCGTGATCGCGGTCAGCCGCGGGATGCGCGCCGACGTCCTCGACGCCTACCCCGACCTCGACCCGGCCCGGGTGCACGTCGTCGGCAACGGCGTCGACGCCGAGGCCTACCGCCCGGTGCACGACCCCGACGTCGTCCGCTCGCTGGGCGTGGACCCCGACCGGCCCTACGCGCTGTTCGTCGGGCGGATCACCCGGCAGAAGGGCGTGGTCCACCTGCTGCGGGCCGCCGAGCGGCTGCCGGCCGACGCGGGCCTGGTGCTGTGCGCCGGGGCCGCCGACACCCCGGCGGAGCGGCAGCAGGTCGCCGACGCCGTCGCCGAGCTGCAGGCCCGCCGCCCGGGGGTGGTGTGGATCGAGGCGATGCTGCCGCGCGAGCAGCTCGTGCCGCTGATCACCGGGGCCACCGTGTTCGTGGTCCCCTCGGTGTACGAGCCGCTGGGCATCGTCAACCTCGAGGCCGCGGCCTGCGGCACGGCCGTGGTCGCCAGCGCCGTCGGCGGCATCCCCGAGGTCGTCGCCGACGGCGTCACCGGCCTGCTGGTCCCCTACGACCCGGACGACGTCGCCGCCTTCGAGGCCGGCCTGGCCGAGCGGGTCGCCGAGCTGCTCGCCGACCCGGCGCGCGCGGCGGCGATGGGCGCGGCCGGCCGGGAGCGGGTGCTGTCGGAGTTCGGCTGGGCGGCGATCGCGCAGCAGACGGTGCAGGTCTACGCGTCGGTGCTGGAGGCGCGCGGCTGAGTCCGTCGGTGTGCGCGGGCGCCGGGTGGGAAGCTGTCCCCCCGTGACGTCCCAGCCCTCCGCCGAGGACCCGATCCGCGCACTGGTGCGCGCGTCGCACCGGCTGCCCGCCGACGACCTGGGCGCCGTCGTCGCCGCGCACGCGCGTCGGCTGGGCGCCCACGACGCGGTCGTCTACCTCGCCGACTACGCCCAGCACCAGCTCGTCCCGCTCGCCGGCGCGGGCGTGCCCGACCGGCCGCTGCTGACCATCGACGGCTCGGTCGCCGGCCGCGCCTTCCGCCGGGTGGAGCCGGTGCGGCCGGCCCCGCACGACGGGCCGGGGAGCCTGTGGTTGCCGCTGCTCGACGGCGCCGAGCGGATCGGCGTCCTGGAGCTCGTGCTGCCGGATGAGGTCTCACCGGCCCTCGAGGACGACACGCGGTCGTTCGCCTCGCTGGTCGCCGAGCTGGTGGTCACCCGCGACTCCTACAGCGACGTCTTCTCCCGGCTGCGCCGGCGCCGGCCGCTGACGCTGGCCGCGGAGATGCAGTGGGAGCTGCTGCCCCCGCTGACCTACGCCAGCGAGCGGGTGGTGGTCACCGGTGCGCTGGAGCCGTCGTACGAGATCGGCGGGGACACCTTCGACTACGCCGTCAACGGCCCGCTGGTCGACCTCGCGGTGCTCGACGCCGTCGGCCACGGGCTGCCGGCGGCGCTGCTGGCCACCGCGGCCGTCGGCGCCTACCGGCACGCCCGGCGCGAGGGGCTGGACCTGCCCGCGGTCGCCGCGGCCATGGACGCCGTCGTCGCCGGGCAGTTCCCCGACAGCCGGTTCGCCACCGCCGCCGTGGCCCGGCTCGACCTGGGCACCGGGCTGCTGCGCTGGGTCAACTGCGGGCACCCCGAACCGCTGCTGGTGCGCGACGGCGTGCCGCTGCACCCGCCGCCGTGCCGGGTGTCGCGGCCGCTCGGGCTGCTCGCCGCCGAGCCGGAGGTCTGCGCGGTGCAGTTGCGCCCTGGCGACCGGGTGCTGCTCTACACCGACGGCGTCGTCGAGGCGCGCTCCCCGGACGGGGAGTTCTTCGGCGAGGAGCGGCTGGCCGACCTCGTCGTCCGCGCCGAGCTCGCCGGTGACCCGCCGCCGGAGACGATGCGCCGGCTGATGGGCAGCGTCATGGACCACCAGGACGGGCAGCTGCAGGACGACGCCAGCATCGTCATGGTCGAGTGGCGCACCGGCCGGGAGAGCCGGCTGCTGCCGTGAGCACTGCAGCAGTCGGCGACGGGCCGGGTCGCGGCGCCGTCGCCCGCCCGGACGTCGTCGTCGGCCTGGTCGCCGCGCCCGGGGCGCCGGCCGAGGTGGCCGACGAGCTGGCCGCCGACCTCGCCGGTGCCCTGCGCGGGGACCACCCGGAGGTCGCCTGGGACGTGCGCGTCGTCGAGGACGGCCTCGTCACCCCGCCGGCCGACGACGCCGAGATCGTGGCCGCGGCGCGCGAGCGGCTGCTGGCCGAGGAGTGGGACCTCGCCGTCTGCGTGACCGACCTGCCGCTGACCGTCGCCCGTCGCACCGTGGTGGCGCACGCCAGCCCCGTCCACGGCGTCGCGCTGCTGTCGCTGCCGGCGCTGGGCGCCGTCGGCCGCCGACGACGGGCCCTGCAGACGTCGCTCGGACTGGTCCGCGCGCTGCTCGGCGACGACGGAGGGGACCCCGGGGCGCTGCGCCGGCGGCTGCGCGAGCTGGCCGCCGACCAGGGCGACGCCGGGGTCGGGTTCACCGCGCGCGTGCTCACCGGCAACCTGCGCCTGCTGGTCGGCATGGTGCGGGCCAACCGGCCGTGGCGGCTGACCGCGTCGTTGTCGCGGGCCCTGGCCGCCGCGGTGGCCGCCGGCGTGTTCGCCCTGGTCACCTCCGACATCTGGCGGCTGGCCGACCGGTTCGGTCCCGTGCGGCTCGCGGCGGTCGGGCTGGGCTCGGTGGTGGCCATCTGCGCGACGCTGGTCGTCGGCGCCCGGCTCTGGGAGCGGGCCGGCTCGCCGCGGGTGCGCAAGCAGGTGGCGCTGTTCAACCTGGCCACGGTCGCCACCGTGGTGCTCGGCGTGCTCACCCTCTACGCCGTTCTGTTCACACTCGCGCTGACCGGTGCGCTGCTGCTGGTGCCCTCCGGGTTGTTCGCCGAGGGGCTCGGGCACCGCGCCGGCCTCGGCGACTACCTGGAGCTGGCCTGGTTGACCAGCTCGCTGGCCACCGTCGGCGGCGCGCTGGGCGCCGGGCTGGAGGAGGACGAGGCCGTCCGCGAGGCCGCCTACACCCACCGGCCAGGTGCCGGCGGGTGACCCGCTGGTCCCGCCCACCCGAGCGGGGGGAGGATGAACCGTGACCATCGCCACGCGGTTCGCCGCGGCGCTCGACCGCGAGAGCGCCGGCGGGTCCGGGGACGCCGAGCTCCTGCCGGTGCGGCTGTCGCGGGCCGCCGCGGTCACGCTCAGCGTGGACGGGGCGGGCCTGTCGATCGTCGACCCCACCGGCGAGCGGATCCCGCTCGGGGCCAGCAACGCGGAGTCCGCGTGCGCCGAGCGGCTGCAGTTCACCGCCGGCTCCGGGCCGTGCTGGGAGGCCCAGCGGGCCCGCCTGCCGGTGTTCGCCGTCTCCGCCGACCTGCACCGCCGCTGGCCGGCCTTCGCCGAGATGCTCACCGACCAGACCCCGTTCCGGGCGGTGGTGGCCTTCCCGCTGCGGGAGGACCTGGCCGGCGCCGGCGCGCTGGACCTCTACTTCACCGACGAGGCGGCGGTCCCGGCGCTCGACGTGTTCTCGGCGGTGGCGGTGGGTGAGCTGGTGACCGCGGCGCTGACCGAGGCCGCCGTGTGGTCGGACTGGCCGGCGGAGAGCGGGCCTGCGTGGCTGCACGGCCCGGAGGCACGCCGGCGGTCCGCGGTGCTGCGGGCCGCCGGCCGCGCGGCGATGGTGCTGCAGTCGGACCCGGTGACCGCGCTGGCGCTGCTGCGCGGCGCCGCCTACGCCGGCGGGCGGACCGTCGAGGACCTCGCCGAGGACCTCGAGAGCGGCCGGCTGCGGGTGGAGGACGTCGTCCCCGGGCCCGCCGCCTGACCCGTCCCGTGTGACCGTTCCCGCAGGTCAGCGCGGGAATCGGTGCCCTGCGGGGGGTGCTGCACCTCCCGTGACCGACGCGTTGCCGCCGTCCGCCGTCCCGGCTCCCGCACCCGTCCCCTCCCCCACCCGCCTGCTCGACGTGCGCACCGTCTACGCCGAGCCCGCCGCCCTGGAGTCCGCGCGCGGCCGCGAGGTGCTCGCCCGGTTCCCGGGCGCCGAGGTGGTCGAGGTGCCCTCGCACTGGCAGATCCCCGAGCTCAACGGCAACGCGGGCAACGTCGAGCGCTGGGTGCGGGTCAAGACCGAGACGCTGGTGCTCGGGGTGAAGAAGTCGCTGTCGGCCCGGCCGAACAGCCGCTCGTCGAACTGGATCGCCCCGTCGACGGCGAACGGCTGCGCCATGGCCTGCGCCTACTGCTACGTCCCCCGGCGCAAGGGCTACGCCAACCCGATCACCGTGTTCACCAACATCGAGCAGATCACCGGCTACCTGCGCCGGCACGTGGCCCGGCAGGGCGTCAAGGCCGAGCCCGACCAGTGCGACCCGGTGAGCTGGGTGTACGACATCGGTGAGAACAGCGACTGCTCGGTGGACGCGCTGGTCAGCGACAACGTGGCCGACCTGGTCGCCACGTTCCGCGGGCTCCCGACCGCCAAGGCGTCCTTCGCCACCAAGTACGTCAACCGGCAGCTGCTCGACCTCGACCCGCAGGGCCGCACCCGCATCCGGTTCTCGCTGATGCCCGACGCCGACTCGAAGGTGATCGACGTCCGGACCAGCCGCGTGCCCGACCGCGTCGCCGCCGTCGACGACTTCGTCGAGGCCGGCTACGAGGTGCACCTCAACCTCTCGCCGGTCGTCCTGCGGGACGGCTGGGAGGCCGACTGGGCCGACCTGCTGCGCCGCCTCGACGACACCCTGTCCCCCGCCGCCAAGGCCCAGGCCGCGGCCGAGGTGATCATGCTGACCCACAACCGGGACCTGCACGAGGTCAACCTCGGCTGGCACCCCAGGGCCGAGGACCTGCTGTGGCGGCCGGACCTGCAGCAGCCCAAGCGCAGCCAGAACGGCCAGTGGAACGTGCGCTACCGCAACGGCGTCAAGCGGGCCGGCGTCGAGCGGCTGCAGGAGCTCATCGCCCACCACGCGCCCTGGCTGCGCGTCCGGTACGCGTTCTGAGGGCGGTCAGAGCGGCAGCCCGACCCAGGCCGCCAGGACCCGCAGTGGCTCTCGCAGGCTGTTCGCTGCCCCCGCCAGCGCGCCGGCCGAGTTCAGGAGCTGGGTGAGCCGCTGCACCGTGCCGACCACCCTCCTCGGGTCGGGCTGCGGGTTCTGGACCTCGGCGTTGACCTCCTGCAGGTCACGGTCGGCCTGCGTTGCCTCGGCACTCGACAGGCCCGCGGAACCCAGCGCCGCCTGGAGGTCCTCGGTCGCCCGGCGTAGGGCCGCCAGATCTGTGCGGACGGTCTGCGACCCGATGTTCTGCGTACCTCTGACGATGTTGACCTGGTTGCCGGAGACGTTCTGGAAGACGTCGGACACGTTCCCCCCTAGTGGCGGTAGGGCCCCGTGCCGATGCGCGGCACGGGCAGTCGTTGGTCGATGCGGGACAGCCGAGCGGCCGCCACCACGTGCAGGACGAGTCCGAGCAGGAGGAGCAGGGCCCCGACGAAGACAGCGGCGAACCCGAGGACGAGGACGGGCACGCCGGCCACCTCGCGGCTGAAGACGTCGACGGCGGCCGGGTCCGGCTCGCCACCCGACGACACGGCGCCGAACAGGGCCCTGAGGAACCGCAGGACGCTGGCGAACACCGCCGTGAAGCCGGACACGAAGAGGAGCAGTCCTGGCCACGCGAGCCAGCGGGCCCACGTCCGCGTGGCCGCGACGTCGTGCATGAAGCTCCGTCGCTGCTCGATGACCTGCTGGACGTCGTTGATGTACTGGACCCCCTCGACGACGTTCACCTGGTGGCCGTCGATCTGTCCGATGACCATCTCCGGTGGGGCCAGGTAGGTCGCTGCCACGGATCCTCCTCCTGCCGATGGGCCGGTCCCCTCCGCCGGCCGGGCACGTCCCGGCTCCTCCCAGCGGACCTGGGTGGACCCGAGGGTCATGACGTCCCCGTCGTGGAGGAGGGCCGGCGCGGACAGCCGGATACCTCCCAGGACGGTCCCGTTCGTGGAGCCCAGGTCGTGCAGCGTCCAGCCGCTCGCGGACCTGCGGACCTCGGCGTGGCGGCGGCTCACGTCGGGGTCGTGAAGGACCAGGTCGCAGTCCGGGTCACGGCCGACCGACAACCGGTCGGACTCGACCGCCCGCGCGCCCGCGGGTCGACCGACGGCGTCCAGCGGGACGAGCCGCGGCATCGTCGTCGTCACCACGGGCCCCACCTCCGGTCCCCCCGGTGGCTCCGCGGGGACGACGGTAGGGACCCGACGTGGCTGCGCCCAGGGTCCTCCGGCCCGTCGGTCGGTCGGTCCGTCAGCCCGTCTCGCCGGTGTCGCCGTGGGCGGCGCCCACCGGTTTGGACTCCGGGGAGCCGCGCTGGCGCAGGTACACGGCGAACACCGCCATCGACCCGACGGCGAGCATCTCCGACTGCCAGTTCTGGAAGGTGCGGCTCCAGAAGTCGGCCCGGCCGAGGTAGCCGACCCAGCTGACCGGGTCGGCGTGGGACTGCAGCTGCTCGGTGTTGTACGCCGTCCACCCGGCGATGGACGTCGCCACCCAGGTGAGCAGGAACAGCGCGCCCATCAGCAGGCCCAGCGAGCGCGAGAACAGGCCGGCCCGCCACCCGCCGGCGCGCACCCACGACGGCGAGTCCGGGCGCGCGTGCGCGCCCGTCCGCTGGTCCTCGTCGCTCTCGGTGCCGACCTGGTCGGGCTCCTTCGACTCCGCCGAGCCGCGCTGGACCAGCCACACCGTCGCGAACACGTAGAGGAAGAACTGCAGGTACTCCGACTGCCAGTTCTCCATGACGTCGACGGCGAACGACGAGGAGGTGACGTAGTCGGCCAGCGACACGGGGTCGAGCCCCTGGTCGAGGCGCTGCTCGCTCTCCTCGGCCGCACCGGCGAGCGCCTGGCCGACGAGGGTGGCCAGGAACAGCCCACCGAACGCCAGGCTCAGCCCGTTGTCGCGCAGGACCCGCCGCACGCCGCTCACCGCCCCAGCAGCGCCAGCACGACGCAGTACGCGACCCCGCCGAGGACGGTCAGCAGGTAGGCCAGGAACACGGCACGGACGGCGTTCACGAGCCCTCCACCAGGCAGTCGTAGCGGTCCTCGTCCGACGGCGCGCACCCGGCGGCGGCGACCCGCCAGCCCTCGGCGGTCTGGGTGAGGAACAGCGTGTCGTCGGTCAGCCGGACCTGCGCCTCCGAGCCCCACACCTGGGCGGAGACGACCCCACCGCCGCCCAGCTCGAGGTCCTCGAGCGCCGTGGCGCAACCGGTGGGCTCCTCGTGCTCGAGGCTGGAGACCGCGGCCTCGGTGAGCAGCTCGCACCGGACGACGGAGTCGCCGGCGGCGAAGTCCCCGGCCACCTGTTCCACGGCGGGCAGGTGCACGTCGGAGCACCCGCTCAGCAGCAGGACGCCGAGTGCGGGCCACAGCGCTGTCGCACGCACGGATCGCCGCCTCCTCCCGTTCCCGGGGGCCGCGTCTGCTCGGCGTCCGGGTCCGATCCTGTTCCCCGGCCGGTGGTACCGCCACCCCTGGTGATCACCCGATCGGGTCGCGGGATCGAGCACTACGGTGACGGCGTGGCGCGGGTGGTGGTCGTCGGTGCCGGGCTCGGCGGCCTGGCGGCGGCGGCCCGGCTGGCCGCGCTGGGCCACGGGGTCACGGTGCTGGAACAGGCCGACGACGTCGGCGGCAAGCTCGGCTGGTACGAGCGCGACGGGCACGCCTTCGACACCGGCCCGAGCCTGGTCACGCTGCCGCAGGTGCTGCGCGACCTGTTCGACGCCACCGGCGGGCCGCTGGAGGACGCCGTCGACCTGGTCCGGCTCGACCCCGCGGTGGACTACCGGTTCGCCGACGGCACCCGGCTGGCCGTCCCCGGGCACCTCGACGACGTCCCCGGCGCGCTGGACGACGCGCTCGGCGACGACGCCGGTGCGCAGTGGCGGGCGCTGCTCGACCGCGCCGAGGCGATGTGGGCGATCACCGAGCAGCCGTTCCTGCGGTCCCCGCTGCGCGGCGCGGCGACGCTGGCCCGGCTGGCCCGCGACCCCTCCGACGTCGGCACCGTGGCGCCGTGGCAGACGCTGCGCGGCCTGGGCGCCCGCCACCTGCGCGACCCTCGACTGCGGGTGCTGCTGGACCGCTACGCCACCTACTCCGGCTCCGACCCCCGCCGCGCCCCGGCGGTGCTGGCCACCGTGCCGTGGGTGGAGCAGGCCTTCGGCTCCTGGTACGTCCGCGGCGGGCTGCACCGGCTGGCCACCGCGGTGGCCGACCGCGCCCGCGAGCGCGGGGCGCAGGTGCGCACCGGCACCCCGGTGCGGCGGGTGCTCAGCGACGGCGGCCGGGTCTCCGGGGTGGAGCTGGCCGACGGCGGGGAGGTCACCGCCGACGTCGTCGTCTCCGGCGCCGACGCCACCGCGCTCTACGCCGGGCTGCTGCCGCCGAGCCGCCGCACCCGCGCGGTGCGGCGCGGGCTGACGCGGGCCACGCCCTCCCTGTCGGGGTTCGTGCTGCTGCTGGCGCTGCGCGGGCGTACGCCGGGCCTGGCGCACCACACCGTCGCCTTCCCCGCCGACTACGACGCCGAGTTCGACGCCGTCTTCGGCACCGGCCGGCACCGGGGCGTCCCGTGCCCGGTGCCCGACCCGACGGTCTACGTCAGCGCGCCCGACGACCCCGCCACCCGGCCCGACGACGACAGCGAGTCGTGGTTCGTGCTGGTCAACGCACCGCGGCACGACCCCGACGCCGGCGTCGACTGGGACGCCCCCGGCCTGTCCGACCGCTACGCCGGCCGGGTGCTGGAGGTCATGGCCGCCCGCGGGCTGGACGTGCGCGACCGGGTGCGCTGGTGCGTGGCCCGCACCCCGGCCGACCTCGCCCGCGAGACCGGCGCCGTCGGCGGATCGATCTACGGCACGTCGAGCAACGGCGCCCGCGCGGCGTTCCTGCGGCCGGGCAACGCCGCGCCGGTCCGCGGCCTCTACCTGGTCGGCGGCTCCTCCCACCCCGGCGGCGGGCTGCCGCTGGTGACCCTGTCGGCCGAGATCGTCGCGGGGCTGGTCGGGCCCGCCTGAGCGCGTGGGAGGGTCGACCGGTGCGCACCGAGCCGCCCGAGAACGGGTCCGAGGCCGTCCTGCTGACCGGCTACCTCGCCTACCAGCGCGAGACGCTGCTGCAGAAGACCGCGGGGCTGACCCGCGAGCAGCTCGGCCGGACCTCCCCGCCGTCGTCGCTCACCCTGGCGGGGCTGCTGTACCACCTGGCGCTGGTGGAGGAGAGCTGGGCGGTGGAGCGCTTCGCCGGGCAGCCGGTCCCCGAGCCGTGGTCCGGGGTCGACTGGGACGCCACGCCCGACTGGGAGTTCGACGAGGCGCTCGGCCTGGAGCCGGAGGCGCTGCGCGAGCGCTACCGGGAGGCGTGCCGACGCACCGACGCGGTGGTCGCGGCCGCCGGGGACCTCGGCGCGCTGTCGGCGGTGCCCCGGCGCACCGGTGCCGCGTTCAGCCTGCGGTGGATGCTGCTGCACCTGCTGGAGGAGACCGCCCGGCACAACGGGCACGCCGACCTGCTGCGCGAGGCGGTCGACGGCGCCGTCGGCGAGTGAGCCCGGATCAGCCGCGGGCGGCGCCGACGCCGAGCACCGCGGCCAGCCCGAGCGCGCTGCGCGGCGCGTAGGCGGCCCGCCACAGCCCGCCGTGGACGGCGGCGTACGCCTCGTCCTGCCACGGGTGGTCGTGCCGCGGCCCGCCGCCGGTGTGCAGGTCGTGGACCAGCAGCGCGGCCATGAGCACGTTCGACGTCGCCGGCTCGAACACCTCGACGCCGAAGCGGTGCGCGCCGGCGTAGGCGGCCGCCAGCGCGCGGTTCTTGACCACCGAGCGGGTGCGGGTGGGCGGCGCGACGTTCAGCGACACGGTGGCGCCGGCCGCCCGGGCGACCGTGGCCCGCCACCGCTGCAGCCGCTTCGCCAGCGCGTAGTTCGGGCCCTGCTGCGGCACCAGCGCGTCGTGCAGCCCGGGGTCGGCGCCGGGCACGTACCCGCGCCGCAGCAATCGGCCGGCCGACAGCGTCCGCAGCGGCCGGCCCAGCAGCTTGCCGACCCGCGAGCGCCCCTCGTAGGCGCGCACCGACTGCGCGACGGCGTCGGCGGGGACGGCGAAGACGTCGGTGGGCGTGGCGAGGAAGGCCAGCGCCGCCTCGGGCCGGGCGGCCTGCACGCGCAGCGTCAGCGCGTCGACGGCGGCCGACACGCGGACGTTGGCGGCGCCGTCGGCGTAGACGTAGTTGCCCAGCACCGGCTCGCCGGGCAGCTCCACGAGCCAGTCGGCGACGGCCGGCACCTCGTGCACCAGGTCGGCGCCGGCGGCGTCGGGCAGGTCGCCACCGGCGGTGGGCACCAGCAGCGTCCCGGCGCCGCGGCGGGCGGTGTCGAGGACCCGGCGCCACAGGTCGGGCCGGGGCAGGTCGACCGCGGCGACGGTGGCGCCCCAGCGCAGCAAGGCGGTGAGCGGCCCCATCTCCGCGCCCGCACCGAGCACGGCCACGGTGCGGCCGGGCAGCGCCAGCCACTCGGGGTGCGCGGCGACCTCGCGCACCGCCGCGGCCGCCGTGGGCTCCAGCACGCCGCACTCCACCCAGGTGTCCAGCCGCCGGGACAGGTCGTCGCCGCCGAGCCGGCGGCCGTGGAAGGGCAGCGTGAACGCGCGCTCGGGCTCGCCCTGCCCGGTGACCTCGGTGGTGCGCAGCGCCCGGCCGGCCGGTGCGGTGAGCAGCCGGTCCAGCGGCTGCTCGCTTCCCTCCTCCGCGACCCGCAGCCGGCCGTGGACGGCGTCGAGCCCGGCGCCGGCGACGGTGCGGGCCGCCTCCGGGGAGGCGAGCCCGGCCTCGACCAGCCGGCGGAAGTGAGTGAGGTAGCCGGCCCGCCAGTTGGTCTCCTGCTCGGCCGCGCGGGCGCCGACCGGGTCGACCGGGCGCAGCGCGTCGGCCACCACCGCCCGGCCGACCGCCGCGGTGCTGCGCCGCCCGTCGGGGCCGGCCGGGAAGACGACGCCGGTGTCGTCGGTGCTCATCGGGCTCCCTCAGTCGGTGGTGGCCGGCGCGGGGTCGAGCGGTGCCCCGGCCTCCAGCCAGCGCAGCAGCGTGCGCGCGCCGAACCCGGTGCCGCCCTTGACGACCTCGGCGTCGTCGGACGCGGCGCGGGCGGGACCGGCGACGTCGAGGTGCGCCCAGGGCAGGTCCCCGGCGAAGGGCCGCAGGAACAGCGCGGCCGTGGTGCCGCCGGGGTTGCCGGGGGCGTTGTTCGCGTCGGCGACGTCGCTGTGCAGCAGTTCGGCGTACTCCTCGGCCAGCGGCATCCGCCACACCTGCTCGCCGGCGTGCAGCGCGGCGGTGCCCAGCGCGCCGGCCAGCCCGTCGGTGGTGGCGTAGAGGCCGGCGGTGCGGGTGCCGAGTGCGACCTTCATGGCGCCGGTGAGCGTGGCGACGTCGACGAGCACGGTGGCGCCCAGCGACAGCCGCGCGTGGGCGAGGCCGTCGGCGAGCACCATGCGGCCTTCGGCGTCGGTGTTCTGCACCTCGGTGGTGCGCCCACCGACGTGCCGCACGACGTCGGCCGGGCGGTAGGACGACCCGGAGACGGCGTTCTCCGCGGCGGGGACGACGGCGGTCACCCCGACGGGCAGCCCGAGGCGCGCGGCGGCGTCGAGCGCGGCGAGGACGGCGGCACCCCCGGCCATGTCGGTCTTCATCTCGCGCATGCCCGCGTTGGGTTTGATCGAGATGCCGCCGGTGTCGAAGGTGATGCCCTTGCCGACCAGCACGGGGTGCGCCGGGCCGGCACCGGGCGGCGCGTAGGAGGCGACGACCACCCGCGGCGGGGAGGCCGAGCCGCCGCCGACGGCCAGGACGCCGCCGAAGCCTCCGGCGGCGAGTTCCTCGGGGCCGAGCACGGTGACGGTGACGTGCGGCAGGCCGGCGAGGCGCTCGACGGCCTGATCGGCCAGCCAGGCGGGGTCCTTGGTGTTGCTGGGCGTGTTGACCAGGTCGCGGGCCCAGGCGACGGCGGAGCCGGTGACCTCGCCGGCCCGGGCGGCGGCGGCCACGGCGGGGTCGGCCGCGTCGGCGGCGACCAGGGCGACGGTGGCCAGCCGCGGCGGGTGCGGCGTCGACGTGTCGCGGAAGCGGTAGCCGCCGAGCAGCGCGGCCTCGACGGCGGCGCGCACCTCGTCGGCACCGGCCGGGGCGAGGGCGGTGTCGAGGGGCAGCACCAGCCGGGTGGCGCCGTGCTCGGCGAGGGTCTGCGCACGGCGGACGGCGGTGGCGACGTAGCCGCGCACGTGCGGGAGGGTGCCGTCGCCGATCCCGACGGCGACGACGCTGCGGGGACGGCGGCCGGCGACCGGCAGGTTCGTGACGGTGCCGGGACGGCCGGTGTTGCCGGTGTCGGCCAGCGCACCGGCCAGCAGCCGGACCGGGACCGCCGGGAGGGTGCCGAACGCCGGCGAGGCCAGCCAGGGCGGCAGCGTGGCGCCGGTGCCCACTGGGACGGCCAGGACGTCGTCCTCGCCGAGCCGGGGCAGGGAGGTCAGCAGGTCGACCCGCGGCAAGGGTGCGGCCCCGGTCGCCGGCGTGCTGCCGGCGGCCGGGGCCGCGTCGTCCTGCGCGGGGCTGCCCGAGGGCAGGCTCGCGGAGGCGTTCAGCTGGTCGCGCCCTTCAGGGCCTCGGAGAGCGCTGCGGCCTCGTCGGGCGACAGCTCGACGACCAGGCGGCCACCACCCTCGAGCGGCACCCGCATGACCAGGCCGCGCCCCTCCTTGGTGACCTCCAGGGGACCTTCACCCGTGCGCGGCTTCATGGCCGCCATGCGTGCCTCCTTCGCCGGCCACCCGCCGCCCTCTGCGGCTGCGGTGTGGCTGTTCCTCGGTGCTGAGCTCTCGGCACATGATCCCGTATCCCTGCCGCGGGACCAACAGGAGCCCCTTCAGGGGGTCGCCCGGAAGCAGGTCGCCACGTGGTCGTCGACCATGCCGGTGGCCTGCATGAGCGCGTAGGCGGTGGTCGGGCCGACGAACACGAAACCGCGCCGCTTGAGCTCCTTCGCCATCGCCGTGGACTCCGGGCTGGTGGCCGGGACGTCGGCCAGCGTGGCCGGGCGGGGCCGCGGCGCGGTGGGCGCGAAGGACCACAGCAGGTCCGACAGGCCCTCCGGCACCCGCTGCGCGGCGCGGGCGTTGCGGACCGCGGCGGTGATCTTGGCGCGGTTGCGGACGATGCCGGCGACGGCCATCAGCCGTTCCTCGTCGTCGGTGGTGAACTCGGCGACCGCGTCGATGGAGAAGCCGGCGAACGCCGCCCGGAAGGCGGGACGCTTGCGCAGGATGGTGATCCAGGACAGGCCGGACTGGAACGCCTCGAGGGTGAGCCGCTCGAACAGCGCGTCGTCGCCGCGCAGCGGGAAGCCCCACTCCTCGTCGTGGTAGCGCTGGTACTCCGGCGAGCTGTCCCCCCACCCGCAGCGCACCCTGTCCACCCCGCCGACGCTAGCGCCGCCCGCCGACGTCATGCCGCGGGGACCAGCGGTGTCGGGGTGGTGATCTGCGACCCGTCGGGTCGCCAGGTGCGCCATCGGCCATCCGGTTGGCGTTCGACGCGGAAGCCGTGGTGGACCTGGGTGTGGTGCCGCTCGCACAGCAGCGCCGAGTTGTCGAGGCTGGTCTCGCCGCCGTCGATCCAGTGCACCAGGTGGTGCACGTCGGCCCAGTGACTCGGCGCATCACAGCCGGCGAACACGCAGCCGCCGTCACGCAGTT
>NZ_JBJGYP010000043.1:0-26303 GCF_054050055.1 Geodermatophilus sp. SYSU D00814
CCCCCCCCGCCCCCGGGGGGGCGGGGGGGGGCACGGCAGGCACGCGCCGGTCAGGGACATCGACGGCTCGCCCGCCGGCCGGGTGGCACCCGGAGCGGCCTCCAGTCGAGCGCACCGCGCGCGGAGCGGTCCGCCGCCTCCGCGTCGGTGCGACGACGTCCTCCGCCAGGTGCCGTGCCCCCATCGCGCGGGGCTTGCTCCAGCGCCCCGAGCATCCAGTCGTGCACCAGCGGGGCGTCGGGCACGACGTCACCGTGCTGGCGCCGGTCGGGCACGACCGGCACAGACGCCGACAGGGGCGGCCCCGCGAGTGCGGGACCGCCCCTGTCGGGCGTTGCTGGTGTTACGAGGGGGCGGGACTCAGAAGTCCATGCCGCCCATGCCACCGTCGCCACCGGGGGCGGCCGCAGCGGCCTTCTCCGGCTTGTCGGCGATGACGGCCTCGGTGGTGAGGAAGAGCGCCGCGATGGAGGCGGCGTTCTGCAGCGCCGAGCGGGTGACCTTGGCCGGGTCGATGATGCCGGCCGAGACCAGGTCCACGTACTCGCCGCTGGCGGCGTTGAGGCCGTGGCCCACCTCGGAGTTGCGCACCTTCTCCGCCACGACGCCGCCCTCGAGGCCGGCGTTGACGGCGATCTGCTTCAGCGGCGCCTCGAGCGCGACGCGCACGATGTTGGCACCGGTGGCCTCGTCACCCTCGACGTCGAGCTTCTCGAACGCGACGGCGGCGGCCTGCGCCAAGGCGACGCCACCACCGGCGACGATGCCCTCCTCGACGGCGGCCTTGGCGTTGCGCACCGCGTCCTCGATGCGGTGCTTGCGCTCCTTGAGCTCGACCTCGGTCGCGGCACCGGCCTTGATGACGGCGACGCCACCGGCCAGCTTGGCCAGGCGCTCCTGCAGCTTCTCGCGGTCGTAGTCGGAGTCCGACTTCTCGATCTCGGCGCGGATCTGGTTCACCCGGCCGGCGATCTGGTCGCTGTCACCGGCACCCTCGACGATCGTCGTCTCGTCCTTGGTGACGACGACCTTGCGGGCGCGGCCGAGCAGCGAGACGTCGGCGGTGTCGAGCTTGAGGCCGACCTCCTCGCTGATGACCTGGCCACCGGTGAGGATGGAGATGTCGGCGAGCATGGCCTTGCGGCGGTCACCGAAGCCGGGGGCCTTGACGGCGACCGACTTGAACGTGCCGCGGATCTTGTTCACGACCAGGGTCGCGAGGGCCTCGCCCTCGACGTCCTCGGCGATGATGGCCAGCGGCTTGCCCGACTGCATGACCTTCTCCAGCAGCGGGAGCAGGTCCTTGACCGAGCTGATCTTGCTGTTGACGACGAGCACGTACGGGTCGTCGAGGACGGCCTCCATGCGCTCGGCGTCGGTGACGAAGTAGGGCGAGATGTAGCCCTTGTCGAAGCGCATGCCCTCGGTGAGCTCGAGCTCGAGGCCGAAGGTGTTGCTCTCCTCGACGGTGATGACGCCTTCCTTGCCGACCTTGTCCATCGCCTCGGCGATGAGCTCACCGATGGCGGTGTCGGCGGCGGAGATCGACGCGGTGGCGGCGATCTGCTCCTTGGTCTCGACGTCCTTGGCGGTCGAGAGGAGGTGCTCGGTGACCGAGGCGACGGCCTTCTCGATGCCCTTCTTCAGGGCCATCGGGTTGGCGCCGGCGGCGACGTTGCGCAGACCCTCGCGGACGAGCGCCTGGGCCAGCACGGTGGCGGTGGTGGTGCCGTCACCGGCGACGTCGTCGGTCTTCTTCGCGACCTCCTTGACCAGCTCGGCGCCGATCTTCTCCCAGGGGTCCTCGAGCTCGATCTCCTTGGCGATGCTCACACCGTCGTTGGTGATCGTGGGAGCGCCCCACTTCTTCTCGAGGACGACGTTGCGGCCCTTGGGGCCGAGCGTCACCTTGACGGCGTCGGCGAGGGTGTTCATGCCCCGCTCGAGGCCGCGGCGCGCCTCTTCCTCGAAGGCGATCATCTTGGCCATGTGGTGATGTCCTCCATGCATGGATCGCTGCACGGCCGGGACCGGCGCCCGCGACGGACGACACCGGCGCCGCGGACGCTCCTACGGCCCGCGTTCCGGTGCCTCACCGTTCCGACCTGATTGGCACTCGGCACTGTCGAGTGCCAATCCGAAGTCTGGCACTCGCCCCTGCCGAGTGCAAGAACGGGGGGTGGGGCCGGGCTGTTCCCGCGCCCGTCCCTCAGTCGTCGAAGCGGGCGAGGACCGCGGTGACCACGGCGCCGAGGAGGACCAGCGGCGCCAGCGGCAGCCAGCCGTAGGGCGACAGGCCGAGCAGGACGGCCCACGTCCAGCCGGCCTCCAGGTGCCCCTCGGAGGCGGTCAGCCCCACGGGACCGGCCCGGAGCCGGCGTGACCGCCGGCGAGCGTCAGCGCCACGGACACCGCGGCCAGCAGGACCAGGACGGCGGCGTGCGCGACCAGCACCGCCGGCGCCCGGCTGAGGGGTGCCGGTCTCCCGGGAACGGCGACGGCCCGGCCCCCGGGACGGGGACCGGGCCGCGGCTCGGTGCTGGGCAGCTCAGGCGACGCGCACGCCGTCGGCCTGGGGGCCCTTCTCGCCCTGGACGACCTCGAAGGTGACCCGCTGGCCCTCGTCGAGGCTCTTGTACCCGTCCATCTGGATGGCGGAGTAGTGGACGAAGACGTCCTGCCCGCCGTCGACGGCGATGAAGCCGAAGCCCTTCTCGGCGTTGAACCACTTCACGGTGCCCTGTGCCACGTGTGCTCCCACGTTCGTGCGTGCGGACGGTCCCCGTGATCCGGGGGCCGGGGTACAGCTCTCCCGCCCGTGGACACGTGCGTGGAACTGACGACCGCGCGAGACGGTACAACAGCGAGGTCGCCGCGGGGAGATCCTGGACACACGACCCGGCCACGATCCGGCGACGGGGTGACACCCGGCCGGATCGGCTCCCCGCAGACGGTACGCGTCAGCCGACGAGGCCCGCCGCCCGGGCCGACCGCAGCGACGGGTCGATCCGGTGGGTGGGGCCGACGACCGGCGTCAGCGGGTCGAGGGTCTTGAGGCCCTCGCCGGTGTTGAGGACGACGGTCTCCTGCGCCGGGTCCAGCCGCCCGTCCTCGGCCAGCTGCCGCAGGACGGCGACGGTGACGCCGCCGGCGGTCTCGGCAAAGACGCCGGTGGTGCGGGCGAGGTCGCGGATGCCCTGCACGATCTGCTCGTCGCCGACCCGCCCGACCGAGCCGCCGGTGCGGCGGATCGCGTCGAGCGCGTACGGGCCGTCGGCGGGGTTGCCGATGTTCAGCGACTTCGCGATCCCGGTGGGCTTGACCGGCTTGACGACGTCCCAGCCGTTGTCGAACGCGGTGGCGATCGGGTCGCAGCCGGCCGACTGGGCGCCGAAGACCCGCCACGGGGTGTCCTCGACGATCCCGGCGGCCACGAGCTCGCGGAAGGCCTTGTCCACCTTGGTCAGCAGCGAGCCCGACGCCATCGGGATGACGACCTGGGCCGGGATCCGCCAGCCGAGCTGCTCGGCGATCTCGTACCCCATCGTCTTGGAGCCCTCGGCGTAGTAGGGCCGCACGTTCTGGTTGACGAAGGCGGCGTCCTCGAACTCGTCGGTCTCCGCGAGCTCGCTGGTCAGCCGGTTGACGTCGTCGTAGGAGCCGTCGACGGCGACCAGCGTCTGGCCGTAGACCGCCGACTGCACGACCTTGCCCGGCTCCAGGTCGGCGGGGATGAAGACGTAGGAGGGCAGGCCGGCGCGGGCGGCGTGCGCGGCGACGGAGTTGGCGAGGTTGCCGGTGGAGGCGGCCGCGATCTTCGTGTAGCCCAGGCCTCGGGCGGCCGTGGCGGCCAGCGACACCACGCGGTCCTTGAACGAGTGCGTGGGGTTGCCCGAGTCGTCCTTGACCCACAGGCCACCGGTGAGGCCGAGCTCCGCGGCGAGCCGGTCGGCGCGCACCAGCGGGGTGAGCCCGGGGTCGAGGGTGACCCGGTCGGCGGGGTCCTGACCGACGGGCAGCAGCGCCGCGTAGCGCCAGATGTTCTGCGGGCCGGCCTCGATCTGCTCGCGGGTGACCGCGCGCATGCGCTCGGGGTCGTAGTCGACCTCCAGCGGGCCGAAGCACTGCGCGCAGGCGTGCTCGGCGACCAGGCCGGACGTGGCACCGCAGTTGCGACAGACCAGGCCGCGCGCGGGACTCGCGGGGACCCCGGTGGGGGGCGGGGCGGTCAGGGTCATGCGACGACTACCTCCTCATCTTCCCCGCGACGGGCCGTCGAGCCGCGCGGGACGGAATTGGCACCTTCCGCGCGCAGGTCGCGTGCGGCGGTTGCCGGGGCTTCACCGGGCCGTGTCCCTCTGCCCCTCTGGATGAGTGGAACGCCGCCGACTCTACCCACCCGGAGGACCCGGCCCGGCCGGCGGCACGGCCGGGCCGGCCCTCGACAGGACCCGGGTCACCGGCGCACCATGCGGACCCCCACCCACCCGCGAGGAGGGCCGTGCACCCCGGTCGCGGACACCGCAGCCCCTGGGCCGGGCCGGCCGTCGCGCTCGTCCTGGCCGTGACCGGCTGTGGGAGCGGGGACGCCGGGCCGGCCGCGGCGGCACCTCCTCCCGGCACGCCGGCGAGCAGCTCCGCCGCCCCGGCGCCCGGGCTGGCCGCCGTGGCCGGCGAGCCCGGCGCCGGACTGCACGGGAGGCTGCTGCAGTACCGGCGCGACGTGCCCGCCCGGCGCCTGCAGGTGGAGCTCGTCGCCGGCAACGCCGGCCTCGTCGTCGAGGCGCTCGACCTGGTCGCCCCGGGTGTGCCGACGGCACCGGCCGACCCGCGGGGCGCCGAGCTGCGCCCCGGCGCCGGGCTGGCGCTGCCCGTGGTGGCCGCCGCGAGCGACTGCGCGACCGCACCCGGCCCGCCGCACGGGGTGGTGCGGCTGCGCGACGCCACCGGGGCGCAGCGGCAGGTCGACGTCCCCCTCGACGACGGCGGCCTGGTCGCCCGGCTGCACGAGGCCGACTGCGCGGAGCAGGAACTGGCGAGGCAGGTCCGCATCGAGGCGAGCGGCGTCCGGGAGGTCGACGGCGCCGAGGGTCCCGCGCTGGACCTGACCGTGCGGCTGACCCGGCTGGCCGGCAGCGACCCGCTGCGGGTGACCGGGGTCGGGTCGAACACCGTGTACGCGGTGGACGCCACCGGCCCGCTGCCCACGCTGGACGACGAGCCCGCCGTCGAGGTGGTGCTGCGCATGCGGCCCTCGCGGTGCGACGTCCACGCCCTCGGCGAGAGCTACCGCACCGGGCTGGTCGGGCTCGTGGTCGCCCTCGGGGACGCCGAGCCGCGCCCGGTGGTGGTCACCCCCGACCCGGAGGTCCGGCGCCGGCTGGAGACGTTCGCGGTGGAGACCTGCCGGGCCGGTACGGACTGACGACGGCGGCAGGTGAGGATGGGCGGGTGGCAGCGCGCATCGTCTACACCGACCTCGACGGCACGATGGTCGGCCCGCGGGGGTCGTTCTGGCACGGCGCCGACGGCTCCCCCACCGCCGAGCCCGCGGCCGCGCTGCTGGAGCTGCACACCGCCGGCGTCGAGCTGGTCATCGTCAGCGGGCGCACCGCCGACCAGGTCACCGAGGCCGGCCGGATCTTCGCCGCCGAGGGCGCCATCGCCGAGCTGGGCTCGCTGGTCACCTGGCGCGGCGGTCGCGAGCGGCACCAGCTCACCGGCGCGCTGCCCGCCGAGTACGCCGGCCGCACGCCGATGGACGTGATGGCCGGGCTCGGCGTCGTCGAGGCGCTGTGCGCCGCCCACCCCGGCCGGCTGGAGTGGCACGCGCCCTGGCACGCCACGCACGAGGGCGACGCGCTGCTGCGCGGCTACGTCGACCCGGTCGCCGTCGACACCTGGCTCGCCGAGCGCGGCCTGGGCTGGCTGACCCTGCACGACAACGGCGCCATCCCGGCCTCGGCGCGGCTCCGGCTGGCCCCGGAGGGGCAGCTGGCGCGGGTCTACCACCTCATGCCGCGCGGCATCTCCAAGGGCGCCGCCATCGCCTGGGACCTGCAGCGGCGCGGCCTCGACCCCGCCGACGCGGTGGCGGTCGGCGACAGCGTGAGCGACCTGGACATGGCGTCGGCCGTCGGCCGGCTGTGGATCACCGCCAACGGGGCCGAGGTCGACGGCATGGCGGCGCTCCTGTCCGCCGTCCCGAACGTGTCGGTGACCGACGGGGCGATGGGCGTCGGCTGGGCCCAGGCGGTGAGAGCGAGCCTGTGACACCGCGGTCCTCCCGGACCGCCGACGGTCAGCTCGTGACGTCGCGGCGGGAGAAGTGGCGGAAGCCCAGCGCGGTGAACACCGCGACGTAGACCAGCGACTGCACCACCCCGCGGAAGAGGTCCGAGGAGTCGACCGGCGTCTGCAGCAGGTCGGTCCACGCGAAGGACTCGGCGGTGGGGAACCAGTCGCGGACGGCCCCGAGCTGCTCGACCTGGTCGAGGATCGAGAAGACGATCGTGGTGAACACCGCGCCGCCGACGGCGGCCAGCGGCGCGTCGGTGACGGTGGACAGCCAGAACGCCAGCGAGCCGACCACGAGCAGGTGCACCGACAGGTAGCCGAGCATCCCGGCCAGCCGCAGCAGCCCCTCGCCCTGCGGGAGGCTCACCCCGATCGGCGTGCGGATGTCGCCGAACCCGAACGCGATGCCGCCGGCCACCACCGCGACCAGGGCGAGGGTGAGCAGCGCGGCCACCGCGAGCACCAGCGCGGCCAGCCACTTCTGCCGGAGCAGCCGCATCCGCGGGACCGGGGTGGCCAGCGTGTAGCGCAGCGACCCCCACTGCGCCTCGCTCGCGACGGTGTCGCCGAAGAACAGCGCGTAGACCACGACGAGGAAGAACCCCGTCGTCGCGAACAGCACGAACAGCGTGAAGTTCAGCCCGCTGGAGGTGGCGACGTCGACCAGGTTGATCCGGCTGTTCTCCTGCGCGTCCTCGCTCGCGCCCAGCTGCAGCGCGGCGATGAGCACCAGCGGCAGCGCCACCATGAGCGCGAACACGCCGAGGGTGCGCCGCCGCTTGAACTGCCGGCGCAGCTCCACCGGCAGCCGCAGCGTGCGCTCGGGGCGGTAGCCGGCGACGGCGCCGGTGGGCTGGACGTGCTCGGTCGCGGTCACGACTCCCCCACGAGTGCCAGGAACGCGTCCTCCAGGCGGCGGCGCGGCGTGAACTGGTCGACGGCGACGTCGGCGGCCACCAGCGCCTGCAGCGCGGCCGCGCGGGAGGTCTGCGACCCCAGCTCGGCGACCAGGCCGTCGTCGGCGCGCTCGACGGTGACGCCCGGCAGCCCGGCCAGGACGGCGGCCGCGCGGTCGGCGTCGGCCGGGTCGGTCAGCCCCACCAGCACCGCGCCGCCGGCGCCGACGATCTCCTCGACCGTGCCCTGCGCGATCTTCTGCCCCTTGGCCATGACGACGACGTGGGTGCAGGTCTGCTCGATCTCGCTGAGCAGGTGGCTGGAGACGATGACCGTGCGGCCCGTGGCGGCGTAGGAGCGCAGCACCTCCCGCATGGCGTGGATCTGCGGCGGGTCGAGCCCGTTGGTCGGCTCGTCGAGGACCAGCAGGTCGGGCAGGCCCAGCATCGCCTGGGCGATGGCGACCCGCTGCCGCATGCCCTGGCTGTAGCGGCGGACCGGGCGGTCGATGGCGGCGCCGAGGCCGGCGACCTCGATCGCCTCGTCCATGTGCGCGTCCTCGACCGGCCGGCCGGTGGCCGCCCAGTACAGGGTGAGGTTGTCGCGTCCGGACAGGTGCGGCATGAGGCCGGTGCCCTCGACGAAGGAGCCCAGCCGCGACAGCACCGGGGCACCGGGCCCGGCGGCGTGGCCGAAGACGCTGATCCGCCCCTGCGTCGGGCGGATCAGGCCCATGAGCATCCGCAGCGACGTCGTCTTGCCCGCGCCGTTGGGCCCGAGCAGGCCCAGCACCTGGCCGCGGCGGACCTCGAAGGACAGGTCGCGGACGGCCACGAAGCCGTCCTTGTAGGCCTTGGTCACGCCCTCGAAGCGCAGCGGCACGTCCTCGCCGTCGGGCTCGACGGCCGAGGTGACGCGGCGGCGCCGGCGTCCCCACAGCACCGCGGCCGCCCAGCCGAGCAGCCCGAGGGCGACGACCGAGCCGAGCAGCCACCACCACCGCGAGGTGCCGCCGTCGGCCTGCGCCTGCCCCGCCACGGAGGGGACGGCGAGCACGCTGCCGCCGTCGCCGGCACCGGCCAGGGACACCGAGTAGACCCCCGCCTCGGCCGGCAGCGCGAAGGCCTGGTCGGTGGAGGAGACGACGACGCGCATCGTGTGGCCGGCCTCGAACCGGTGCACGATCCCCGGCAGCGTGACGGCGACCTCGGTGGGCGCGGCGGGGTCGGCCGACAGGCCGGTCAGCGACAGGGGCGCGACCAGCCCGCCGGGCAGCGTCTGGGCGCCGTCGGGGCCGACGTCGTAGAGCTTGGCGAACAGGGTCGCGGTGCCGGTGGGTGAGGCGACGGCGAGCTCGACGGTGGGCGCGCCGACCACCTCGACGGCCTCGTCGAGCGGCTCGGTGGCGAACGCGGCGAACTGGCCGGGGATCTCGACGGCGGCGCCGCCCAGCGCCGAGGCCAGCGCCCCGAGGCCGGGGACGGTGGTGATGGCCGCGGGCGTGCCGCCGGCCGGGGTGACCACCGGCTGCAGCGGGCCGTCGAGGGCGAGCTCGGTGCGCGCGGTGGGCCCGGTCCCCTCCAGGCCGGGGTAGGCGTCGGCGACGACGCTCTGCGTGCCGCCCTGGACGCTGCCGAGGGTGTTGCCCAGGCCGCTGGGCACGGGGAACTCGAAGCCGGTGCCGGGGTCCGCGCCGCGGGCCGGGTCGTCCTCGTCGCGCAGGTGCCAGGAGAACCAGCCGGCGACGAGGTCGCGCAGCTCGGCGGTCTCCCGCTCGGAGGCCTGGGAATCGTGGCCGCCGGCGTACCAGACGACCTTCACCGGGGTGCCGGTGGCGGCGATGCCGCGGGCGTTGGCGTCGGCCTGGCCGAGGCCGAACAGCGAGTCCTCGGTGCCCTGGACCAGCAGGGTCGGCGCGGTGATGCGGTCGAGCACGGCCGCCGGGCTGCTGCGGTCGAGCACCGCGGCGACCTCGGGGGTGAGCGTCCCGGTGGCCGCGGCGGCCTGGTAGGCGGCGCAGATGTCGGCGCGGAACCGGCCGCAGGTCAGCGCCTGCTCCACCGCGGCGGGGTCGACCGTCGAGAGGTCGACCGGCAGGTCCTCCAGGGAGGGGGCCGAGGCGGGCGCGGCGGCCGCGCCGTCGCCGGTGGCGGCGGTGTCGCTGCCGCCGTCCTCGGCCCCGGCGGCGCCGTCCCCGCCGCCGAGGGCGTCGAGCAGCCCGCCGCCGGGGACCGACCCGACGCCGAAGAACAGCCCGGCCCACAGCCGCTTGTAGACGCCGGTGTCGGCGGCCTGCGGGGTGGCGGCGGGCGTGGCGAAGTCGGCGGTGCCGGTCTGGGAGGGGAACAGCGCGGCGGTCAGCGAGTTCCAGGTGATCTGCGGCGCGATGGCGTCGACCCGGTCGTCGTAGGCGGCGCCGAGGAGCGACAGCGCCCCGCCGTAGCTGGCCCCGGCGACGCCGACCCGCGGGTCGCCGACGCCGTCGAGGAGGACGTCGTCGCGCCCGGCGAGCAGGTCGAGCAGCGTGGAGAGGTCGGCGACCTCGTAGCGGGGGTCGTCGAGGCCGATCTGGCCGGTGCTCGCGCCGAACCCGCGCGCGGAGTACGTCAGGACGACGAAGCCGCGGCCGGCGAGGTCGCGGGCGTCGTCGGCCACCGACTGCTTGCTGCCGCCGAAGCCGTGCGCGAGCACGACCGCCGGCGCGGGGGCGTCCGCGGTGGCCGACCCGGGCAGGTACAGCGTGGTGTCGAGCTCGACGGCGTCGGCACCGGAGCCGGAGGGGACCCGGGCGTCCTCCGTGCGCACCTCCTCGGCCGCGACGGCGGTCGCCGGGGCCCACGCGAGCAGGGTGCCGGTGACCAGCAGGGCGAGGAGGGCGCCGAGCGTCGTGCGGGCGCCGGGGCGCGGGCGAGGACGCACGGGCCCGCGGACGGGACGCACGAAGCGGCCAACGGACGGTCCCGCGCCGGTGTTCCGGCGGTGTCCGGCCGGGGTGCGGCGGGGTCCGGTCAGGGCCGCCACTCGCCGGTGACGACGACGACCAGGCCGGGGTCGGCCACGCCGGGCACCTCGAAGAAGCGCTCCGCCGGGCCGCCGACCACGCCGGGGAAGGCCGCCATGAGCTGGACCGCCGACTGCTGCTGCTGCTCGTCGCCGGCGGTCACGAAGACGGTGGTGACCGCGACGCCGGGCCCCTCGTACTGGCCGATCCCGTTGGACTCCCAGCCCTGCGCGCGGAAGGCGTCGGCGGCGTCGCCGGCCAGCCCGCTGACGTCGGTGGCGTTGAGCACGGTCACCGGGACGCGGACCGGGGTGCTGGGCGCCTGCGCGACCGGGGGCAGCGGTTCCACCGACAGCTCCGGGAGGGCGCCGCTGGGGGCGGCGACGCTCGCCGGTGCCGAGGTCTGCGGAGGCGTGCTGGTGGAGCCGGCCTCCTGCGTCGCCGAGGACGTGAAGCTGTACACGCCGAGCACCACCAGGGCGACCACCACGACGGCGAGCAGCGCCGGCACGGTCCGGCCCCGGCGCGGCGGGGCGTCCTCCTCGGCGGTCGCCGCGGCCCGCAGCGCGGCGCGGGAGACCCCGGCCCGGCGCGCGGCCTTGCGGCGCTCGGACTCCATCGCCTGCCGCTCGGCCTCGCGCGCCTGGCGCTCGGCCCGCATCGCGGCGCGGTTGCCGACGACGCCGGTGTCGCTCGAGAGCCCGGTGGACGGGCCGGTGTCCGGCTCCGGCGTCCGGGACCGCTCACCCCGCCGGACGTCGCGGTCGGGGATGGCCTCGGTCAGCGGCGCGGCGGCGCGCCCGCGGGCGACCTCGCGGTCGGGGATCGCCTCGGTCAGCGGGGCCGCCGCGCGTCCCCGGGCGACCTCGCGGTCGGGGATCGCCGCGGTGGCTGGGGCGGCCGGCGGGGCGACGGGCGCGGCGGCCGGGGCGGGGGCGAGGGCGGCCGGCGGGGCCGCGGGTGCGGCGGCCCGGGCGGCCTGCGGTGCGCGGCCGCCCGCGGCCGGGCGGGCCGGCAGGTCCCACGGGTCCAGCGGCGCAGCGGCCGGCGCGGGGGTGTCGAGCTGGGGGGTCGGCACGGCCTGGAAGGGCGCGACCGTGGTGAGCGGGGCGGCCGGGCGGGCCGGGGCCGCCGGCGCCGCCGCGGCCTGCGGGGCGGGCGGGGACACCGACGGCGGCGCGGGCAGCCGCGCGGCGGTCGGCGGGACGAGCGGCGGCGGGGCCGCCGGCCGCGCGGGTGCCGGTCGCTGCGGCACCGGCGCCGGGCGGGCGGCCCGCTCGACCGGCACGGGAGCCTGGCGGGTGGCGCCGTCGGCCGGCGGGCGGGGCGCCGCGGCCGGGCGCGCGGGCTCGCTGGGGCGGGCGGGGACTGCCGGCCGGCCCGGCCGGCCGGTCAGCGGGCGGCCGCGGTCGGTCTCGTCCCCCAGCAGCGCGTCGCGCCGGCGCTCGGCGCGGCTGCGCAGCGGCCCGGTCAGGGTCGGGGCGTCGCCCCAGTCGGTGCCGTCGGGCGTGCCAGAACCGTCGGGGACGGACTGCCCGGGGGCGGGGTCGGTGCGCCGGCGTCCACCGGCCACCGGGGCGGACGGCCGGTCCGGTTGGTCACCACCTGACGCCGCGTGCCTGCCCACGGTGACCAAATCTAGATGGCCGACGGGTCCTTGCCCAGGAGGGACGGAGAACGACGCTGGCGTCGCGCGCTGCGCAGGCGGCGCAACCGGCGGACCAGCAGCGGGTCGGCCTCGAGCGCGGCCGGGCGGTCGACCAGGGCGTTGAGCACCTGGTAGTACCGGGTCGGGGGCAGTCCGAACTGCTCGCGGATGGCCGTCTCCTTGGCGCCCGGGTGGCGCCACCACTGCCGCTCGAAGGCCAGCATCTCGTGCTCGCGCCGGGTCAGGCCCGCAGGCTGCGCGGGCTCGTTCCCGGACGCCGTGCCCCCCGGCGGGGAGACCGCGGGGACGGGGTCGGGGGTCATGGGAGGGGTCCGTTCGATCGGGGGGAAGCCGTCACCGACGACGGTATGCCCGCCGGCCGACGTTTTCAGCGTGTCGCGCCCGCGTCAGGCCGCCGCCACCACTCGCTCGGCCGCGGCCCGGCGGCCGGCCGCCCGGGCGGTGCGCAGGCTGTCGACGGTGAACACCGCCAGCGCGGCCCAGACGATCGCGAAGCCGACGAGGCGGGCGGGCGGCATCGGCTCGTGGAATACGAAGACGCCGATCGCGAGCTGCATCAGCGGCGTCACGTACTGCAGCAGCCCCACCGTCGACAGCGGGATCCGGCGGGCGGCGGCGGCGAACAGCAGCAGCGGCACTGCCGTCGCGATCCCCGAGGCCATGAGCAGCAGCAGGTGGCCGGTCCCCTCCGAGCCCGCGGTGCCCCGCCCGGTGGCCTGCAGCACGGCCAGGAAGACCAGCGCCGGCAGGAACGCCACCGCCGTCTCGACGAACAGCCCCGGCGCGGCCTCGACGCGGACCAGCTTCTTGAGCAGGCCGTAGCCGCCGAAGGTGGCGGCCAGCGAGAGCGCGATCCACGGCGGGCGGCCGTAGTCCCAGGTCAGCACCGCGACGGCGACGGCGGCCAGCGCCACCGCCGCCCACTGCAGGGGCCGCAGCCGCTCGGCGAAGACGACGACGCCCAGCAGCACGCTGACCAGCGGGTTGATGAAGTAGCCGAGCGAGGTCTCGACGACGTGGCCGGAGTTGACGCCGTAGACGAACACCAGCCAGTTGGCGGCGATGAGCACCGAGGCGCCGGCGAGGACGAGCAACGTGCGACGGTCGGTGACCGCGGCCCGGACCAGCGCCCAGCGGCGCAGCGCCGTCAGCAGCAGGGCGACGAACAGCAGCGACCAGACGACCCGGTGGGCGACGATCTCCACGCCGCCGGCGGGCTCGAGCAGCGGGAAGTACAGCGGGAAGCAGCCCCACAGCAGGTAGGCGGACAGGCCCGCCGCCGTCCCCAGCCGCCGCTCGTCCACGAGCGGCACCGTACGCCCGGCCCGGCGGCGTCCGGCCGGGCCGGGCCGGGGTGTCAGCCGGTCTGGATGTAGTCGACGAGGTGGGCGCGCTCCTCCTCGAGCTCGTCGAGGCGGGCCTTGACGACGTCCCCGATGGACACGATGCCGAGCAGCCGGCCGTCCTGGGTGACGGGGACGTGCCGCACCCGCAGGTCGGTCATCGTGCGGGCCAGGTCGTGCACCGAGGCGGTGGGCGGGCAGGTGTGGACGTCGGCGGTCATCAGCGCCGACACCGGGCCGTCGAGCACCGGCGGACCCGACTCGTGCAGCCCCCGGACGACGTCGCGCTCGGAGACGATGCCCTCGACGGTGCTCCCCGTCGAGGAGACGACCAGCGCGCCGATGCCGTGGTGGGCGAGCAGCGTGAGCGCGTACCGCACGCTGGCGGCGGGGTCGACGGTGACCACGTCGGGACCCTTGCGGCGGAGCAGCTGGGAGATCTGCACGGGAGCCTCCTCACCTGTCGGTGCGGCAGTCTGCACCCGGCCGGGACCGCGCGGCAACGTCCCCCGGCGTACGGGACGGAACCGTCCCCACGGGTGGACGGACGGGCCTACCGTCGACGTGTGCGCACCACCCGGCACGACGCCGCCACGGCGGCGTCCCCCTCGCCCCTCCAGTGGCTCCGCTACGCCTTCGGCGGCGGTCTGCCGCGCGACCTGTCGGCCTGGGTGCTGTCGGACACCACCCGGCCCGGGTGGGTCCGCCGGCACGTGACCCGCTCGCTGGTGCAGCTCTCGCCGCTCGTCGTCGTCTGCCTGGTCGCCGTCCCCATGGCGCTGGCCTACCGCGCGACCGCCGCCTTCGGCGGCCTGCTCGTCGGGCTGATGTACTCGCTGGCCTTCATGGTGGAGACCACCGAGCACCGGGTGGCCAAGGCCGGCTACCCCGCCGGCACCGCCGCCCGGCTGCGCGAGGAGCGCGCCGAGCGGCGCCGCACCGCGCGGGTCGAGGAGCGCTTCCCCTACCGGGTCGGCGGGTCGGGCAGCTTCGACTGAGCCGACGGGGGGACTCGAACCCCCAACCGCCCGATTACAAGTCGGGTGCGCTACCAGTTGCGCCACGCCGGCGGGACACCGGGAACGAGTCCCGGGACAAGGATAGGGACACCGCCAGGGACGACTCCGCCGTGTCGGGTGCCGTGGTCCCGCGCCGGCGCGGACTCGACCCGCGCCGCACCGGCGAGGGACCTGCGCCGGCCGCTGCCCGGCACGACCTCCGGCAGCGGACCGGGTGTCAGCGGTAGCAGTACGAGTCGCTGGAGGCGTCGCCGCCCTGCAGCCGCACCTGGTGCGGCCGCAGGCCGCGCCAGTCGGAGCCGCTCGGGAAGAACCGCTCGTCGAGGGTCATCCCGCCGGCCTGGGGGTCGGTGTCGATCTTGGCCATCCACGAGCCGCAGCCGTCCGGGAAGAACTGGTCGTCCCAGGCGCCGTAGAGCGAGTTGGTCACGTAGACCCGCCTGCCGTCCCGGCTGACCTCGACCATCTGCGGGCCGCCGGCCAGCGGCTCACCCGGCGCCGCCGGGTGCGCGGTCCTCCGGACGATGCCACCGAGGTGGACCGAACCGACCTCGCGCGGGTGCGCCGGGTCGGTGACGTCGTACTGCCTGAGCTCGCCGATGCCCCAGCAGGACACGTAGAGCATCCGGTCGTCGACCGACAGGTCGATGTCGGTGACGAGCGGCGGCACCGCCGAGAACGGCTTCAGCGCCGGCGGCAGGTCGTCCGGGTCGGCGGGCTGGGCGGGGATCGTGATGACCTGCTCGGCCCTCCACTCCTCACCGTCGCGGAACCAGCGCCACACCGACGCGGACAGGTCCGCGGTGGAGACGACGACCCCGACGAAGCCCCAGGTGGCGTCCGGGTCGTGGGAGGGCCGCAGCTCGAGCACCATCTGGTGCTCCGCGCCGAGGTCGACCGTCTGCACGTGCCGGCCCCCGGCGAGGTCCCAGAAGTGCAGAGCGTGTCCGTACTCCCCCCCGAGGAGCAGCTCGGGGACCAGCCCGTCCTCCACCATCGCCGGGGTGCCCCACTCGCTGGAGACCAGCGTGTTCTGGTTGAGGTGCCACCAGGCGTCGTAGGCCAGGTACTGCGGACCGCGGTCGGTCTCCCAGGCCCGCAGGACGTCGAAGGTGCTGTGGTCCAGCAGCGCGATCCCGCCGGGGCCGTCGTCGCTGTCGCCGCTGCCCAGGCAGGTGAGGAAGACGCCGTCCGGGCCGCAGTGCAGGGTGTGCGGCCGCGAGTAGCCGGCCTTCCCGGCCAGCTCCTCCGCGGCGATGGTCTTGTGCAGCCGCGGCGAGCGCGGGTCGGGGTGGGTGTCGTAGACGTGCACGTTGGAGCTGCGCAGGCCGGGCAGCAGCAGGTAGCGGCGCTGCAAGCCGTCGTGGCCCGTGTCGTGGCCCTCGTGCTGGAGCGCGCTGGAGCAGGCGTTCCAGCCGAAGTGGTGCAGCTCGTCGCCGACCGTGGGCAGCTCCGCCCAGCCGACCAGCTGTCCGTAGGTGGGGGAGTCCGGGTCGGTGTCGACGACGGTGAGCGCATCCGGCCTCTGCCCGGCGCGGTCGAAGGCGACCACGTAGGCCAGTTGCTCGGTCGGCGCGGCGATCGCGTCGGCGGCGCTGCGGTAGAAGGTGGGATCCATCCGGTGCGTCGACTCGCTCATCGTCGGCCGCCTCTGGCTCGCTCGTCCTCCCGAGCGAGTCTGCGCCGCTCGGGACCGACTGTCCACGGGTCACGGCCCGCCCGGCCGCCACGCGTAGTGGACGTCGGGCTCGCGCTCCTCGTTGCCCGAGCCGTCGGTCTCCTCGACGGCGCGGAACCCGTGCCGCTCGTAGAACCGCCGGGCGGGCGCGTTGACCCGGAACGTCCACAGCTGCAGGCCAGCGGGCTGCCGCCGCTTCGCCAGCGCGACGAACCGGTCGCCGATCCCCCGGCCGCGCCGGGCGGGGTCGAGGTACAGCTGGTCGAGCCAGCCGTCGGAGAGCGCGAGCAGGCCGACGACGGCGCCGGCGTCCTCGGCCACCCAGGTGTCGTGCCGCGGCAGCAGCACGTCGCGGGCCCAGCCGCGGACCTCGTCGTCGGTGTGCGCGCGCCGCACCGTCGGCAGCGCGGCGGAGGAGGAGCGCAGCCACACGTCGGCGACCGCGGCGGCGTCCGCGGGGACGGCGGGGCGCAGCAGGACGGGATCGACGGGCACGGCGCTGGAGGGTGCCAGGGCGGCGGGCGGACATCGACCGGTTCGGGTCCAGCCGCACCCCGCCCGGCCGATCCTGACGGGGTGGCACCGACCGACGACGAGGCCGCCCTCCTGCCGCTGGACCGCGCCCAGCTCGACGCGCTGCGGGAGCACGTCGAGGCACTGCTCGGGGACGACGGCTGCGACCAGACCCGCCGCGCCACCGACGCCTGGGCGGCGAGCCACGGCATCGCCCTCGACCGGCTGCACGAGGGCCTCGAGGAGTTCGGTGGGTTCTGCGACTGCGAGGTCGTGATGAACGTCGACCCCGCCGTCGTCTTCCCCGCCGTCGTCTTCCCGGCCGTCGGTCAGGCCGCGGAGGGCCCCTCGCTCAGGTAGCCGGCCGGGTCGGTGCGCGGCGAGGCCTCGGCCAGCCAGCGGGCGAACCCGGCGGGATCGCGGCGCTCGAGCTCGTCGAGGGTCTCCTGGCGGCGGCGCACGATCGACTGCCGCGCCGCCGGGTGCAGCTGCCCGGCCAGCGCCGTCGTCGTGCCGAGCCACTCCCGGCCCAGTGCCGCGGTCGACAGCGTCGCCACCGGCGGCAGGTAGGTGACCGTGCCGACGGTCTCCCCCGGCCGGGCACCGGTCAGGGGCGACGGGGCCGCGGCCGGCGGCGCCCCTGTGGCGGGCGGCTCGGCGGCCGGGGCGGCGTCACGCCGCGGCGGGCGCCCGGTGCGCAGCAGCCACAGCCCGAGCCCGCCGACGGTGAGCACCGCGCCGGCGAGCACGGTGAGCACCGGTCCGCCCACCGCCGCCGTTCCGGACAGGAACAGCAGCACCCCGATGGTGGCCGCGCCGACGCGCCAGGCCGCCTCGAGGGGAGAGAGGCGGTCGAAGATCCCGAGATCGGCGCGCGGGTCGGCCGAGGACTCGCGGGCCACCCCGGCGGCCAGGCAGGCGGTGACGACGGAGGCCAGACCCACGGCGAGCAGCCCGGGGGGTCGAAGCGCCAGCCCGCCGACGACGGCCACCGCCGTCGCGGTGAGGGCGGCCAGCCCCAGGAGCAACCGGGCGGGGACTCCGCGGTCGGACACGAGCAGCCTCCAGGAACGCAGGCCGGGCAGGGGTCCCCACCCGCTCCGCGAGGACCGGCCGGGACCCCCCTCTACCCAGCGACGGTCCGGCCGCACACCGTGCACGGCGTGTCGCGGCGCGCCCGGCAGGATCGCCGCCCGTGGGGACCTCCGTCGTCGAGCTCGGCCCGCGCCTGGTCGTCGTCCTGGTGCTGCTCACCGGGCTGGCGGCGGCCGGCGGGCGGCTGTCGGGGCTGGGACAGGATCGGCCGGTCGTCGTCGCCGCGCTGCGCGCCACGGTCCAGCTGGCGGCGGTGTCGGCGGTGGTGCTGCTGGTGGTGGGCTCGCTGTGGCTGTCGGCGGCGTTCGTCCTGCTCATGGTCACCGTCGCGGCGGGGACCGCGGCCGGGCGGGTCACCGGCCTGCCGCTGCGCGCCCCCGGGACGGCCCGGCGGACGGCCACGGCGGCGCTCGCGGTGGCCGGCGGCGCGCTGCCGGTGGTCGCGCTGGTGCTGGCCAGCGGGACGGTGCCGCTGCGCGGCGCGGCGGTCGTCCCGGTCGCCGGGATCCTCGTCGGCGGCGCGATGACGGCGACGTCGCTGGCCGGACGGCGGCTGCGCGAGGAGCTCACCACCCGCCGCGGCGAGGTCGAGGCGGCGCTCGCGCTGGGCCTGCTCCCCCGCGACGCCGTCCTGGAGGTGGGCCGCGCCGCGGCCGCCACCGCGCTCCTCCCGCCGCTGGACCAGACCCGGACCGTGGGGCTGGTCACCCTGCCCGGCGCCTACGTCGGCGTCCTGCTCGGCGGCGGCAGCCCGCTGGCCGCCGGCGCCGCGCAGCTGCTCGTCCTCGTCGGCCTGCTGGCCGTGCAGGTGGCCGCGATCTGGATCGTCACCGAGCTGGTCGCCCGCGACCGGCTGCTGCCCGGCCTCCCCCGCTGACCGCGCCCAGACACCTCACAGCCGACCCGCAGCGCCCGGTCAGACGCCCGGCCGACAGTCGGTCCCGAGGCGGCGGAGCGCCGCCACGCGAGGAGGACCACCACCATGAACGGCACCCCGTACCCGACTCCCCAGCCGCAGCAGCCGGCGCAGCCGCAGCAGCCGGCCGGTGCGACCCCGGGGTGGAACCCGCCGCCGTCCGGCGGCTCCTGGTACCCGACGGCGCCGACCGCCACCGCCACGCTGCCGCCCCCTGCCGTGCCCCCCACCGTGCCCCCCGTCGCGCCGCCGGCCCCGGAGCACCGCCGCGCCGGCCGGCTGCGCATCGGCGTCGCGGGCCTGCTGGCCGGCGCCCTCATCGGCGGCGGCACGGGGGCCGGCGTGGTCGCCCTGACCGACGACGGCGGCAGCGGCGGCAGCGGCGCCGCCACGGCCCAGTCGGTCGTCATCCAGGACCCGGAGAACGCCACCGCCGTCACCGCGGCCGCGGCCAAGGCCGCGCCGAGCGTGGTGACCGTCTACGTGACCAGCGGCTCGGGCTCGGGCAGCGGCTCGGGCGTCGTGCTCACCGAGGACGGCTACGTCCTGACCAACAACCACGTGGTCAGCCTCGACGGGAGCACCACCGGCGCGACCGTGCAGGTGCGCACCGCCGACGGCACGCTGCACGACGCGACCGTCGTGGGCACCGACCCGACCTCCGACCTGGCCGTGCTCCGGCTCGACGGCGCCGACGGGCTGACCCCGGCCACCTTCGCCGACTCCGACGACGTGCAGGTCGGCGACCTGGCCGTGGCCATCGGCGCGCCGCTGGGCCTGTCCGACACCGTCACCGACGGGATCATCAGCGCCACCGACCGCGCGGTGGCCACCGGCTCCACCCAGGACGACGCCACCGTGCTCGACGCCCTGCAGACCGACGCCGCGATCAACCCGGGCAACTCCGGCGGCGCGCTGGTCAACGCCTCGGGCGAGGTCGTCGGCATCAACACCGCCATCGCCTCGGTCGCCTCCGGCGCGCCCGGCTCCTCGGGGCAGAGCGGCAACATCGGCGTCGGCTTCGCCATCCCGAGCAACGTGGCGCAGCGCATCGCGCAGGAGATCATCGACACCGGCACGGCCACCCACGCCGTCCTCGGGGTCCGCGCGCAGACCGCCACCGACGGCCCCACCAGCGAGGTCGGCACCGGCGCGCAGCTGGCGCAGGTCGAGGCGGGCAGCCCCGCCGCGGACGCCGGGCTGCAGGCCGGTGACGTCGTGACCGCCGTCGGCGACCGCGCCGTCACCACCTCCACCGAGCTCACCGCCGCCGTCCGCAGCTCCGCCCCCGGCGACCGGGTGACGCTCACCGTCGAGCGCGGCGGGCAGACGACGACGGTCGAGGTCACCCTCGGCGGCAGCGCCGGCTGACCTGCGAGCCCGCGATCGGCACCCTCCCGCGCCGCCTAGGCTCGGGAGGGTGTCGTCGTCCTGGAGGCCGCCGGTGAGCGTCCCGCTGACCTCCTCGCTCGACGACCCCGCCCGCGCCGAGGGGCTGCGCCGCATGAAGCGGCTGGCCACCGGGCTGTTCGGGCTGGCCGCGGCGGTGTTCCTGGCCTGCGTGCTGCTCGGTGAGGACGCCGGCCCGTGGGTGGGCTACGTGCGGGCCACCGCCGAGGCCTCCATGGTCGGGGCGCTGGCCGACTGGTTCGCCGTCACCGCGCTGTTCCGGCACCCGCTGCGGATCCCGATCCCGCACACGGCGATCATCCCGCGCAAGAAGGACCAGATCGGGGCGAGCCTGGGCACCTTCGTGCAGGAGAACTTCCTGACCCGCGCCGTCGTCGAGGACAAGCTCGCCACCGTCGACGTCCCCCGCCGGCTCGGCGACTTCCTCGCCGCCCCCGGCCGCGCGCAGCGGCTGGCCGGCGACGCCGCCGCCGCGCTCACCGGGGTGACCGACCTGCTCCGCGACGACGACGTGCAGGACGCCGTCGCCGGGCTGGTCGACCGCAAGCTGCACGAGACGCCCGCCGCGCCGGTGCTCGCCCGGGTGCTGGAGCTCGTCGTCGACGGCGACCGGCACCAGGAGGTGCTCTCGGCGGCGCTGCGCTACCTGGCCCGCTTCCTGGAGGAGAACCGGATCGTCTTCCGCGCCCAGCTCGGCGACGCATCGCCCGCATGGGTGCCCGACTGGGTCGACGACCGGGTGTTCGACCGCGTCTTCGCCGCGCTGCAGGGCTTCCTGCACGAGGTCGGCGCCGAGCGCGACCACGAGCTGCGGCGGGTCTACGACGCCCGGCTGCGCGCCTACGTGCACGCGCTGCGCACCGACCCCGACACCGCCGCGGGCGTCGAGGCGTTCAAGAAGCAGCTGCTCGAGCACCCGGCGGTGCGCACCTGGTCCTCGTCGCTGTGGACCAACGCCAAGACGGCGTTCCTCACCGCGGCCGCCGACCCCGACTCCGAGCTGCGCGCCCGCGTGGCCGGGCTGATCGTCGACGCGGCTCGGCTGCTGCAGACCGACCCGCGGGTGCGCGAGCGGGTGCAGCGGCAGTCGGTGCGGGTGGCCGGCTACCTCGTCGAGCGGTTCGCCGGCGACCTCGCCGACGTCGTCGGCACCACCGTGGCGCGGTGGGACACCGAGGAGACCAGCCGGCGCATCGAGCTGCAGGTGGGCCGGGACCTGCAGTTCATCCGGATCAACGGCACTGTCGTCGGCGGGCTGGCCGGACTGGTGATTTACAGCGTCGCCCAGCTGCTCGGGTGAGCCGGGCGATGATCAGGTGACCTGATCGTGCGGCGTCCTCCCACACGTCCCACCGTGAGGGAGGACGCCCGACGATCAGGGACCCTGATCCCGGCGGGGCCTCAGCCGCGGGCCTGCGCCGCCGCGTAGAGGGCGATGCCGGCGGCGACGCTGACGTTGAGCGACTCGGTGTCGCGGGCGATGGGGATGCGCACGACGACGTCGCAGCGCTCCCGCACCAGCCGCGACAGGCCGGTGCCCTCGGCGCCGACCACGAGCGCGACCGGGTCGGCGAACCCGTCGTACTCGTGCAGCTCCATGTCGCCGTCACCGGCCAGGCCCACCGTCTGCAGGCCAGCGTCCTGGTAGGACGCGAGCGCGCGGGCCAGGTTCACCGCGCGCGCCACGCGCAGCCGGGCGGCCGCGCCGGCGCTGGTGCGCCAGGCCGAGGCGGTCATCCCGACCGCGCGCCGCTGCGGCACGACGACGCCGTGCGCGGCGAACGCGGCCGCCGAGCGCACCACCGCGCCGAGATTGCGCGGGTCGGTGACGCCGTCCATGGCGACCACCAGCGGCGGGCGGCCGGAGTCGCGCGCGAGGTCGAGCAGGTCGTCGGGGTGGGCGTAGTCGTAGGGCGGGACCTGCAGGCCGATCCCCTGGTGCAGCGCGCCGCCCGACATCCGGTCGAACTCGGCCTTGCCGACCTCCAGCAGCGGGAGCCCGCGGTCGCCGGCCAGCTGCACCGCCTCGGCGACCCGCTCGTCGGTGCGGGCCGCGTCGCCGGTGACCACGTAGAGGGCGCTCGCCGGGATCTCCGCCCGCAGCGCCTCCACCACCGGGTTGCGGCCCAGCAGCAGCTCGGGCGCCTCCTCGGCGCGCTGCCGGCTGCGGTCGCGGTCGGCCCGCCGCCGGGCGTCGGCCTGCGCGCGGCGCTGCGCGGGGTGGCCCTTGCGCATCTCGGCCGGCGGGGTGGCCCCGCGGCCGGCCAGTGCCCGCCGGTTCTTGCCGCCGGTGCCGGCCGTGGCGGTCTTCTTGCCGGCGCCGCTCGTGCGGCCGCGGCGCTGGCTGTTGCCGGCCATCAGCGGGTCAGCTCCCATCGGGGTCCCTGCGGGGTGTCCTCGACCTGCACGCCCATGTCGGCGAGCCGGTCGCGCACGGCGTCGGCCGCCGCGTAGTCCTTGCGGGCGCGGGCGGCCTGCCGCTGCTCGAGGGCCAGCCGCACCAGCCCGTCGGTGACCTCGGCGAGCCGGCCGTCGCCGCCGCCGGCCCACCGCGGGTCGAGCGGGTCCAGGCCCAGGACGCGCAGCATGGCGCGGACCCGGCCCAGCGCCGCGGCGGCCGCGGCGTCGTCGCCCTCGGCCAGGGCGGTGTTGCCCTGCCGGACGGTCTCGTGCACGACGGCGACGGCGGCCGGGGTGCCCAGGTCGTCGTCCATGGCCGCCCGGAAGTCATCCGGCAGCCCGGCCGGCTGCTCGGCGCCCACCCGCTCGGCGGCCCGCTGCACGAACGACTCGATCCGCCGGTAGGCCGACCCGGCCTCCTCCAGCGCCGCGTCGGTGAACTCGATCGTCGAGCGGTAGTGCGGGGTGACCAGGTAGTAGCGCAGCTCCACCGGGCGCACCCGGCGGACGACCTCGTCGACCAGCGCGGTGTTGCCCAGCGACTTGCTCATCTTCTCACCGCCCAGGGTGACCCAGCCGTTGTGCACCCAGTACCGGGCGAAGCCGTGCCCGACGGCGTGCGACTGGGCCTGCTCGTTCTCGTGGTGCGGGAAGCGCAGGTCCAGCCCGCCGCCGTGGACGTCGAAGTCCGGCCCGAGATAGCGCTCGGCCATCGCGGAGCACTCCAGGTGCCACCCGGGCCGCCCGCGGCCCCACGGCGTGGCCCAGCCGGCGGTGTCGGGCTCGCCGGGCTTGTGCGCCTTCCACAGCGCGAAGTCGCGCGGGTCGCGCTTCTTCTCGTCGGTGTCGGTGTCGGCCGCGGGCTCCAGGTCGTCCATCTTCTGCCGGGTCAGCGCGCCGTACCCGGGGAAGGAGCGCACGTCGAAGTAGACGTCGCCGTCGACGGCGTAGGCGTGCCCGCGCTCGACGAGCCGGGCGATGAACTCGACCATGTCGGGCACGTGCCCGGTGGCCCGCGGCTCGTAGGTGGGCGGCCGCACGCCCAGCGCCTCGTAGGCGCGGGTGCTGGCCAGCTCGTTCTCGTAGGCCCACGCCCACCACGGCACGCCGTGCTCGGCGGCCTTGGCGAGGATCTTGTCGTCGATGTCGGTGATGTTGCGGACCAGCGTGACCTCGGTGCCGTGGCCCTGCTCCAGCCAGTTGCGCAGCAGGTCGAAGACCAGCCCGGCCCGCACGTGCCCGAGGTGCGGCGGACCCTGGACGGTGAGCCCGCAGACGTACATGGAGGCCTCTCCGGCCCGCAGCGGCGTGAAGTCGCGGACCGCACGGGCGGCCGAGTCGTAGAGGCGGAGGCTCACCGCGGGGAGTCTACGGATCCCGCCCGGACCACCAGCGCCGTCGCGAGAGCCGCCCGGCCCTCCCCCCGGCCGACCAGGCCGAGCCCGTCGGTGGTGGTCGCCGTGACGCTCACCGGCGCCCCGAGGGCCGCCGACAGCGCCGCCTCCGCCTCCGCCCGGCGCGGGCCGAGCTTCGGCGTGGGCGCCACGAGCTGCACGACGGCGTTGCCCACCCGCCAGCCGGCGGCGGTCAGCGTCTCGCGGACGTGCTCGAGGACGGCGACGCCGCGGGCGCCGGCCCAGCGGGGGTCGTCGGTGCCCAGCAGCCCGCCGATGTCGCCGAGGCCGGCCGCCGACAGCACCGCGTCGGTGAGCGCGTGCGCGACGACGTCGCCGTCGGAGTGCCCGGCGCAGCCGTCGGCACCGGGCCACGACAGCCCGGCCAGCCAGCACTCCCGGCCGGCCTCGACCGGGTGCACGTCGACGCCGAGCCCGACCCGCGGCAGCTCGCTCACCGGGCCACCTGCAGCCCGGCCAGGTGCAGGTCGTGCGGCACGGTGACCTTGGCGGCGCGCTCGTCGCCGTCGACCGTGCCGACGGCGACCCCGGCGGCGCGCACCACCGCGGCGTCGTCGGTGAGCTCGACGCCCTCCTCCAGCGCGGCGTAGGCGGCCACGAGCACCGCCCGGTCGAAGCCCTGGGGGGTCTGCACCCGCCGCAGCGAGGCACGGGGGACGGCGGCGGTGACCGTGCCGGCCTCGTCGACGACGACGGTGGTGTCGACGACCGGCAGCACCGGGACGACGGCCGGGGCGCCGGCGGCGAGGGCGGCCAGTACCCGGGCGACGACGTCGGGCGGGGTGAGCGGGCGGGCGGCGTCGTGCACGAGGACGGCGTCGGCGGCGGGACCGGCGGCGGCCAGGCCGGCGCGCACCGAGGCGGTGCGGGTGGCCCCGCCGTCGACGAGCTGCACGGTGCCGGGCAGCGCGGCGGCGAAGGCGGCCCGGTCGGCGGCGGGCACCACGACGACGACCTCGGCGACCCCGCCGGCGAGCAGGCTCTCCACCGCCCACGCGACCAGCGGCCGGCCGGCGAGCGGGACCAGCGCCTTGGGCAGGTCGGCCCCCAGACGCGAACCACTCCCGGCCGCTGCGACGATGCCGACAGCGGACACGGGAGTGGCCGGGTGGTGCGGGAGTGCCGAGGCGGAGCTCAGCTGGCGAGGACCTCGTCGAGCAGGACCTCGGCCTTGTCCTCGTTGGTGCCCTCGGCGAGCGCGAGCTCGCTCACCAGGATCTGACGGGCCTTGGACAGCATCCGCTTCTCGCCGGCGGAGAGACCACGGTCCTTGTCGCGGCGCCACAGGTCGCGGACGACCTCGGCCACCTTGTTGACGTCGCCGGAGGCCAGCTTCTCGAGGTTGGCCTTGTAGCGGCGCGACCAGTTGGTCGGCTCCTCGGTGTGCGGGGCCCGCAGGACCTCGAACACGCGGTTGAGCCCGTCCTGACCGACGACGTCGCGGACGCCGACGATCTCTGCGTTGTCGGCCGGCACGCGCACGGTCAGGTCGCCCTGGGCGACCTTCAGCACGAGGTAGGCCTTCTCTTCGCCCTTGATGACCCGCGTCTCGATCGCCTCGATCAGAGCGGCACCGTGGTGCGGGTAGACGACGGTCTCGCCGACAGTGAAGCCCATGTGTGTGTGACCCCTTTCGCTGTACCCAGGTTAGCACGGCAGACTGACGCCCGGAACGGCGCGACGGCGGATAAGTGCAGGTCAGAGGCCTGGTGAAGTCCGGAGAAGGGGTTGACAGAGGCGTGGTCGGTGTGCGTGCACGGCCCGCCCGCGGCGCCTCGGTGGGCGCCCTCGTGCGCGCCACGCACGCGCCCCCGGCGGCCGCGGTCACCGTCGTCGCGACCCTGCTGGCGGTCGCCGCGCAGGTGCCGCCGGCCCGGGTGCTGCTCGTCGGGCTGGCCGTCCTCGCAGGTCAGGCGTCCATCGGCTGGAGCAACGACTGGCTCGACGCCGACCGCGACCGCGCCGTCGCCCGCGCCGACAAGCCCGTCGTGCAGGGCGCGGTCGACCCCGCCGTGCTGCGCGCAGCGGCGCTCGCGGCGGCCGCGGTCGCCGTCGTCCTGTCCCTCGCGCTCGGCTGGCTGCCCGGCCTGCTGCTGCTGGTGCTGGTCGCGAGCGGCTGGGGCTACAACGCGGGTCTGAAGCGGACGGTGCTGTCGGGACTGCCCTACGTCACCGGCTTCGGCGCCCTGCCGGCGGGGGTGGTGGCCGCCGCGCCCGGCGCCCCCCTGGCGCCGTGGTGGCTGACGGTGGCGGGGGCCGCGCTCGGCGCCGCCGCGCACCTGGCCAACGTGGCGCCCGACATCGCCGACGACCTCGCCACCGGGGTGCGCGGTCTGCCGCACCGCCTGGGCGCGACCGGGTCGGCGGCGCTCGGCGCGGTGCTGCTGGGTGCCGCCACGCTCGTGCTCGTGCTGGGCCCGGACGGGCCGCCGGCGTGGTGGGGCTGGGCGGGCCTGGCGCTGGCGGTGCCCGCGGTCGCCGTCGCCGGGCTGGCCGGCCGGCCGGGTCTGCGGCGGGTGGCCTTCCCCGCGGTGCTGGTGCTGACCGTGCTCGACGTGGTGCTGCTGGTGCTCGGCGGGGGGGGGGGGGGGGGGGGGGGGGGGGGGGGGGGGGGGGGGGGGGGGGGGGGGGGGGGGGGGGGGGGGGGGGG
>NZ_JBJGYP010000044.1:0-24801 GCF_054050055.1 Geodermatophilus sp. SYSU D00814
AAACCAACGGCAAGGTCGAACGGTTCAACCGCACCATGACCAGCGAATGGGCCTTCGCCCAGCTGTTCACCAGCGAGGCCGACCGCCGCGCGGCCTTTCCTGGTTGGCTGCACGCCTACAACCACCATCGGCCCCACACCGGCATCGGCGGCCATCCACCCATCAGCCGCCTGACCAACCTCCCCGGTCAGTACAACTAGCGGAGCGTGACCTGGCGGGAGAGCAGGCCGGCGCGGGCGCGGCGCTCGTCGGCGGTCAGCGGGCCGGTCGCGGCCAGCGCCTCCTCCAGCCGGGTGCCGAACTCCGCGGCCGGGCCGTTCCACTCCTGCGCCGGGGTGTCGGCGGGCAGGTCCCACACCGGCACGACCAGTCCGTGCGCGCGGAAGGCGCCGGCGTAGCGGGTCCCCTCGCCCAGCAGCAGCTGCTCGGCCGCCGAGAGCCGGGCCAGCGCGTCGAGCAGCGGCTCCTCCGCCTCGGGCCGCACCCACCGCAGGTGCGCCCGCTCGCTGCCCGGGCGCACCCAGTAGGCAGCGCCCAGCCCCTCGAGCCGCTCGGTGGGCAGCACCGCCTCGTTGGCCTGCTGCAGGCCGGCCCGGGCGGCGGGGCCGGCGTCGGTGCCCTCCAGCCAGAAGCCGAAGTCCTCGTGCACGGTCACCTCCAGCGGCGCGGACGGGTCGAGCAGCTCCTGCAGCCGCGGGCCGGCCGAGCCGGCCGCACCGATCGGGCCCGGGTCGACCGGCGCACCGGCCGGGGCCTCCAGCGCGGCGGCCAGAGCGGTGCCGATGTCGCGGCTGACGTCGTCGGAGGAGGCCGGCAGCTGGACGCCGAGCAGGATCTCGCCGTTGGTGCGCACCAGCGCGGGCGCGCCGCCGGGCAGCACGCTGGCCAGGGTGACCTCGCGGCCGTCGGTCGTCGTCAGCGGCGCGGTGGCCGCGGGCACCAGCTCGCGCAGCGCCACCCAGTCCGGCTCGCCGGGCAGGCCCTCGAACGGGCGGGTCACCGGCGGTGCGTAGCCCGAGCCGTGGCAGTGCTTGTACCGGCGGCCGGACCCGCAGGGGCAGGGGGCCTTGGGGTTGACCCCCTCCTCGGTGCGGACGGGCGCGGGACGGCGGCGGGTCGCGGATCGAGCCATGCGGCCAGGGTATGTGGGGCCGAGTGGCGCCCCGCGCCGCCTAGGGTGCCGCCGTGACCCCGCTCGACCTCACCGACCCGGCCGTCGTCGCCGACCCCTACCCCGCCTTCGCCGCCGCCCGGGCGGTCGCGCCGGTGCAGTGGCACGAGGGGCTGGGACTGTGGCTGGCGTTCACCCACGCCGAGAGCAACGCCGTCCTGCGCGACCGCCGGCTGGGCCGGATCTGGCGGGACCGCACGCCGGAGGAGCGCTTCGGGTCGTTCAACCTGATCCACCGCAACGCCCTCCTGGAGATGGAGCCGCCCGAGCACACCCGGCTGCGGCGGCTGGTCAGCGCCGCCTTCGCGCGGGGGCACGTCGAGCGGCTGCGGCCGTGGGTGCAGGAGCTGGCCGACTCCCTCGTCGACGGGCTGGTCGAGCGCTCCGGCGGCGCGGCGGAGGTCGACGTCCTGTCGGGGATGGCCGAGGAGCTCCCCGTCGCGGTCATCGCCGAGCTGCTCGGCGTCCCGGAGGCGGACCGGCCGCTGCTGCGGCCGTGGTCCAACGCGATCGTGAAGATGTACGAGTACGGCCGCACCGAGGACGTCGAGGACGCCGCCGAGCGCGCCGCCGCCGAGTTCGTCGGCTACCTGCGCGGGCTGGCCGCCGAGCGGCGCCGGAGCCCGGGCGAGGACCTGCTCACCCACCTGGTCACCGTCCGCGACTCCGACGGCGACCGGCTGACCGAGGACGAGCTGGTCACCACCTGCATCCTGCTGCTCAACGCCGGCCACGAGGCGACGGTCAACGTCAGTGGCAACGGTCTGCTGGCCCTCCTCGAGCACCGCGACCAGCTCGACCGGCTGCGCGCCGACCCGGCCCTGCTGCCCACGGCGATCGAGGAGCTCATGCGCTTCGACTCGCCGCTGCAGCTGTTCGAGCGCACCGCCACCGAGGACGTCGAGGTCGGCGGCGTGACCGTGCGCCGGGGGCAGAAGGTCGCCGCGCTGCTCGGCGCGGCCAACCGCGACCCCGCCGTCTTCGCCGCGCCCGACACCCTCGACGTCGGCCGCGCCGAGAACCCGCACATCTCCTTCGGCGCGGGCGTGCACTTCTGCATCGGGGCACCGCTGGCCCGGGTGGAGCTGCAGGCCTCCTTCGGCGCGCTGCTGGCCCGCACGAGCGACCTGCAGCTGGCCCGGCCGGCGCGGCGGCGTCCGGAGTTCGTCATCCGCGGCCTGGCCGAGCTGCCCGTCGTCCTGACCCGGTAGTGGCCGGCGTCCCGGAGGTGCTCGGCCGGCTGCGGGCGCTGGCCGACCCGGCGCGGCTGCCGGGGATGGCCCGCTCCGGCATCGGCGGCGCCGACGTCCTCGGGGTCACCGTCGCGGAGCTGCGCGCGCTGGCCCGGGAGCTGGGCCGCGACCACGCGCTGGCCGCGGGGCTGTGGGACTCCGGCGTCCACGAGGCGCGGATCCTCGCGAGCATGGTCGAGGAGCCGGCGGCAGTGGACGGGCGGCAGCTCGACGCGTGGGCGGCCGGCCTCGACTCGTGGGACCTGTGCGACCAGGTCTGCCAGAACCTGGTCCGGCGCACGCCGCTGGCCTGGGCGAAGGCGCTGGAGTGGAGCGCGCGGCCCGAGCCGTTCGTCAAGCGCGCCGGCTTCGCCGTCATGGCCGGGCTCGCGGTGGGCGACAAGGGAGCCGACGACGACCGGTTCGAGCCGTTCCTGCGCGCGGTCGCCGAGCGGGCCGACGACGACCGGCCGGTGGTCCGGAAGGGGGCGAGCTGGGCGCTGCGGCAGGTGGGCAAGCGCAGCCCGGGCCTGCACGCCCGCGCCGTCGAGACCGCCTCGGGACTGCGGTCGGGCGGTACCGGCGCCCGCTGGGTCGCCGCCGACGTGCTGCGGGAGCTGCAGTGGTGACGGCGCGGCGGGACGCGGAACTGGCCGTGCTCGTCCGCGACGCCGGGCCCGGGCTGCTGCGCACCGCCGTCCTGCTCACCGGCGGCCGGCAGGCCGGCGAGGACCTCGCGCGGGCGGCCCTGGTCGACGCCCTCGGCCGGTGGCGGCCGGTCGCCGACCCGGCCGCCGCGGCCCGGCGGGCGCTCGTCGACCTCGCCCTCGGCCGGCGCCGCGGCCCGGCGGACGGGCAGGTGGTGGCCGAGCTCCCCGGCCCGCTCGCGGACCCCCGCGCCGAGGAGCTGCGGACGGCGCTGCTGGGGCTCGAGCCGGCGGTGCGCGCGGCCCTGGTGCTGCGGCACGCCGACGGTCTCGGGGAGGCGGAGGTCGCGCGGCTCGTGCGGAGCCCGGCGGACGCGGTGCGCGACGACCTCGCCGGGGGCAGGGCCGCCCTCGGCGCGTCCGGGGAGGACGGCGGCTCCGGCCTGAGCGCCCGGCTCCACGACCTGGCCGACGAGCTGACCTGGCCGGAGTCCGCCGTCTCGCCCGACGCGGTCGCCGACGGGTACCGCCGGCGGCGGCGCACCCGCACGGCTGCCGCCGTCGGCGGGGCGCTGCTGGCCGCGGTCCTGGCCGCCGGGGTGCCCGCCGCCGTCCGGTCGGTGACCGCCGGCCCCAGCGAGCGCGAGGGCCCGGTCGCGGACCGGACGGTCCCGCCGGAGGGCGGGCCGGTCGTCCCGCCCCGCCTGGAGGCCGCCGTCCTCACGCTGGCCGCGCCGCTCACCCTCACCTCCCCGGCCGAGTGGGACCGGTGGCTGCCCGGAGGGAGGCCGGCCCGGGACGTCGAGGGCTCCTGCCCGCCGCTGGCCGAGCCGCTGACGGCGCGGCTCGGGGTGCCGATGGGCTACGGCGGCGGCGCGCTGCCGCGGGGCCCGGTGGGCTGCACGTGGGTGCCCGAGCCCCGGTCGCTGTCCGAGGGCGGTCCCTACGACGACGCCCAGCTGGTCGGCGTCGGTTTCCTCGCGGACGAGGACGGGACGGCGATCGAGCGGCTGCGGACCGAGGTCCTGCCCGCGGCCGCGCACCGAGACACCCCCTGCCTGGCGGCCGACGTGCCCGGCGGTGGGGCGCTGATCGGCTGCACCGGCCCCGGCGGGAGCACCGCGACGCCGCTGGTGCTCGCCGTCCCCGACGCCCGCGGGGCCGGGGTGTGGGTCCTGTCGGCGGCCGCCCAGCACGAGGCCCCGCGGTCATCGGCGGAGGTGCTGGCCGCGCTGGTGGAGACGCTGCGCCCGGTGTACGGCTGACCGTCCGCCGCTCCTGGAACGTGACCGGCGTCACTGGCACGATGTGCACGTGCGCGGCCTGATGCAGGACACCCCGCTGACCGTCGACGCGGTCTTCCGCCACGCCGAGCGGCACTTCGGCGACCAGACGCTGGTCACGAACGGCCCGGCCGGCGTCCGGCGCACCACCTACGCCGAGTGGGCCGGGCGCACCCGCCGGCTGGGCGGGGTCCTCGACGCCCTCGGGGTCACCGCCGACGGGCGGGTCGGCACCTTCGCGTGGAACTCCAGCCGCCACATGGAGCTCTACTTCGCCGCCCCCTGCACCGGCCGCGTGCTGCACACGCTCAACATCCGGCTCTTCCCCGAGCAGCTGACCTACATCGCCAACCACGCCGAGGACGAGGTGGTCTTCGTCGACCGCACCGTGCTGCCGCTGTTCTGGCCGCTGGTCGACACGATGAAGACCGTGCACCACGTCGTCGTCATGGACGACGGCGGCGACGCCGAGATCCCCGACGACCCCCGCGTGCACGACTACGAGACGCTGCTCGCCGAGGCCGACCCCGTCGAGTTCGCCGTCCGCGACGAGTGGCAGGCGGCCTCGATGTGCTACACGAGCGGCACCACCGGCAACCCCAAGGGCGTCGTCTACTCCCACCGCTCGACGTACCTGCACACGATGGCCGTGCTCGGCGGCAACGCGCTGGGGCTCTCCGAGCACGACGTCGCGCTGGCGATCGTGCCGATGTTCCACGCCAACGCCTGGGGCCTGCCCTACGCCGCACCGGCCGCGGGGGCGGGCCTGGTCTTCCCCGGGCCGCTGATGCAGCCCGAGGCGCTGGTCGACCTGCTGGTGGCCGAGGGCGTCACCGTCACCGCCGGGGTGCCCACCATCTGGCAGGGCGCGCTGCCGCACCTGGCCGGCCGCGAGCACCGGCTGCGGCTGATCACCTGCGGCGGCTCCGCGGTGCCCCGGGCACTGTCAGAGGCCTACCGCGAGCAGGTGGGCCTGCCGCTGCTGCAGGGCTGGGGCATGACCGAGACCTCCCCGGTCGCCTCCCTGGCCGTGGTGCCGCGCCGGTTCGCCGACGCCGACGAGGACACGAAGGCGACGCAGCGGGCCCGCGCCGGCGTCCCGGTGTTCGGCGTCGAGGCGCGCATCGTCGAGCCCGCCACCGGCGAGGAGCTGCCGTGGGACGACGCGGCGACCGGCGAGCTGCAGGTCCGCGGCCCGTGGTGCGCCGCGGAGTACCACGACCCCGATCCCGGCGTGGTGCTGTCGACCCCCGACGGCTGGATGCGCACCGGCGACGTCGCCGCGATCGACGCGTTCGGCTCGATCCGGATCGCCGACCGCACCAAGGACCTCATCAAGTCCGGCGGGGAGTGGATCAGCTCGGTCGACCTGGAGAACGCGATCATGAGCCACCCGGCGGTCGCGGAGGCCGCCGTCGTCGGGGTGCCGCACCCCAAGTGGGACGAGCGGCCGCTGGCCTGCGTGGTGCTGCGGCCGGGCGCCGCGCTGACCGCCGAGGAGCTCGTCGAGCACCTGCGGCCGCTGGTCGCGCGGTGGTGGCTGCCGGACGCCGTCGAGTTCATCGACGAGGTGCCCAAGACCAGCGTCGGCAAGTTCAGCAAGAAGGACCTGCGGTCCCGCTTCGCCGACTACCGGCTCCCGTCCTGACCCGCTGACGCCGACCGGGGCGGACGGCGCCGTCCGCACCGGGGCGGCCGCGTGTGGAACGTGAGCGGCGTCACTGGCACGATGCGGCCATGCGCGGGCTCATGCAGCACTTCCCCCTCACCGTCGACGCGATCTTCCGGCACGTCGAGCAGCACTACGGCGACGGGACGATCGCGACCAACAGCCCCACCGGGGTCACGAAGGTGACCTACGCGGAGTGGGCCGAGCGCACCCGCCGGCTCGGCGGCGTCCTCGACACCCTGGGCATCAGCGCCGACGGCCGGGTGGGCACCTTCGGCTGGAACAGCCAGCGGCACCTGGAGCTGTACTTCGCCGCACCGTCCACCGGGCGCGTGCTGCACACGCTCAACATCCGGCTCTTCCCCGAGCAGCTGACCTACATCGCCAACCACGCCGAGGACGAGGTCGTCTTCGTCGACCGCACCGTGCTGCCGCTGTTCTGGCCGCTGGTCGACACGATGAAGACCGTCCGGCACGTGGTGGTCATGGACGACGGCGGGGACAACGAGATCCCCGACGACCCCCGCGTCGCCGACTACGAGACCCTGCTGGCCGAGGCCTCCCCGGTCGAGTTCCACGTCGAGGACGAGGACAGCGCGGCCTCGATGTGCTACACGAGCGGCACCACCGGCAACCCCAAGGGCGTCGTCTACTCCCACCGCTCGACGTTCCTGCACACCATGGGCGTGCTGATGCCCAACGCCTTCGGCCTGGGCATCCGCGACGTCGCCATGCCGGTCGTGCCGATGTTCCACGCCAACGCCTGGGGCATCGCGCAGGCCGCCCCGGCCGCGGGCGCCTCGCTGGTCATGCCCGGCCCGATGATGCAGCCCGAGGCGCTGGCGAAGCTGATCGTCGACGAGGGCGTCACCTTCACCGCCGGCGTCCCGACCATCTGGCAGGGCGTGCTGCCGTACCTGGCCGACAAGCCGCACAAGCTGCGCGACATCGGCTGCGGCGGCTCGGCGGTGCCCAAGGCGCTGTCGGAGGCCTACCGCGAGCAGGTGGGCCTGCCGATCCTGCAGGCCTGGGGGATGACCGAGACCCACCCGGTCGCCTCCTCGGGGATCCTGCCGCCCCGCTTCGACGACCTCGACGACGCGGGCAAGGCCGACCAGCGCGCCCGCGCCGGCATCCCCTTCCTCGGGGTGGAGGCGCGGATCGTCGACGCCGACACCCTCGAGCCGCAGCCCTGGGACGACGAGGCCACCGGCGAGCTGCAGGTCCGCGGCCCCTGGTGCGCGCAGGACTACTACAACCCCGACGCCGGCGTCGTGCTGACCACCGAGGACGGCTGGATGCGCACCGGCGACGTCGCGGCCATGGACGCGTTCGGCTCGATCCGGATCGCCGACCGCACCAAGGACCTCATCAAGTCCGGCGGCGAGTGGATCAGCTCGGTCGACCTGGAGAACGCGATCATGAGCCACCCGAAGGTGAAGGAGGCCGCGGTCGTCGGCATCCCGCACCCGAAGTGGGACGAGCGGCCGCTGGCCTGCGTCGTCCTCCGGGAGGGCGAGGAGGCGACCGAGGAGGAGATCCTCGAGCACCTCAAGCCGCTGGTGGCCAAGTGGTGGATGCCCGACGCCGTCGAGTTCATCGACGAGGTGCCCAAGACCAGCGTCGGCAAGTTCTCCAAGAAGGACCTGCGCAGCCGCTTCGCCGAGTACCCCGTCAAGGGCTGACCGCCGGGGCCCGCCCCGCGCGGGCGGGCCCCGGCCGTTCCACCCGTGGGGCGGGTGTGACGCGCGATCCGATCGCCGGTGACCTGTAGCGATCGGCCAACTACGGTGCGCACGTGATTTCCGCGCCCGTGCCGTCCTCCTCCCCCGGCAGGCACCGGGCGGGCCGGGTCCGCCGCCGGTCCTGGGCCGGCGGCCTGGCGGCCGCCGGGCTCGCCGCCGCGCTGGCCGTGCCGGGGCTGACGACCGCCGGGTCCCCGCCGGCCGCCCCGTCGGCCGCCGAGGTGGCGGCACAGCCGGCCCTCGAGCAGGCCCGCGACGTCCGGCGCGCGCCGTCGGCACGCCCCGCGCCGCACTCGCCGGCGCCCGGCACGACGGCGCCTCCGACCGCCGCCGCTCCTGCCGGCCGGACGACGACCGCCGCGGCACCTACGACCGCGGCGCCGGTGCCGTCCACCGCGGCTCCCACCGCGGCCGCCACGACCACCGCCGACCCGGCCGGCTCGGCCGTCCCGGTGGCCGGCGGTGCCGCACCGGCGGACAACCCGCTGGCCGGGATGACCTTCCACGGCCCCAACACCGGCGCGGCGCTCGCCGCGGCCCGGCCCGGCCGCAGCGCCGCGGACACCGCCGCCCTCACCGAGCTGGCGGGCGTGCCGACGGCGACCTGGCTGGGCGCGTGGAGCGGGGACGTCACCGCCACCGTCCGGCAGGAGGTCGCCGCCGCCCGCGCCGCCGGCGCCGTGCCGGTCCTCGTCACCTACAACGTGCCCGGCCGGGACTGCGGCGGGTACTCGGCCGGCGGCGCCGGCTCGTCCGCGGCCTACCTGGACTGGGTGCGCGCGGTGGTCGCCGGCATCGGGACGGCGCAGGCCGTAGTCGTCGTCGAGCCCGACGCCCTGGCGCAGCAGTGCGGTGACACGGCGGAGCGGACGCGGCTGCTGCGGACCGCCGTCGGGCTGCTGGAGGCCAACCCCGGCACCCACACCTACCTCGACGCCGGCAACCCGACCTGGGTCGACGCCGCCACGATGGCCGGGCGGCTGCGCGCCGCCGGGGCCACCGGTGCCGACGGCTTCGCCCTCAACGTCTCCAACTTCGAGACCACCGCGAGCAACCTGGCCTACGGCCGGCAGGTGTCGTCCCTGCTCGACGGGGCGCACTTCGTCGTGGACACCAGCCGCAACGGCAACGGCCCGGGCACCGACTGGTGCAACCCCCCGGGCCGGGCGCTGGGCGAGCGCCCCACCGCGGCCACCGGGCAGGACCGGGTCGACGCCTACCTGTGGGTCAAGCGGGCCGGCGAGTCCGACGGCGAGTGCAACGGCGGGCCGCCCGCGGGGACGTTCTGGGACTCCTACGCGATCGGGCTGGTCCGCGGGGTGTAGCGCTCAGCGCACGAACGGCGGCTGGCCGGTCTCGCTCACCATGGGCCGGCCGGCCGCCTCCCAGCCGCCCATGCCGTCGCCGACGTTCACCGCGTCGTAGCCGTTGTGGTTGAGCCAGGCGGCCACCCGCGCCGACCGGCCGCCGCTGCGGCAGACGACGTAGAGCGGGTCGCCCTCGGGGACCTCGTCGAGCCGGGCGGGGACCTCGCCCATCGGGATGTGCGTCGCGCTCTCGACGTGGCCGGTCACCCACTCGCCGTCCTCGCGGACGTCGAGCACCACGGCGTCCTCGGGCACCTCGGCGGCGGGCACGGTCGGGACCTGCTGCGGCATCACGCCCCCCACTGTCCCAGGTCCGGCTCGTGCGGGGCCGCGCCGCGTCCCGGCTGCGAGGATGGACGTGATGACCGCTCCCCCCGCGCCCCCGGTCCACGAGCCGGCCTGGCCGCTGTCGCGCTCGGCGATCTGGCTCTGGGTGACGGAGGGCGTGATCGGGACCCTCGTCTACGGCGTGCTCGTCGGCGTCGGCGTGCTCCTCGTGCCCGCGTCGGTGGGCGGCCCGGTGCCCGTGCTGCGGTGGCTGCTGCCGGTGCTGGTCGCCGTGTACGCGGTGGTGGCGATCGGCGTCCGGCCGTGGATCCGGTACCGGGTGCACCGGTGGGAGGTCACCGCGGAGACGGTGCACACCCTCACCGGCTGGCTGACCCGCACCTGGACGCTGGTGCCGGTCGCCCGCATCCAGACCGTCGACGTCACCCGCGGCGTGCTGCAGCAGCTCTACGGCCTGGCCAGCGTCGCGGTGCTCACCGCCTCGTCGCAGGGCACCGTGCGGGTGCCGCACCTGGAGGTCGCCGTCGCCGAGCGGGTCGCCGAGGACCTCGCCCGCCGGGCCGAGCAGGTGCGGGACGAGGCGACGTGACCGAACCCGCCCCACCGTCCCCGCCGCCGGCCGTCGCGGCCGTGCCGCCCGGCGACGGCGCCCCGGCCGGGGCCCGGCGCACCTCGCCGCTGGTCGTCCTGGTGCACACGGTGACGTTCAAGCAGGCCCGGCAGGTCGTGCCCGCGGCGATCCCGCTGGTGGCCGCGGTCGGGATCGACGGCGTCGGCGTCGTGGTCGCGCTGGTGGTGGCGGTGACGGCACTGTCGCTGCTGTTCGCCGGGCTGACCTGGTGGCGCACCACCTACGCCGACACCCCGTCGGCGGTGGTGGTCACCCGCGGGCTGCTGGCGCGCTCGGTGCGCACCGTGCCCAACGACCGCATCCGCGGCGTCGAGGTCGAGGCACCGGCGCTGCACCGGCTGTTCGGGCTGGTGCGGGTCCGCATCGACGCCGCCGCGGGGACGCTGACCGGCAGCGACGAGGAGGTCGTCGTCGACGGCGTCCCGCGGGCCGAGGGCGACCGGCTGCGCGTCTCGGTGCTCACCCACCGCCGGGCGGCGCGGCCGGTGCCGGCCGGCGCCGACCCGTTCACGGCGGCGGAGGAGCCGGCCGAGGAGGAGCTGGCCCGCTTCGACCCGCGGTGGCTGCTCTACGCACCGCTGGTCGCCAGCTACCTCGCGGTGCCGCTGGCCGCGGTCGGCGCGCTGTCCCGGCTGCTGCAGGAGCTGCCCCGCGACCTGCGGCCCGACCTCACCGGCCCCGACCTCAGCGACGTCCGGGTCCTCGTCGTCGCCGCGGTCGCCGCGCTGGTGCTGCTGGCCGTCGGGGCGGTGCTCGGGGCGGCGGTGGTCAACTGGGGCTTCCGGCTGGTGCGCCGCGGCGGGTCGTTGAGCGCCGTCCGCGGCCTGGTGACCCGGCGGCACACCGAGCTGGAGGTCGACCGGATCCGCGGCGGCACGCTCGCCGAGGGGCTGGGCATGCGGCTGGTGCGGGCCGCCCGGGTCAACGCCCTGGTCACCGGGCTGGGCGCGGCCAGCCGGCGCGGGCAGCTGTTCCCGCTCGGGCCGCGCGCGGAGGCCGTCGGGCTGCTGGGCCTGCTCGTCGACGACCCCGGGCCACTGCGCGCGCACCCCCCGGCCGCCCGGCGCCGGGCGGTGGTCCGGGCGCTGCTGACCGGCCTCGCGGTCGCCGCGGCCGGCGCGGCGCTGCAGGCGGCCACCGGCTTCTGGGGGCTGCTCGCCCTCGGCGTCGTCCTGACCGTGCTCGGCGTGCCGCTGGGCCTGGGCCGCTACGCCGCGCTCGGCCACGCGGCCGGCCCGCGCTCGTTCAGCGTGCGCAGCGGACTGCTGGTGCGCGAGCAGGCGGTGCTGCAGCGGCGGGCCGTCGTCGGCTGGCAGGTGCGCCAGACGTTCTTCCAGCGCCGCGCCGGCCTGGCCACCGTGGTGGCCTGCGTCGGGGCGGGCACCGGCGGCTACGCCGCGGTGGACATGGCCGCCGCCGATGTCGCCGCCTTCACCGCCGCCGCCTCCGGCCCCTGGGCCACCGCGCCCGGTCGCGGGGACCGCCCCGCCGGCTGACCCGCCGCGCTGGCCCCTCGGGGCCAGTTCACCGAGACGGCCGCGTGTCGATCACGCGCCCGGGTAGCCCGGGCGGGATGCCGACCGCGCAGCGGCACGTCCGCCGCTCAGCTCCTCCCGCCGGTCCCCGAGCCGAGACCGACGCGGCCGGCGAGTGCGGCCGCCTCCACCCGGGTGGCCACCCCGAGACTGCGCAGCAGCGCGGCGACCAGCCGCTTGGCGGTGCGCTCGGAGACGTGCAGCGTCGTGGCGATGTCGACGGTGCTCGTGCCGTCGGCGACCAGCCGCCACAGCCGGCGCTCGTCGCTGGTCAGCCGGTCGGCGACGGTCTGCTCGCCGGTCGGGGCGGCGTCGTCGAGCAGCTGGCGCAGCAGCGGCTCGGGCACCACCGACCAGCCGTCGAGCACCGCCAGCAGCGGGCGGACCAGGCGCTCGGGGTCGGCGGACTTGGGCAGGAAGCCGGCCGCGCCGGCGCGCAGCGCCTCCAGGGCGGCGTCGGCCTCGGCCAGCCCCGACAGCGCCACGACCCGCACCACCGGGTCGGCCCGGCGGATGGCGGCGATCGCCCGCACCCCTCCCGGTGGCGGCATGTGCAGGTCGACGACGGCGACGTCGGCGTGGTGCCGGCGGACCAGCGCCGCGGCCGCGGAGGCGTCGTCGGTGGTCGCCACGACGCGCACCCGCCCCTCGCTCACCCCCGGCAGGAGCAGCGACAGGCCCCGGCTGAACAGCGGGTGGTCGTCGACGACCACCACGTCCACGTGCTCGGAACGCCCAGTCCCGGCGTCGGTCCCCACGACCCTCCTCACCGGCCCGCCCCGCGGCGGGCCCGGCCGACCGCACCCCGGAGGTGCCCGTGACCCTCGTCCCCGACACACCCCGTACCGCCCGGTCCGCTTCCGGCCGGCTGCTCGCCGACCTGGCCCGGGTGGTGCGCGCGCACGTCACCCGCCGCACCGGTCCCGCGCCGGAGGCACAGCCCACACCCGAGGGTGCGCTGCTGGCCGCCATGTGTCACGACATGCGCAGCCCCCTGGCCTCGCTGGAGGCGCTGCTGCGGACGCTCGACCGCGCGGCACCCGACCGCCCCGAGGTGCTGGAGCTCGCGCGCGAGCAGACCGCGCACCTGTCGTCGATGCTGCGCACCGCCGACGCCAGCGGCGGGGCGACGCGGCGCGCGGCGGGCGGGCGGCTGCTCGGCGACGTCGTGCGCGCGTCCGCCGCCGCCTCCGGGCTGCCCGCGGGGAGGCTGACGCTGGCGCTGCAGGAGTGCGCCGGCGACGTCGGGGTGGCCGACGCCCGGGTGCAGCGGATCCTCACCAACCTGCTGGAGAACGCCCACCGGCACGGCGCGGGCGCGCCGGTGCTGCTCTGCGTCACCTGCCGCGGCGGGTGGGTGTGCCTGGCCCTCACCCAGGACGTCGCCTGCCCCGACCGGGTGGTGCAGTACCTGCGCGGCGACACCCCGCCGGTCGACCTCACCGGGCTGGGCCTGTGGTCGGTGCAGCGGCACGCCCACGACCTCGGGGGCCGGGTGACCTGGGCCGTCACCGCGGCCGGGCTGACCCTGCGCGTGGAGCTCCCCGACCGCTGAGGAGGAGTCCCCGCGGGGGGTCAGCCGCCGAACGGGCCCGGGCCTGACTGAGCAGTCGTCGTCCGCGTCTGCGGCGTGTCCGTGCACGTCGCCGACGACAGGTGCTCACTGGCGCCGGCAGGCCGACGATGGGAATGGCACCGGGGGGCCACGGGACGGCACCGGTGGGCCAACGGCGCGGGCAGATCCCCGGTGTCACCGCAGCAGCGGCGGCGCGACGACGCACCGAGGGAGAGCCCGTGTTCACGCACACCCACGCCCTGCAGTACGAGGCCAAGCCGGACGGTCCCGATCCGGACTTCGCCCGCAAGATGCAGGAGATCCTCGGCGGTCAGTGGGGCGAGATGACCGTCGCCACCCAGTACCTGCTGCAGGGCTGGAACTGCCGGCTGCCCGGCAAGTACAAGGACATGCTCCTCTCGATCGGCACCGAGGAGCTGGCCCACGTCGAGATGATCATCACGATGATCGACCGGCTGCTCGACCACGCGCCGCTCAAGCCCGACTCGGCCGACCGCACCAAGGAGGCGGCCGCCGGCTACGGCCAGCACAACCCGCAGCACCTCATCCAGAACGGCCAGGCCGCGTCCTACATGGACAGCATGGGCAACCCGTGGACCGGCGCGTACGTGACCGCCAGCGGCAACCTGTACGCGGACTTCATGTACAACGCCACCGCCGAGATGCAGGGCCGGCTGCAGGTGGCCCGGCTCTACAACATGACCGACGACCCGGGCGTCAAGGACCTGCTGCGCTTCCTCATCACCCGCGACCACATGCACCAGCAGCAGTGGCTGGCCGCCGTCGAGCAGCTCAAGGAGGACGGCCTCGAGGGGCTGCCGGTGCCCGAGGCCTTCCCGCTGGACGAGGAGGTCGGTGACCTGGGCTACACCTTCATCCAGGCCTCCGACGGGCCCGAGGCCGCCAACGGCCGGTGGGCGTCGGGTCCCTCGATCGACGGCCGCAGCACCTTCCGCGCCGCGGCGATCGAGGCCACCGCCGACGCCCCGACGCTGCCCCCGGGTGACCCGCGGCTTTACAGCACGCCGCAGACCGAGGCCCACACGATGCTGCAGAAGGCCAAGGACCTGCTCAAGTGAGGCGCTGACCTCGCCCTCCCGCGCCGTCGCCGCGCCGGTGGCCGGACCCCGCGGTCCGGACACCGGCCCGGCGGGCGCCTCCCGCTCGCCCGGCAGTCCCGGAGGTCCCCGTGCACCTGCCCACCCCCGCCGTCCTGCTGACGGTCGTCTACGCCGCGGCGCTCGCCGTCGCGGTGGCCGGCGCCGCCGCCGGCTCCGCCCGCGAGGCGCTCGCCGGCCTCGTCGTCCTCACCGCCCTCGCCGCCCGGTGGGCGGTGCGCCGCTCGCGCCGGACCGTCCCCTCGACCGGGGCCGCCGTCGCCGCGGTCGACGCCGCCCTGGCCGCTCCCCCACTCGCCGACCCGGCCCCCGCCGTCCGCGCCGCCTGATCCCGGTCCCCGGCGGGCGATGATCAGGTGACCTGATCGTGGCGCGTCCTCCCTCGCGGCCCACCGTGCGGGAGGACGCGCTGCGGTGAGGGAGGACGCCGCGTCGGGCCCGTGAACGCGCCTGGCGCGCGCCCCCGAGCGGGAACGCGCGCCAGACGAGGTGCTGGAACCGGTGGGGTTCTGGAACGGCCCCTGTGCAGGACCCCGCCGCGAGCGTGCGAGCGGTGGGGGGCACGGGGGTCCTCCTAGTGCTGGACGGCCTTCTCCGCCCCGATCCCGGTGAGCGAGCGGACCTCGAGCTCGGCGTTCTTGTCGAGGTCGGGCCGCTCCTTGGACAGCACGGTGCCGAGCCAGCCGAGGAAGAACGACAGCGGGATCGACACGATGCCGGGGTTGTTCAGCGGGAACCAGTGGAAGTCCACGTCCTGGAACAGGGACGGGGACAGCCCGGTGGCCGGGTTGACCGGCGCCCCCGAGACGACCGGTGAGAAGAGGATCAGCACGATGCAGGTGATCAGCCCGCCGTACATCGACCACAGCGCGCCCTGGGTGGTGAAGCGCTTCCAGAACAGCGTGTAGAGGATCGTCGGGAGGTTCGCCGAGGCGGCCACCGCGAACGCCAGCGCCACGAGGAAGGCGATGTTCAGACCGGCCTGCAGGGCCAGGATGCCCAGGCCGATCGAGATCGCCCCGATGACGACGGCGGTGATGCGGGCGATCCGCACCTCCCCGTTCGGCGGCACCTTGCCCTTCTTGATCACCGACGCGTAGACGTCGTGGGCGAAGGACGCCGACGCGGTGATGGTGAGGCCCGCGACCACCGCGAGGATCGTCGCGAACGCCACCCCGGCGATGATGCCGAGCAGGATCGTGCCGCCGAGCTCGAAGGCCAGCAGCGGCGCGGCGGAGTTCACCGCACCGGGCGCGCCGAGGATCCGCTCGGCCCCGACGAGGGCGCCGGCGCCGTACCCGATCACCAGGCTGAACAGGTAGAAGATGCCGATCAGCCAGATCGCCCAGACCACCGAGCGCCGGGCGTCCTTCGCCGTCGGCACGGTGTAGAAGCGCATGAGCACGTGCGGCAGGCCCGCCGTCCCGAGGACCAGGGCCAGGCCGAGGGAGACGAAGTCGAGCTTGGAGGTGCTCGTCGCGCCGTACTGGGCGCCGGGGGCGAGGACGTCGCGGCCCTCGACGGCGTTGGCCTGCGCGCCACCGAGCAGCTCGGACAGGTTGAACCCGAACTCGGCCAGCACCCACAGGGTCATGACCAGCGCGCCGGCGATGAGCAACGAGGCCTTGATGATCTGCACCCACGTGGTACCCCGCATGCCGCCGACCAGCACGTAGATGATCATCAGCGCGCCGACCAGGACGACGACGAGCGCCTGCGCCGCCTCGCCGGTGACCCCGAGCAGCAGGGTCACCAGGCCGCCCGCGCCCGCCATCTGCGCCAGCAGGTAGAACAGCGACACCGCCAGCGTCGAGATGGCCGCCGCGGTGCGCACCGGCCCCTGCCGCATCCGGAAGGCCAGGACGTCGGCCATCGTGTACCGGGCGGTGTTGCGCATGAGCTCGGCGACGAGCAGCAGCGCCACCAGCCAGGCGACGAGGAAGCCGATCGAGTAGAGGAAGCCGTCGTAGCCGTAGACGGCGATGGCCCCGGCGATGCCGAGGAACGACGCCGCCGACAGGTAGTCACCGGCGATGGCCAGGCCGTTCTGGGTGCCGCTGATGTTGCGTCCGGCCGCGTAGTAGTCGGCGGCGCTCTTGTTGTTGCGGCTGGCGCGGAAGGTGATGACCAGCGTGATCAGCACGAACGCGCCGAAGATGGAGATGTTGACGGCCGGGCTGCCGATCGTGGCCTCGGCCGCGAGGACCTGGGCCTCAGGCACGGGTCGCCCCCTTCCCGAGGTCGGTGCGGGTGCCGCCGGCGTACTGGTGGGACTCCAGCCGCTCGCGCATCTCGTCGGCGATCGGGTCGGTCTGGCGGTTCGCGTGCGCCACGTAGAGGTGGGTGATGAGGAACGTCGAGAGGAACTGCCCGAGCCCCAGCAGCAGGCCGAGGTTGACGTTGCCGAAGACCGGGGTGGCCATGAAGTCCGGCGCGTAGGTCGACAGCAGGACGTAGAGCAGGTACCAGGCCAGGAACGCCACCGTCATCGGGAACGCGAAGCGGCGGAAGCGACGGCGCAGCTCGGTGAACTCCGGCGAGTCCTGCGCCTGCCGGTACTCCTCAGGCGTCAGCAGCCGCCGGTCGGCGGGATCGGTCACGGGTGGGCCCCCTCGTCAGCGGAACGTCGTCGGTCTGTGACGGCGCTCACCCTAAGTCGTGGGCGGTCGGGTCGCGAACGACCGGGACACAGCCGTGACCTGACCTTCTGCCGTCCGTAACGCCGCCGGAACCGCCGCGCGCTGCGATGGGTCATGGCCGCGACGGCGCCCCCGGCGACCTCCTCCGCGACGGCCCACCCCGGCGTCGCGCCAGGCCACGCCTGGCACGCGGTCGCGCTCTCCCGGGACCTGCGGCCGGGCGGCTGGCTGCAGGTGCGTCTGCTCGGCCGGACGTGGCGGCTGCGCCGCGACGCCGGGGGCCTGGTGGCCGATCCGCCGGCGTGGGCGGTGCGCGAGCGGTTCGGCGTCGTCTGGCTGGCGCCGGCCTGCCCCCGCGACGTCCCGCTGGAGCTGCCCGAGCACGAGGACCGGCGGTTCGTGCGCCGCTGGCTGTCCCCCGCCCGGGCCGCGGGGCCACCCGGTCCGCTGGCCGACGCCCTCCTCGACGTCGCGCGCTCCCGGCGCCCCGCCGTCGTCCGGGGGGCCTTCCGGGTGCGCCTCGACCTTCGCGACGACCTCCGCGACGCCGGGGCGGGGACGACGGTCCTGCACCTGCTGCACCCCGAGGACGGCGACTCCACCCGCGTCTACACCGGCGTGTACCTGGCCGCCGGGCCCGGCCGGCCGCTGCCGGGGCCGGACGACGTCGCCGCGGAGGTCGCGCGCCAGGAGCGGCTGCTGGCCGAGGCCGTCGCCGGGTGCGCGCGGTGGGCCGGGCACGATCAGGTGACCTGATCGTGCTGCGTCCTGACCCGCGGTGGGCGGTGAGCCAGGACGCGCGGAGGTGAGCCAGGACGGCGCCTCAGTCGGCGGGGAGCTCCTCGCCGCACGCGGCGCAGACGGTCGGCGGGTCCACGTCGGCCACCCGCCCGCACGCCGGGCACACCCGGTGCAGGAAGCACGCGGGGTCCCCGCCCTCGACGACGTCCCGGACGACGGCGGCCGGCCGCGGACCGTTCAGCGCCGCGGCGAACCCGCCCAGGACGGCGAGCACGTCGTCGCGCCGCCCCCCGCCGAGAGCGGCCAGCGCCGCCCGCAGCTCGGTCAGCCGCAGCGCGTCGTAGCGGTCGAGCAGCTCCTCGCCGGCCGGGGACAGCCGCAGGCTCACCGCGCGCCGGCTGGCCGGTGAGGGCCGGCGGTCGACGAGACCGGCGACCACCAGCCGGTCGACGAGCCGGCTGGTGGTGGAGACCCCGCCGCCGACCCCGCGGGCCAGCTCGGCCAGCGACGCGTCGGGGCAGTGCCGCAGCACGGTCAGCGCCCGCAGCTGCACCACCGAGACCGGACCCAGCTCCGACGCCGCGCGGGTGGACACGCCCACGACCCCGCGCGCCAGGTCCAGCAGCACCTCGTCGGCGTCCACGACCCCTCCCCGGGATGTTGCAGTCCGGCAACAGTTGGTCTCAGGCAGCACCAGGTGGGTAACCGTACGGCACCGGACCCCCAGACGAGGAGGACGAGCATGCCCCGCACCGCCCTGGCCGCCCCTGTCGCCGCCGTCGCCCTGGTCCTGGCCGGCGGCTGCAGCGCCGAGCAGCCCCTGTCGGTGCCCGGACCCGAGGTCTCCGGCGGCGCGATCGGCCCCGACGAGGCCGTGACCGGCGACCTCTCGGTGCTGCAGGTCCAGCTGGAGTACCCGCTCGACGGCGTCTACGAGGAGGGTGAGGACGCCCGGCTCTTCCTCGGCATCGCCAACAGCGGCGGTACCGACGACGAGCTGGTCGACGTCACCGGCCCCGGCTTCGCAGACGCGGTCGACGACGACGGCGGCGACGTCGACGTCCCGGTCCCGGCGAACGACAACGTCTACGTCGGTGCCGAGGGTGCCCCGACGGTCACGCTCGTCGACCTCGGGCGCCCGCTGCGCTCCTCGCAGTCACTGCCGGTCACCCTGGTGTTCCGGGAGGCCGGTGAGGTCACCGTCGAGGCGATGGTCTCCGCCGAGCGCCAGACGCCGCAGCCGCCGTTCGACTTCCCCGACCCGGCCGAGGACGTCACCCCGTGACGACCGCCTCGCCGCCGGGACCGGTCGCCGACCGGCGGCGGCTGGGATGCTGGACGGCGTGCCGTCACTCCCCGGGAACCGCGGCCGAGCCCGTCGCCGCCTCGCCCTGACCGCTGCCGCCCTCGCCGTGCCCGCCGGCTTCCTCGGCCGCGCCCTGTGGGGCCTGCCGACGGCGATCGGGGCCGGCCGGCGCGAGATCCGCCCGACCGTCGCCGGGTCCCCGCAGTGGTCGCAGGGCCGGTTCCACAACACCCTGCCGACGCCGGCGCTGCCCCCGCCGAACGCCCGCCGAGGCCTGCTGCGGCAGTGGCACGACGACCGGCACGTGGGCCTGCCCGCCGGGCCGGTGCCCCTGGCGCAGTCCGACCTCCCCGCCGCGGCCGGCGACCTCGCCGTCACCTGGTTCGGGCACTCCAGCGCGCTGCTGGAGGTCGACGGCGCCCGGGTGCTCGTCGACCCGGTGTGGGGCTTCCGCGTCTCGCCGTCGCCGGTGTTCGGCCCGACCCGGCTGCACGAGCCACCGGTGCCGCTGGAGTCCCTGCCGCGGGTCGACGCCATCCTGGTCTCCCACGACCACTACGACCACCTCGACCTGCCCACCGTGCGGGCGCTGGTCGAGCAGCAGGACGCGCCGTTCGTCGTGCCGCTGGGGGTGGGCGTGCACCTGCGGCACTGGGGCGTGCCCGAGGAGCGCGTCGTCGAGCTGGACTGGGACGGCGCCACCACCGTCGGCGACCTGACGATCACCTGCACCGAGGCGCGGCACTTCTCCGGCCGCTACCTCACCCGCGACACCACGCTGTGGTCGTCGTGGGTGGTGGCCGGGCCGCGGCACCGGGTGTTCTTCGGCGGGGACACCGGCTACACGCCCGCCTTCGCCGGCATCGGCGCCCGGCTGGGCCCCTTCGACCTGACGCTGCTGCCGATCGGCGCCTACAACGAGGCCTGGGCGCACGTGCACATGGACCCCGAGGAGGCGGTGCGCGCGCACGGCGACCTCGGCGGGGCGGCGCTGCTGCCGGTGCACTGGGCCACGTTCAACCTGGCCTTCCACCGCTGGGCCGAGCCGGTGCAGCGGTTGCTCGCCGCGGCCGCACGCTCGGACGTGCAGGTCCTCGTGCCGCGGCCGGGGCAGCGGGTCGACGTCCTCGCCCCGCCGCCGCTGGAGGACTGGTGGACCGCCGTCGGCTCCGCGGAGCCCGGCTCGGTGGACGACGGCGGCGCGGGCAGCGCGACGATCGCCCGGCTGGCGGCCTGGCGGGCCTCGCGGGCGTCCTGACGACGGTCAGCGCAGCAGCTTCGACATCCGCCGGTCGGCCAGCGGCTTGCCGCCGGTCTGGCAGGTCGGGCAGTACTGCAGCGAGGTGTCGGCGAAGCTGACCTCGCGCACGGTGTCGCCGCAGACCGGGCAGGGCAGGCCGGTGCGGGCGTGCACCTGCAGCCCCGAGCGCTTCTCGCCCTTGAGCGTGGCCGCCGCCTGCCCGACCTGGCGGGCGAGGGCGTCGGTGAGCGTGGCGCGGACGGCGTCGTGCAGGCGGACGACCTCGTCGTCGGTCAGCCGGTCGGCCATCTTGAACGGCGACAGGCGGGCGGCGTGCAGGATCTCGTCGGAGTAGGCGTTGCCGATCCCGGACAGCAGCGTCTGGTCGGTCAGCGCTCCCTTGACCTGACCGGAGCGGCCGGCCAGCAGCCGGGCGAAGGTGTCGCGGTCGACCTCGAGCGCGTCGGGGCCGAGCCGGGCGACGCCGGGCACCTCGGCCGGTGAGCGGACGACGTAGACGGCCAGGCCCTTGCGGGTGCCCTGCTCGGTGAGGTCGAAGCCGTTGCCGTCATCGAGGTGGACGCGGAGCGCGAGCGGGCCCCTGCCGGGCTTCGGCGGGGCGTCGGGCAGGCCGGTGCGCCAGTGCAGCCACCCGGCGCGGGCCAGGTGGACGACCAGGTGCAGGCCGGAGACGTCGAGGTCGAGGAACTTGCCGTGCCGCGCGGCGCCGGTGACCTCCAGCCCGGCCAGCGCCGACAGCGGCGGGTCGAAGGTCTTGAGCGCCTGCAGGGCGGTCAGGTCGGCGCGCGCGACCACCCGGCCGACGGCGTTCTCGCGGAGGAACGCCGCCAGCGCCTCCACCTCGGGCAACTCGGGCACCCGGCCATGATCCCCGCCGCACCCGCCCGGCGTCGTCCCCCATCGTGTGCACTTCCGCGGAAGTGCCCCGTGAGGAGTGCCCGCCACCGGCCCGGAGACCGTGCACTTCCGCGGAACTGCACGGTGGGTCAGGGGCCGGTGAAGCTGGTGCGGTCGGTGACGGGGGCGGTGGCGCCGGGCTCGGTGCGGGCCTGCTCGGCGACGGCCGCGGCGACCGCGGGGGTGACCGCCGGGTCGAACACGCTCGGGATCACGTAGTTGGCGTTGAGCTGGTCGTCGCGCACCAGCGCCGACAGCGCCTCGGCCGCGGCCAGCAGCATGCCGGTGCTGATCTCGGTGGCGCGGGCGTCGAGCAGGCCGCGGAACACCCCGGGGAAGGCCAGCACGTTGTTGATCTGGTTGGGCAGGTCCGAGCGGCCCGAGGCGACCACCGCCGCGTACTGCCGGGCCCGCACCGGGTCGACCTCCGGCGTCGGGTTGGCCATCGGGAACACCACCGCCCGCTCGGCCATCCCCGCCAGCGCCTCGACCGGCAGCACGTTGCCCGCGCTGACCCCGATGAAGACGTCGGCGCCGGCCAGCGCGTCGGGCAGCTCGCCGCGGACGCGCCCGGGGTTGGTCCGCGCCGCGAGGGCCTGCTTGGCGGGGCTGAGCCGCTCGTCGTCGGGCGAGAGGATGCCCTCGCGGTCCCACACCAGCACCTGCCGGGCGCCGGCCTCCAGCAGCAGGTGCACGATCGCCGTCCCCGCCGCGCCGGCACCGGCGACGACGATCCGCACGTCGGGCAGCTGCTTGTCCACCACGCGCAGGGCGTTGCGCAGCGCGGCCAGGGCGACGATCGCCGTCCCGTGCTGGTCGTCGTGGAAGACCGGGATGTCGAGCTTCTCCCGCAGCCGCGCCTCGACCTCGAAGCAGCGCGGCGCGGCGATGTCCTCGAGGTTGATGCCGCCGAAGCCGGGGGCGATGAGCTCGACGGCGCGCACGATCTCGTCGACGTCGTTGGTGTCCAGGCAGATCGGCCAGGCGTCGATGTCGGCGAACCGCTTGAACAGGACGGCCTTGCCCTCCATCACCGGCAGGGCCGCGCCCGGCCCGAGGTCGCCGAGGCCGAGGACCGCCGACCCGTCGGTGACGACGGCGACCGTGTTGCCCTTGATGGTCAGCCGGCGCACGTCCTCGGGGTGCTCGGCCAGCGCCAGGCAGACCCGCGCCACGCCGGGGGTGTAGGCCATCGACAGGTCGTCGCGGGTCCGCAGCGGCACCTTCGAGGCGACCTCGAGCTTGCCGCCCAGGTGCAGCAGGAAGGTGCGGTCGCTGACCTTGCGCACGGCGACGCCGGGGACGGCGCGCAGCGCGTCGACCATCTCCTCGGAGTGGGCGGCGTCGGCGGCCGAGCAGGTGACGTCGACGGTCAGCCCGTCGGAGCGGGAGTCGACGACGTCGATGGCGGTCACCGCCCCGCCGGCCGTGCCCACCGCGGTGGCGATGCGGCCGATCGACGCCGGGTCGCCGTCGGCGGTCAGCCGGACGGTGATCGAGTACGACGCCGAGGTCACCGGCCCGCGGGGGGCGGCGGCGGGGTCGCCCGGCGAGCTGTCGCCGGTGGCGGTCGTGGGCGCGGTGTCGGTGCTCACGGCCTCCATCGTGACACCGGCCCCGGCGGCACCGGGCGTTGCGGTCACAGTGGTCGCCGCCGGTAGGTTGTCTGGCTGACTAGTCGACGGTACCGTCTAGTCGTGCCGACCGAGACCTGGCCCGCCGAGTGGATGCGGGCGGCGTTGCCGCTGGTGGTGCTGGCCGTCGTCGCCGAGGAGGAGACCTACGGCTACGCGATCGCCCAGCGGCTGCAGGCGGCCGGCCTCGGGGCGGTCAAGGGCGGGACGCTCTACCCGGTGCTCAACCGGCTGGAGCAGGACGGCCTCGTCACGTCGTCCTGGCGCGAGGGCGCGGGCGGCCCCGGCCGCAAGTTCTTCACCGTCACCCCGCACGGCCGCGCCTCCCTGGGCGCGCGCGTCGCCGCCTGGCACACCTTCACCGAGCGGGCCGCCGGCCTGCTCCCGTCCGTGGGGAGCCCGCGATGACCACCGGCACCGACACCTACCGGCGTGACCTCGTCGCGGCGCTGCGGGCGGGCAACGTCCCGCCCGAGCGGATCGGCGAGATCGTCGCCGAGGTCGAGAGCCACGTCGCCGACACCGGGGAGGACCCGCGCGAGGCGTTCGGCCCGGCCCGCGAGTACGCGGCGGGCTTCGCGGTGCCGCCGTCGACCCGCTCGCGGCTGTCGCTGTGGGCGCTCGTCGCACTGGGCGCCGGCTGCGGCTGGCTCATCGCCGAGGGGGTCTTCGGCGTGTTCCGCAACGAGCCGGTGCTCGGCCTGCCGGAGGGCTGGGCGCTCGCGGCCGGGTGGCTGCTGTGGATCCCCGCGGTGGCCGTCCAGGCCCGGCGCCACGCCCCCGTGCGGGACCCGCGGACGGGCCGGTTCCTGACCCCGGGCCGCGGCCGGGTGGTCCTCGCCATGACCGTGTTCCTGCTCCTGCTCATGCTGGTCACCGCCCTGGCGGCCGCGCTGACCGGCGCCTGACCCACCCGTGCACTGCCGCGGAAGTGCACGGGTGGGTCAGGCCGAGCGCTCGGCGAGGGCCTTGATCCCGGCGCAGAACCGGCGGAACGACGGGTTGAGGTCCGGCGTCGAGCGCTCGGTCACCCACGCCAGCGGGCCGGTCTGGTCCTCGCGGACGGTGAGCACCGTGCCGCCGTCGTCCTGCCGGTCGAGGGAGTAGGTGCGCTCGATGACCGCCAGCCCGAACGGCAGCCCACCGCGCCAGCGCATCGCCTCCCCCGGCCGCAGCTCGGTGACGACGACCGAGAACGGCCGGCTGCGGAGCATCGTCGCGTACAGCGTCAGCCGCTCCCCCAGCGCGACCCGGCCCTCGACCCGGTCGACGCCGGAGTCCCAGTCCCGCCAGGTGCCCACGTCGACCAGGTGCGGCCACACCTCGTCCGGGCCGACGTCGATGCGCGTGGCCGCCTCGTAGCTCCTCATGGGTCCCCTCCCGCCGCCCGCAGTCTGCCCGCGGTCAGGAGGCCGGACCAGGGCCGCGCAGCCGGAACGGCCGGTCGGCGCGCAGCGGCCCGCGGGCCCAGGCCAGCAGCCCCGCGACGTCGAGGCCGTGCGGGGGCGCCGGCGCGTAGGGCGCGACGTTGCCCGCCCCGCGCTCGACAAGCGTCGCCGCACCGCGGGTGTTGCCCCGGGCGGCGTGGGTGAGCCCGACGGCGAGCTGCGCCAGCCCGCGCCACAGCTGCCGCTCGTCGTCGGGCGCGGCCTTCCACGCGTCCTCGAGCACCTCGTGGGCGTGGAAGGGACGGCCGGCGTCGAGCAGCCGCTGCGCCTCGGCCACCGCCTCGTCCGGCGTCCGGGGCACCCCCTCCGGCGCGCGCTCGACGCCCTCGGCGGCGCGGGGCAGCGGCCGGCCGAGCGCGTCGCGCGGGCGCGCGTTGCGCGCCCGCCCCTCGGGATCCCGGTCGCGCGGCGAGGTCACCCCCGCATCCTCCCGCGGACACGCCCGGTCCCCTCCCGGAGCGGGAGGTCCGGAACGCCTCCCGCGCGGTCCGGCACCGCCGCTGCCGGGCCCGCAGCCGCCTGACCTGCTCTCCCGCGCGCTCGTGGTCTTGCCCCCCTCCCCGGGGACAGCACCTGCCGCCCCGGGTCCCCAGCCCCGCCCGGGGCTGGACCC
>NZ_JBJGYP010000045.1:0-23985 GCF_054050055.1 Geodermatophilus sp. SYSU D00814
AAACCAACGGCAAGGTCGAACGGTTCAACCGCACCATGACCAGCGAATGGGCCTTCGCCCAGCTGTTCACCAGCGAGGCCGACCGCCGCGCGGCCTTTCCTGGTTGGCTGCACGCCTACAACCACCACCGGCCCCACACCGGCATCGGCGGCCATCCACCCATCAGCCGCCTGACCAACCTCCCCGGTCAGTACAGCTAGCCGAGCAGCAGTCGCCAGGTGGCGTAGCCGTCCTCCGCCGCGTCGCCCAGCGCTCGCCACTCGGCCGCGTCGGGATCACCGAGCACCGCGTCGAGGCGCCGGAGCCGCTTGCGGTCGCTGCCGACGAAGCGGGCGCGTTCGGCGAGCGGGTCGGACACGAGACTGGTCAGGAACGCCGCGTCGCCGCTGTGCCGTCCTCGGTCACGGTTGTCGGCCGTCCACGCGGCGGCCTTGAGCACCAGGGCGCCGAGGACGTCCGGCACCGGTACGACCGCCGACCTGGCTCCCTTGACGACGGTCAGCCGGACGGCTCGTTCCAGCGCCTGGTGGCCACCCTCGATGCGGATCGTCTCGCCACCCGCCGCCGTGCGCAGGGACCAGCGCGGTAGGGAGTGGTCGGGAGCCAGGACGTCGACGACGGCACCGTCCGTTCCCCGGCGGAAGCGGTAGACCTTGCCGGAGCTGTCCGGTTGGGGCTCCAGGTCGAGTTGGCGCACCGCCTGCACGCACCGGCTCAGGCCGGCCGGGTCGGTGAGGAGATCGGCGAGCAGGTCGACGTCCTGGCTGGCGCGTGTGGGCGTCCGGGCGGCGGCCAGGCCGTGCAGCATGACCATCTGGCCGCCCACGAGGACCCATCCCGACGGGTCCAACCGTCCGGCCAGGTCGAGGACGAGGTCCCACAACCGGTCGAGCGCCCCGGTGAGCGGCGGCAGCACGACCTCCCGCGGGGCGCTCACCCGCGGAAGGTGGCCAGGGCCGCGGTCAGCAGGTCCAGCCCCGCCCGGCGGGTGCGCACGTCGGCCGACTCGGCCAGGTCGACGGCGACGACGGCGGCCGGCATGTGGTCCCGGCCGCCCAGCGGCAGGTCGCCGAACCGGGGGACGCGGACGAGGAGGTTCGGCTCCCCGCGGTCGGACAGACCCAGGTCGCGGCGGAGGTCGCCGAGCGTCCGCGCCGTGCAGTACAGCTCCGCACGGGCGCCGGCGGCGACGACGTCCGCCCCGACGGCGTCGGCCGCGGTGATCCCGGAGGCGAGGACTCCCTCAGCGGCCAGCACCCGGTCCCGGTAGGCCGGCAGGACCCGCAGGTCGTACCGGTCGGCGCGGTCGCGGACGGCCGCGACCACCTGCTCGGCGTCGGAGGCCTGGAGCCGCCCTCGCAGCCGCGAACTCGCCGCCCTGTCCACCCAGGGAGCACCCTCACCGGACAGCTCCCAGAGCGTCGCCCACGCGACCGGGGCGGACAGGACACGGCCAGGGGTCACGGTGAGCCGGGCGCGCTCGTCGACCGCGTCCTCCGTGAGGACGAGGGTGCGGCCCACCCGCTCCGCCGGCAGTGTCCCGGTCCGGACGAGCCGGCGTACTTCCTGCGGGCTCACGCCGAGACGGGTTGCCGCCTGGTCGACCGTCAGCACGGCTGCCTCCGCTGCAGAAATGACGCGCTAGCGCATCAATTCTGCAACGCCGACCCCGTGCGGCCGACCGACACGCCGCTCGACCTCAGCCGACGCGGCTCCAGGTCCCGCAGTCGTCGGTGGAGAAGGCGACGTCGGTCGGGAGGATCTCGACGTAGGTCTGCCCGGACGGGTTGTCGTTGGCGAGGATCGCCTCGAACTCGCCGGTGAGGTCGCTCAGCCGCTCCCAGTAGCAGCCCGAGCTCCCGGTGGAGACGTACGTGCCGGGCTGGATGTCCGCGTTGACCAGATACACGCCGTCGCCGAAGCCGCCGCTGACGTCGGGCCCGTCGAAGGCCGCCGGTTCCCACCGGCCGCAGTCGTCGGTGGAGAACGCCACATCCGTCGGCAGGATCTCGACGTAGGTCTGCCCGGACACGTTGTCGTTGGCGAGGATCGCCTCGAACTCGCCGGTCAGGTCGCTCAGCCGCTCCCAGTAGCAAGTACTCGTGCCGTCGGTCCGGTACCGCCCCGGCTGGACGTCGGTGCCGACCAGGTAGGTGCCGTCCCCGAACCCGGGAGGCTCCTCCGTCGGCGCCGGCGCCTCCGTGTCCGTCGGGGGAACGGCGGGCACGGACGTCGCGGGAGCCTCGGCGACCGTCGCCGTGGGCTCGGTCGACCCCTCCGAGGAGGCCGTGATGCTGCGGACGACGGCCGTCACGACCAGCAGCAGCACCCCGGCAGCGATGACGATCCCGAGGGCCGAGTAGCGCGGCCCGGAAGGCGGCGGACCCCAGCCCGGCGGCGGTCCGGGTGGGCCCACCGGTGGGCCGGGCGGCGGACCCCACGCGGGCGGACCGGCCGCACTCCACGGTGCCGCCTGCGACGGTGTCGCCCACGGCGCGGGACCGTCGGGTGCGGGCCGGTGTGCCCCGTACCGGCCGTCGTCTGCCGGCTGGGACATCCGTGCGGTCCTCTCGTCTAACGGTTCGAGCCGACGGAGTATCGCTATCCGACCGGTCGTCGCGGGAGCGGGTCGCCCGATGGGGCGACAGCGACCGGATCAGTCCCGGCGGGCGGCCAGTCGCTCCAGCGCGGCGGTGAAGCTGTCGTTCCACAGTCCGAGGTAGGGCCACCGCTCGGCGACGTGCGCCGTCGCCTCCTCCACCGACATCCCCTGTTCGCGCACCAGCCAGCCGCGCAGCACCAGCCCGGTGCGCGAGGCGCCGCCGTGGCAGTGCACGAGCACGCGGTGGCCCTCGGCGTGCAGCGCGGCGAGGTCGTCGAGGACGTCGGCCAGCACCACGTCGACGTCGACGTTGTGGTCGTTGTCGGCGATGTAGGCGCTCCGGTGCAGCGTGTGCGGGAACGGCTCGGCGAGCCGGCACAGGCTGATGACGGCGAAGTCCTCGTCGCTGTAGCGGGCGCCGTCGAGGTTCCCCGCCCAGATGCCCGGCAGCACCTCCGCCGGGCCTATCCGCGGGATCACCCCCGTCTCGGCCTGGAAGAACTCCTTGCCGTCGAGCGCGGCGGCCAGCGCCAGCAGCTCAGGCAGCCGCCACACCCGGTCGCCGTGGCCGGGCACCCGGCCGTGCACGACCGAGGCCCACCGCATCGGGATGCCGCCCATCCCGTACACCGCACCGGCCAGCCCGCCGGCCACGCACGCCACGGTGTCGGTGTCCCCGCCGAGGTCGACCACCAGCCGCAGCACCTCGGCGAAGTCCTTGCCGTGCCGCAGCGCCCACAGCGCCTGCCCGAGCGTCGGCCACACCGCACCGTTGGACTCCGTCGCCATCGACGGCTCCCAGTCGGGTGCCAGCACGGTCGCCCACCGGTCCCGGTGCTCGGGTGCCACGAGCCCGAGGGCGGTGGGGACGGCGGCCAGCGGGTCGCCGCCGTCGAGTGCCACCCGCAGCAGCTCGTGGAGGACGGCGCAGCCCTCGCCGGCCGCCGGGTCGCCGTGGGTGAGCGCCGAGATCCGCCGGGCCGCGTCCACGGTCGCCGCGGTGCCGAACCGGCTGGACCAGATCGCCGCCGGCGTCGTGCGCATCAGCGAGCCGTTGCCCGCCGCCCGTCCGGTGCGGGCGAAGTGGTCGGCCGCCGCGCGGTCCCAGGGCAGGCCCGAGTCGAACACCGCCCGGGTCTGCACCCCGATGTCCGGCGGGCCGGCGGCCGCCCAGGCCGCGAACCGGTCGAAGAGATCGGCCTCGTCCAGCCCGTCCCGCTCGACGAGGGAGGCGGCCACCAGCAGCGCCATCTGGGTGTCGTCGGTGAACTCGCCCGGCTCCCACCCCAGTGACCCGCCACCGCACATCTCGGTCAGCGACCCGCGCGCAGGACCGGGGAAGCGGGCGGAGAACGCGCCGGGCGGGCCGAACTCGAACGGCGCCCCGAGCGCGTCGCCCACCGCCGCCCCGACGAGCGCGCCGGCCACCCGGTGCGAGCGGTGCAGTCCCCGTGTCACATGCGCCAGTCTGCGCGACGACGAGAGCGATGCCCGTGGGGCTGCCCCCCTGACCTCCGGCAGACTCGGCAATGTGGTGACCATCCCGCTGGACGAGGCTCAGGAACAGCTGTGTGCGCTGGTCGAGGCTGTCGAGTCGAGGCACGAGACGGTGATGATCACCCGGGACGGTCGCGAGATCGCCGTCCTGATGGCCACGGCGGATCTGGACTCGCTGCACGAGACGATCCTCTGGCTGTCGCAGCCCGACGTCCGCGCCGACGTCGAGGTCGCCCGTGCCGACCAGCGCGAGGGGCGCGTCGCAGCGGCAGGCGAGCTGAGGGCCGAGCTCGGTCTCCCCGAGTGACGCGCCCGCCCGCTGCGTGTGGGCTCGGCCGGGTGTTGCGACCCCCGCCGTCCCCCGGGTACCAACAGCGCGACAAAGGCGCGCGGGACCGGCGCGGAGCGACCCGATCCCGGCGTACACGTGAGACCGTCCCGTCCCGATGTACCGCTCCGACGGCTCCCTGGTCCTGAGCCCCTCCGACCTGACCCGCCACCAGGCCTGCCCGCACGTGACGACGCTCGAGCTCGCCGTCGCCGACGGCCGGCTCCGCCCGCTCGCCGAGGGTCCTGACGACCACGCCGCACTCATCGCCGACCTCGGCACCGCGCACGAGCTCGCCTACCTCGACGTGCTCGAGGCGGAGGGCCGCAGCGTCGTCCGCATCCCGCCGCGGCTCGACGTCGCCGGCCGCCGCGAGGCCGAGGCGATGACCCTGCAGGCGATGCGCGCCGGCGTCGACGTCATCTCGCAGGCGTCGTTCTTCGACGGCGTCTGGGGCGGCGCGGCCGACTTCCTGCTCAAGGTGGCCACGCCGTCGGACCTGGGCGAGTGGTCCTACGAGGTCGCCGACGCCAAGCTCGCCCGCCGCGTCAAGGTGCCCGCCCTGCTGCAGATGGCCACCTATGCCGAGCGGCTCGCCGTCCTCCAGGGCCGGCAGCCCGACCGCGTCTGCGTGATCACCGGCGACGGCGTCAGCAATCCGTGGCGGCTGGTCGACGTCGCCGCCTACGCCCGCCGCGCCCGCGCGACCCTCACCGCCTTCCTCGCCGACCCGCCGGCCACCGGGCCCGTGCCGGTCAGCTACTGCAGCCAGTGCGCCTGGAAGCCGCGGTGCGACGCCGAGCTGCTGGCCGCCGACGACCTCTCCCTCGTCGCCGGCATGCGCAAGGACACGCGCGAGGCGCTGCGCGCCGCCGGCATCACCACCCTCGAGCAGCTCGCCGGCGCCGACCCGGAGACGCTGCAGGCCGCCCGCATCGGCGCGGCCACCCGCACCCGGCTGCAGGAGCAGGCGCGCCAGCAGCTCGACGAGCGGCGCACCGGCGTCCCGAGCCGCACCCTGCTGCCGCCGTCGGGCCCGACCGGCCTGCTCCGGCTGCCGCAGCCCAGCCCGGGCGACCTCTACCTCGACTTCGAGGGCGATCCGCACTCCGCCGACGGCGCGGGCCTGGAGTACCTCGCCGGGATCGGGGACCGCGACGGCGGCTTCACCGCGCTGTGGGCGCACGACCCCGCCGCCGAGAAGCAGATGGTGTGCGACCTGGTCGACCTCGTCCTCGACGCCTGGCGCGCCGACCCCGGCATGCACGTCTACCACTACGCCGCCTACGAGGTCAGCGCGCTCAAGCGGCTCACCGGCCGATACGGCGTCCGCGAGGCCGAGCTCGACCAGCTGCTGCGCGCCGAGCGGTTCGTCGACCTCTATCCGGTGGTCAAGCAGTCGATGCGGATCAGCAAGGGCTCGTACTCGATCAAGAAGGTCGAGGCGTTCTACGGCCGCGAGCACACCGGCGACGTCGCCGACGCCATGGGCAGCGTCATCGCCTACGAGCAGTGGCTGGCCGACCGGGACCCGAAGCGGCTGCAGGCGATCGAGGACTACAACAAGGACGACGTCGACTCGACCCGCGAGCTGCACGACTGGCTCGAGGAGCAGCGCGCGGAGCTCGAGCGGCTCTACGGCGGACAGCCGCGGCCGATGCTGCCCGAGGCCACCGGCCCCGCGCCGCGGTCGGAGGCCGAGGCCGAGGAGCTCGCGCTGGTCGAGCGGCTGCAGGCGGCCGGCTCCGACCTGCTCGCCGACCTCGTGCAGTGGCACCGCCGCGAGGCGCGCCCGGGATGGTGGGAGTTCTTCGCCCGCGCCGACCTCGACGACACCGCCCTGGTCGAGGACGGCACCGCGCTCGGCCGGCTGACCGCGCCGGTGGAGGTCGGGCAGGAGAAGCGGTCGAAGCTGTACGAGTACCGGTTCCCGCCGCAGGACACGAAGCTCTCGGTCGGGTCCAGTGCGGTGGACGTCGACCAGCGGGTCAGCGTGGGCACCGTCGTCGCGCTCGACGCCGTCGCGGGGCGGGTCGTGGTCAAGACGGCGAAGCCGCCGGTGGCCGCCCGCGGGCTCGGGCCGAGCGGGCCGATCGACGACAAGGGCATGCGGGCGGCGATCGCCGAGACGGCCGAGGACGTGCTGGCCGGTCGCGACTGCCTCGGCCAGGCGCTGCTCGAGCGGCGGGTGCCGGCCGACTGCCGGCGGCTGCCGGGGGAGGAGGCCGGTGACGCCGTCGTCCGGCTCGGGCTGCGGCTCGACGGCGAGGTGCTCGCCGTGCAGGGTCCGCCCGGCAGCGGCAAGACGCGGGCGGCGTCGCGGCTGATCCGGGAGCTGCTCGACGCGGGCAAGAAGGTCGGCGTCACGGCCACCTCGCACGCCGTCATCGGCAACGTGCTGTCCGCCGTCGGCCGGCCGGCGCTGCAGAAGTGCGAGGAGAAGCAGGCCTGCGGCGCGCCGGGCGTGGAGTGGTCGAAGGACGGCAAGGAGGTCGCCTCGCGGCTGGTCGACGGTGACGTGTCGCTGGTCGGCGGGACGGCGTGGTTCTGGACGCAGCCCGACCTCGCCGAGGCCGTGGACGTGCTCGTCGTCGACGAGGCGGGGCAGTTCTCGCTGGCCAACGCCGTGGCGGTGGCGCGGGCGGCCCGTTCCCTCGTGCTCCTGGGTGACCCGCAGCAGCTGGCCCAGCCGACCCAGGGCGTGCACCCCGGCGACTCCGGACTCTCGGCGCTGGAGCACCTGCTCGAGGGCCACCCGACCGTGCCGGTCGGTCGCGGCGTCTTCCTCGACCGGACCTACCGGATGCACCCGGCGCTGACCGCGTTCGTGTCCGACCTCGCCTACGAGGGCCGGCTGAAGTCGGCGCCGCTGCGCGAGCGGATCACGGTGCGCCCGGGCGGGCTGGTGTCCGGCTCGGGGCTGGCGGTGCGGTTCGTGCAGCACCCGGTCGCGTGCGCGGCATCGTCGGCGGAGGAGGCGGCCGAGGTGGCCGCCGTCTGGCGGTCGCTGCAGGGCGTCGGCTGGGTGGATCACGAGGGCGCGGAGCGGCCGATCGGCCCGGACGACGTGCTCGTCGTCGCGCCGTACAACAACCAGGTCGCGCAGATCCGCGCGCAGCTGCCCGACGGCGCGCGGGTGGGCACGGTCGACCGGTTCCAGGGGCAGGAGGCGCCGGTGGTCGTCTACTCGACGACGTCGACGTCGGCCGAGGAGGCGCCGCGCGGGGTGTCGTTCCTCTACGACCTCAACCGGCTCAACGTGGCGGTGTCGCGGGCGAAGGCGCTGGCGGTGGTGGTGATGAGCCCGCTGCTGCTCGACGCCGCGGTGCGGACGCCGGAGCAGCTGCGGCAGGTCAACGCGATGTGCCGGCTGGCCGAGATGGCGCAGGTCTGACCGGGTCCGCGAGGGGTCCGGAGCGGGCTCCCGGCGCGTAGGCTCCGCCGCCTCGCACGGGTGCCCCCCGGGCCGACGGAGGCACCCGCGACGTCGTCGAGTTCCGGGGGTCCGCTTCCATGACCGACCACCCCGTCCCTCCTGACCGGCACCGGCACGCCCACCGCCCGGCGCGAGCGGACCGCCGTAGGCCCGCGCTCCTGGCCGCCGTCAGCGCTCTGGTGGTCGTCGCGGTCGCCACGGCGCTGCTCCTCGCGTCGTGGGACGGCGCCGAGGACGCGGCCACCGCGGAGCAGGCGGTGGCGACCCCCGTGGCGAGCACGCCGCCGAGCAGCCTGCCGGTGACGGCACCCGCCCCGACGACGACCGCCGAGGCGCCCGCGCCCGCGCCGGACGTCCCCCAGGAGTTCGTCGACGCGGTGCAGCGCATCGGCATCCCGCTGGACCCGCACACCGGCTGGGTCCTCGCCGAGGGGATCTGCGTCCGCCTCGGGCAGCCGGAGTACGACCAGTTCCGGATGTCCGAGGGCGTGGAGCGGCTCTTCCCGTCCGTGTCCGACGACCAGGCGCACGAGTTCGTGGCGATGGTGGCCGAGTCGGTCTGCGGGATGTGAGCCCCGCGGTCCCGCGATCGACGTGCGGGGACATCAGGCCGCGGGTGCCAGTGGGGTGGGAACGGTGATCTCGCTGCCATCGGGTCGGTAGGTGTGCCATCGGCCGTCGGGTTGTCGCTCGACGCGGAAGCCGTGGTGGACCTTGGTGTGGTGCCGCTCGCACAGCAACGCGGAGTTGTCGAGTGAGGTCTCGCCACCGTCGATCCAGTGCACCAGGTGGTGCACGTCGGCCCAGTGGGTCGGCGCGTCACAGCCGGCGAAGACGCAGCCGCCGTCGCGGAGTTCGACGGCCTTGCGGATGGCCGGGGTGACCACCCGCTTGGTGCGGCCGACGTCGAGCGGCTGGCCTTCCGGGCCGATGACGATGCGGGTGACCTGGCCGTCGCAGGCCAGCCAGCGGGCCCGAGCGGCGGAGATGACCGCGCCGAACCCCATGGGGGCACTGCCTGCGCCGGCCGCCGGGTCGGCCAGGTCGTCGAGGTCGACCCGCACGGCCACGTGTGGCTTGACCGTCCGCAGCACCGGCAATGCACCGGAGGCCAGGGCGTTGTCGCACAGCTGCACCAGCGCGTCACCTTGCCGCTGTGCGCGGGTGCGCTGGTCGCCGGCGGGCCGGTCGGCTTGCACGTGCGCCTCCAGCGCCGCCTGCAGCTTCTCCCCACCGACCGCGTCGAGGTGGAAGCGGCCGCTCAGGGATCCGTCGGCGTGCTTGGCCACCGTCAGCGACCGGTCCTCGGTCGGATCCGGCTCGGGACCGTCGGGATCCAGCGCGTCGAGATACCGCTGCACCACGCCGGCCAGGTCGCGGTGGTCGCAGTCGAGGGCCACCTGCGTCAGTGCCGCGTCGATCGCACCCAGGTCGACGCCCCGCGCGGTCGCAGCGGCCAGCCGCTCGGGAGTGACGACCCGAGCTGCCTCGGTGACCTGCTCGGCGGTCACCCAGCCTGCTTCGTGCGCCTCGGCCAGGGCGGGCAGGTGCTCCAGCGCCCGCCCGTTGCCCACCAACCGGGTAGCGGCCGCCGGCGAGAGCCGGCAGTGCCCACACAGCCATGACGTCATCGACTTCAGCCCGTCGCGTTCGGGCGCCTGGGACAGCTCCGCCGCCCGCACCCGGCGGGCCAGTGCGGCGTCGATCCGGTTCCGCTCAGCAACCAGCGCGGCGACGTCGTCGAGCGAGTCACCGTCGGCGGCATCGCTCGAACACATGATCGAAGTCTACCGTCAACCGAAGCACTGCGCAAGACGAAACCGCAGGTCAGAGCCAGGTTCACGACGGACGTGGCGGTGGCTGGCCGCCGAGCACGCCGGCGACCACCGCGGCCGCCGCGTGCCCGGTCCGGACCGCGTCGAGCACCGGCGCCCCGCCTCGCCACCCGGCCAGCACCCCGGCGGCGAGGGCGTCCCCGCAGCCGGTCGTGTCGCGCAGCCGCCCCGCGGGCAGCGGCGCCACCGGCACCTGCCACGTACCCGCCCGTGTGAGCACCCGGGTGGGGTGTGCGCCGGCGTGCACCACGGCCAGCGGCGGCGCCTCCGCGGGCAGGTCGCCGAGCAGCCCCAGCACCGCGGCCTCGGCGGCGTTGCAGAACAGCAGGTCCGCCCGCAGCCCGGCGAGCAGCCCGCGGTAGGCCGCGACCCCGTGCCGTTCGATCCGCGCCGCGGCCGCGACGTCGACGCTGACCGGTACCCCGGCGTCGCGCGCGAGGGAGGCAACGGCCACCAGCGCGTCCGGGAAGCGCAGCAGGTCGTAGCCGTCCAGGTGGACGACGGCGGCGTCGGCGAGCCACCCGGCGCGGACGTCGTCCGGTGTCAGGCCGCCCTCACCCCGGTCGGTGAGCGGCGTCCGCTCGCCGTCGGGGTGGACGAGGACCGTCGACAGCGGCGCCCGGCCGCGGCGGACCACCGCCGTCTGCACGCCCCGCGCGGCCAGGCCGGCGAGCAGCGTGTCGGCGAGCGGGTCCGCCCCAGCCCACCCGGTCAGCCGCGCCGGGGTGCCGAGCCGGGTCAGGGTCGCCGTGACGTTGGCCGGCGCCCCGCCCGCCGTCGTCGTCCGCACCACCCGCTGCTGGCTCCCCGCCCGCAGCGGCTCACTGAGCTCGAGCATCTGGTCGGCAACCAGCTTGCCCACCGCCACGACCGGGCCGGAGCCGGCGCGGCGGGGCCATCGCGGGCCGTCCTCGTCGTCCACGGCGACCAGGGTGCCCCGGCCGGGGAGGCCGGCCGGGGCACCCTGCCTGAGGTGCGTCAGGCGACGCGGCGGGCGCCCGCGTAGCTCGGCATCGAGTCGAGGTCGACGACGGCGACCGGCTTGCCAGCGGTCGAGGCGTGGACCATCTGGCCGTTGCCGATGTACATGCCCACGTGCGACACCGGGCTGTAGAAGAAGACCAGGTCACCCGGCTGCAGGTCGGACTTGGCCACCGCGGTGCCGAAGGTCGACTGGAGCTTCGAGGTGCGCGGGATCGAGATCCCGGCCGCCGCGTAGGAGTAGCTGGTCAGGCCCGAGCAGTCGAAGGCGTTCGGGCCGGTGGCGCCGTAGACGTAGGGGTCACCGACCTGGGCGAGCGCGGTGTCCACGGCGACCTGGGCCGCGGCGTTGGGGGCGACCGCCGGCGCGGCGGCCACGGTCGCGGTCGCCGTCCCACCACCACCCGAGTTCGCCGAGGCCGGGAGAGGTGAGAGGACGATGCCGGCTCCGGCGATGGCGGCGACGGCGATGCCGCGGAACGAGCGGCGGGTGGTGGACGTGCGTGCAGTCGTCATCGACGACGGTTCTCCTGTTCTCCACGGCCGCCTACCGGGTTAGCTGACGGGTTCGGACGGGGGAGTCGCCCGGCGCGACGGATCGCGCTCCACCCCAGGACTGCGGTGGGTCCCCGGCCCGGGTACCGGCTCTCGTGCCGGTGCCCGGTTCGGCGTGTCCGGCGGGTGTCACACAGGGCGTGACGGAGGACCCTGGCCGGACCGCGACGACGGTAGGGAGGGGTCCCGGGCCCCTCAACCGGACCGGGGGCCCGCCACGCCCGGACCGGCTCCCGGGACTTGACACCGGCCGCACGGCGGGACACCGGCTCCGACCTGCACGGACGCACGTGCCGCCGCCGTCCTCCCGGCGACGCGCCGTCGCCGACACGCCGGGCGGGACGAGAAAGGACGTGGCGGTGCGTCCGCACACGCCGTCAACGGCCCGCCACGCGCGGGGAGCGCAGCCGCCGGGATCCCCAGGGTTGCACCGCACGTTGACGGGGCACCCGACAGGCAACCGACATGAGGAGGACCCCGTGGGGATGTTGAGGAAGCTCGTGGCTTCGGGTGTCGCCGCCAAGGTGGTGCAGGAGCTCCAGAAGCCGCAGAACCAGGCCAAGATCAAGCAGTTCATCCGCGACTACCAGAGCAAGAACAAGAAGGGCGGGACGAGCGGCCGCGCCTACTGACCCACTCCGCTCCTCACGCCCCCCGTCCTGCGTCCGGGCCGGGGGGCGTGGTGCGTCCGGGGTCCATGGGATCGGTTGTCGCCGTTCCGAGACGACTCGGTCCTCGCGAATCCCGGTGTCGGGCCGAGGACGTGTGACGTTGGCCGGCGTCCCATCGGGGCACCGCTGCTCTGCCTTCGGGAGGGCCGTCGGTGCCCGTCCGCAACGAACACACGGGGTGTCCCATGAACCGGTCCGTCCCCTCCTACCGCCGGTCCGCCGGGCTCGTGGTCCTGCTCTCCGTCGGGCTCCTGACCGCCGCCTGCGGGAGTGAGGACGAGGCCGCGCCCACTGCCGCGACGCCGTCGTCCTCGTCCTCGGTGCCGTCCGCCCCGGAGACGCCCACCTCGACCGTGCCCGCTGCGCCCCCGACCTCCGATGCCGCCGTGGCACCGACCCCCGCACCGGAGTCCACGACCCAGGCCGCGCCGGTCGTCGACTTCTCCATGCCCGCGGTCGTCGGCCTGACCCTGCAGGACGCCCAGGACCTGATCCAGACCAACGGCGTCTTCCTGAGCCTGTCCCACGACCTGCTGGGCAGCCGCAGTCAGGTCCTCGACGCCAACTGGAAGGTCTGCACCCAGAACATCCCGGCCGGCCAGCAGGTCACCGGGAACGTCGAGGGGGCCATCGACCTCGGTGTCGTCAAGCTCGAGGAGTCCTGCCCCTGAGCCCTCCTCCCGGTCCTCCCGCCCTGGCTCCCGGAGTCCGCGTCATGCCCGCCGTGGCACGGCGTCGTCACGGGTGCGGGACCACCGAGGGGGCGAGGAGCGCATGTCCGAGACCACGACGACCACCATGAGGACCGGCGGGGGTGCGGCGGACCGTCGACCGCACGAGCGGATCGAGCACGTGGAGGCACTGCGGCGGGCGGCGACCCACCTCGCGACGGCGGAGTTCCTCGAGCGCCGCGCGGACCGGTCGGTCAACGCCGCGCTCGGCGCCCTGCTGCGCGAGCGCGCCCGCGAGCGCCGGCGCCGGGCCGGGCGGATCCTCACCGACCTGGGCATGCGCCCCCCGCGCGCGGTCCACCGCAGCCGGACCTCCCGCGCCGTCACCGGCGGCTGAGCGTCAGGGGCGGCCGGCGTGGGGGACGTCGACCTCCGTGGCCAGCAGCACCGCCTCGCGCACCGGCGCGCGGTTGTGCTCGTAGAAGTCCGGCGCCGCGCACATCAGCAGCGTCCGGCCGTCGTCGCCGCCGAGCATGCAGGCGAACACGCCCAGCCCCTCGGGTGCGGCGACGGCGTCGACGATCTCGCCGCCCTCGGCCACCCGCACGACGCGACCGCCCACGCCGTCGGCCGCCCAGATGCGGCCCTCGGCGTCGAGGGCGCAGCCGTCGGGTGCGACGGCGAGCTGTCCGAGCACCTCTTCGGTGCTCCGCCCGGTGACCTCGGGGCCGAGGGAGGCCCACACCCGGCGGTTGGTCAGCGAGCCGTCGGGCGCCAGGTCGAACGCGGTGTAGCGGTTGCCGAGGGTCTCCCCGACGACGAGCGTGCCGCCGTCCGGGGTGATGACCGTGCCGTTGGGGAACTGCAGCCCCTCGGCGGCCACGGACACCGTCCCGTCGGGGTCCACCCGCTTGATCGACGCGGTGGTCGGCGCGCCGCCGCCCATGAGGTCGAAGCCGAAGTCCCCGACGAACACGTGCCCGGCGTCGTCGACCACGAGGTCGTTGAGGTGCCCGCCGCAGTGCTCCGAGAGGTCGGCGTGGGGCGTCAGCGACGAGCCGTCCCACCGGAGCAGCTCGCGGGTCTTCATGGAGACGACGACCAGGGACCCGTCGGGCAGCCAACCCAGGCCCGACGGCTGCCCGGGGACCTCGAACTGCACGGTCTCCTGACCGTCGGCGGTCACCCGGCTCACCGTCTGCCGGTAGAAGTCCGACACCCACCACGTGCCGTCGTGCCAGCGCGGGCCCTCGAAGAACCCGCCTCCGGTCAGCACCGTCCTGATCTCGCGCTCGGCCATGAGCGGACCCTAGGGCCCGAGGACGGGCGCCACAGCCGTCCGGCGCGCTCGTGCTCTGCCCCCGCACGGGGGGCAGAGCACGAGCGTCCGGGGAGGACTCAGTCGCCCTTGACGTTGACCACCTGGCGCAGCGTGTGCCGGATCTCCACCAGGTCGGCGGCGTCGGCCATGACGACGTCGATGCTCTTGTAGGCATCGGGGTGCTCGTCGAGGAACGCGTCCGAGCGGCCCCAGGCGATGCCCGCCATCCGCCGGTCGAGGTCGGCCCGGCTGAACTGCTTGCGCGCGGCGGTCCGCGAGAACGCCCGGCCGGCCCCGTGCGGCGCCGATGTCAGCGACTCGAGGTTCCCCCGGCCGACGACGACGTAGGACGCCGCACCCATCGACCCCGGGATCAGCCCCCACTGGCCGGCCCGTGCGGAGATCGCGCCCTTGCGCGACAGCCACACCTCGCGGCCGGCGTGGGTCTCCCGCTCGGTGGAGTTGTGGTGGCACTGCACCACCTGCTCGCGCCGGACCTCCTCGGTGAGGAACCGCGACAGCTGCTCGGCGACGCGGTCCATCATCTCCTCGCGGTTGAGCGCGGCGAACCGCTGCGCCCAGTGCAGCGCCTCGATGTAGGCGTCGAACGCCGGCTCGCCCTCCTCGAGGTAGGCCAGGTCCCGGTCGGGCAGGTCCATCCCGGCGCAGCGGTCCCGCGCCACCCGGATGTGCCGCTGGGCGAGCCGGTTGCCCACCCCGCGCGAGCCGGAGTGCAGGAACAGCCACACCCGGTCGGCCTCGTCGAGGGAGACCTCGATGAAGTGGTTGCCCGACCCCAGCGACCCCAGCTGCAGCGGCCAGTTCGGCGCGGCGCCGTCGGCCTGGTCGGCCCCGGGCATCGCCCGCAGCTCCTCCGCGCGCGCCGCCGCGGTGTCGCGGAGCTTCCGGTTGTAGCGGCCGGCCGACAGCGGGACCGCCCGCGCGATCTGCTCGTGCAGCACCGCCAGGTTCCGGCCGCGGACGTCGTCGCCGGTGAACTGGGTGCGGACGGCCATCATCCCGCAGCCGATGTCGACCCCGACCGCGGCGGGGATGATCGCGCCGTCGGTGGGGATCACCGAGCCGACCGTGGCCCCCAGCCCCAGGTGGGCGTCGGGCATGAGCGCCAGGTGCGGGTGGACGAACGGCATCGAGGCGGTGCGCTGCGCCTGCTCCCGGGTGGCCGGTTCGAGGATCGACGCCCAGTTGAGCAGGCGTTCGCTGATCTGCTCCATGGTCCTTTCTCTCCTCCTGCGCGGGGCCCGGTCCCCGCGGTGCGTCGGTGGGCCGGTGCAGTGAACGCGCTGGGCTCGCGCGCCGCGAGCGGGTTACCCGGCCGGCGCCCGGCGGACCCCGGCGCCCCGGCGGGGAAACGGCTTGGGAGGCGCGGTCACCGCCGGTAGCGTCGTCCTCCCCAGCCGTGACCGGGACGAGCGAGGCGACGGGCGCATGGACGGGTCCCCCGACCGCTCACGGGGCACCACGCTCGGCGAGCGCCTGCGCCGGGAGCGCGAGCGGCTGTTCACCGGGCGGGCGCGGGAGCTCGCGGTCTTCCGCGCCGCCCTGTCCGACGACGGGGCCGCCGTCGCGCTGCTGTACCTGTGGGGTCCCGGCGGCATCGGGAAGTCCGCGCTGCTGGACCGGTACGCCGACACCGCGCGCCGTGACGGCTGCCGGGTACTGCGCCTCGACGGCCGCGACGTGCCGGTCTCGTCGGAGGGTGTCGAGGCCGCCCTGCGGCAGGCGCTGCACCTGCCCGACGACGCCGACCCGGTCACCGCGCTCGCCGAGGGGCCGCGACCGGTCCTGCTCGTCGACACCTACGAGCGGCTGGCCCCGCTCGACCCCTGGATCCGGGAGTCGCTGCTGCCGCGGCTGCCGGGGGACGCGCTGGTCGTCGTCGCCAGCCGGGACCGCCCGGCGGCCGGGTGGACCGCCGACCCCGGCTGGCACGGCCTCGCCCGCGTGCTGCCCCTCGATCCGCTGTCTGCCGACGAGGCGCGGGCGTTCCTCACCGCCCGCGGCCTCCCGCCGGAGCGGCACGACCGGGTCCTGGCCTTCGGTCGCGGTCACCCGCTGGCGCTGGCCCTGGCCGCCGAGCTCGACGCCGTCGGGGACGGCTGGGAGGCGGGCGCGGCCGACGTCGTCGCGCGGCTGGTGGAGCGGTTCGTCAGCACCGTCCCGAGCCCGGACCACCGCCGTGCCCTGCAGGTGTGCGCGCACGCCGAGTCGACCACCGAGGAGCTGCTGCGCGTCGCCCTCGACGTGGACGACGCCGGCGCGCTGTTCACCTGGCTGCGCGGTCTGTCCTTCGTCACCCAGGGGCGCTCGGGACTGCACCCGCACGAGCTGGTGCGCGAGGTCGTCGACGCCGACCTCCGCTGGCGCGACCCGCGGGCGCACGTCGAGCTCAACTGGCGGGTGCGCCGGCACGTGGTGGGGCGGATCCTGCGCAGCCGCGGCACCGAGCTGCTCCGAGCCGTGCACGAGCTGTACTACCTGCAGCGCAGCGAGCCGTCCTTCGCCGCCTACCTGCCGTGCGAGGACACCGACTCCGTGTGGGAGGACCGGCCGCGTCCGGGCGAGACGGACGGGCTGGTCGCGCTCGTCGAGCGCGCCGAGGGACCCGCGAGCGCGGCCGTGGCGCGCTTCTGGCTCGCCCGCCGGCCCGACGCCTTCCGGGTGTACCGCCCGGCCGGCCGCACCGAGCCGGTCGCCGTGGGCGCCTGGCTGCTCCTCGACACCCGCGACGAGGAGGAGGTCCGTGCCGACCCCGTGGTGGCCGCCGCGTGGGCGCACACCGACCGCGCCGGACCGGTCGGCCCGGGAGAGCGGATCGGCATCACGCGGTTCCTCGAGGACCCCGACCGACACGAACGCCCCTCGCCGGTCACCACGCTCATGTCGGTGCGCACCTCGGCGGGCTGGGTCGCCGACGGCGCGGCGTGGACCTTCTGCACGTTCCGCGACGCCGACCTGTGGGCCCCCCACTTCGCGCACGTCGACCACCCCCGGGCCGTGGACGCCGAGGTCGGCGGGCGCCGCGAGACCCTGTTCGCCCACGACTGGCGGGCACGGTCGGTGCGGGCGTGGTTCAACGTGATGGCCCAGCGCCTCGTCGGCGGCTCCTTCGACCCGGCGGCGGCCGCACCCCTGCCCGCGCCGCTCCTGGACGAGGCCGCCTTCACCGCGGCGGTGCGGGCGGCCCTGCGCTGCCTGCCGCGGCCGGAGGCCCTCGCCGGCAACCCGCTGCTCGGCTCCCGGCTGGTCCGGGGCCACGAGCCGGCGGTGGACCGGCTCGTCGACGTCGTCGGAGATGCGGTCGACGCCCTGCGCCGGGAACCGGACGGCGACAAGCTGTACCGCGCCGTCGACCGGACGTACGTGCGGCCGGCACCCACCCAGGAGCGTGCCGCGGAGCTGCTCGGCGTCCCCTTCAGCACCTATCGGCGCCACCTCGCCCGGGGCGTGCAGCGGGTCGCCGCGCGGCTGTGGCAGCAGGAGCTCGACGCCCGGTCCGCGGCGTGCCGCGGCCGGGCGGGCACCGGTGGGCAGGGGTGAGCAGTCGGCGGGCTGGTGGGTGGGCACCGCCCGGCGGCACCGTTCCCGGCGTCGGACTCGAGGGGAGAGACACATGGTCCCGACGTCGCTGCTGGCCGCCGAGACGGCGGAGCGCTACACCCGTGCCTGGAACGCCCACGACGGTGAGGAGGTCGCCGCCTGCTTCGCCGAGGACGGCACCTACCTCGACCCCACACTGCCGGCGCCGCTGCCCCGGACGGCGGTCCCCGGGCTGGTGGCCGGCCTCGTCGCCGCCTTCCCCGACCTCGTCTTCGCCGGCGAGGACCTCGCCGTCGACGGGAACCGGGTGTTCGCCCGGTGGCGCCTGCAGGGCACCAACACCGGCCCGATGCCGGGCCTGCCGCAGCCGACCGGAGCCCGGTGCGACCTGCCCGGGGTCGACGTCATCACCGTCGACGACGCCGGCATCACCAGCGTCGTCGGGTACTTCGACCAGAAGACCCTCGTCGAGCAGCTCGGGCTGCGCGCGCTGGTCGTCCCCGGAGACGCGCCCCCGCTGCGGTTCGGGTTCTCCGCCCGGACCGAGCTCGGCCGCACGCAGGTCCCCGGCGCCCTCGCGATGACCACCATCGCGGTGCGCGACGGGGAGGAGGACGAGCTCAACGCCCGCACCGGTGCGATCATCGAGGCCCTCGCCGCCGACCCGGACTTCCTGGGGATCGTGGCCACCAACAGCTCCGGCCGCGGGCACACCTTCACCGCCTGGACGAGCCCCGAGGCGGCGGAGCGCGCGGTCGCCGCGGCCCGGCCGCACCGGGACGCCGTGGCACGGGTCGACGACGGGTTCGGCACCGGCGGCTTCACCGGCATCTGGGTGCCGCACCGGCTCAACGCGCAGTGGGCCCGGTGTCCCGGCTGCGGCGGCCGGGTCCGCTTCCCCGCCGGCGCCGCGACCGCCGCCTGCCGCTGCGGCGGCGAGGTCCGCGTGTCCTCCTACCTGTGAGGGCCACCAGAGGGCGTCGCTCCCGTGGCGGACCCCGGCGTGCCGTTTCCGTTCCGCCGCCGTCGGGCAGCCCGGTGGGGGAGCGGCCCCACAGGGAGGACGAGGACATGCAGGTCGGACTGAAGCTCGCCACCGAGGCCTTCGGGCCGCAGGAGGTCATCCGCCAGACCGTGCGGGCCGAGGAGGCCGGCTTCGACTTCGTCGAGATGAGCGACCACTTCCACCCGTGGCTCGACGCCCAGGGGCACAGCGCGTTCACCTGGTCGCTGCTGGGCGCGATGGCGGCGCGGACCGAGCGGATCGGCCTGGTCACCGGCGTGACCTGCCCGATCATCCGTTACCACCCGGCGGTCATCGCGCAGGCCGCGGCGACGGTGCAGATCCTCTCGGACAACCGCTTCACCCTCGGCGTCGGCGCCGGTGAGCGGCTCAACGAGCACGTCGTCGGCCAGGGGTGGCCGGCCGTGCACGTGCGCCACCAGATGCTCACCGAGGCGTTGGAGATCATCAAGCTGCTGTGGCAGGGCGGCTACCAGACCTACGAGGGCAGGCACCTGCAGTTGGAGGACGCCCGGGTCTTCGACCTGCCCGACCGGCTGCCGGTGATCGCCGTGGCCAGCGGCGGGCGCAACGCCAGCCGGCTGGCCGCCGAGCACGGCGACGGGCTGTTCGCCACCGAGCCGCGCGAGGACCTCGTCGGCGCCTACCGCGACGCCGGCGGCGACGGCCCGCGCTACGCCGAGGTGCCGATGTCGTGGGCGCAGGACGAGGAGTCCGCCGTGCAGGAGGCCCTGGAGAAGAGCCGCTGGGCGCTCACCGGCTGGAAGGTCATGAGCGAGCTGCCCAACCCGGTGAACTTCGACGCCGCCAGCGCCACGGTGAAGCCCGACGACATCCGGCAGCAGTTCTCCTGCGGCCCGGACCCGGAGAAGCACCTGCAGCAGGTGCAGCCCTACGTCGACGCCGGCTTCGACCACGTCGTGCTGCAGAACGCCGGCCCGGACCCCGACGGTTTCATCGACGCCTGCGCCGGTGGGCTCCTCGACCAGGTCAGGAACCTCGAGGCGTCCTGACGACGGCGGCCGGCGCGGGCGTCAGTCGCCGTCGAGCAGCCGCAGCGACGGGCGCGAGGACAGCCGCTTCTCCAGGCTGACCCGGTGCCGGCCCTCGGCGTCGCGGCGGAAGTCGAGCGAGTCGACCAGCGCCTGCATGAGCCGCACGCCCGCGCCGCCGTCGCCGTCGAGCCCGGCCCGGCTCTCGGCCTCGGCCCGGTCGAAGCCGGACCCGTCGTCGACCACCGTGATCCGGCACAGGCTGGTGTCGATCGCGACCGACACCTCGTACTCGGCGTGTGCCCCGGCGTGCTGGACGACGTTGGCGCAGGCCTCGGTGAGCGCCAGCGTCGTCTCCTCCACCACCGGCCGGTCGACGTGCAGGTGGTCGAGCGCCTGGCGGCACAGACCCCGCACGAACGGCACGCTGTCGACGTCGACGGGCAGCCGGACGGTGAACGAGATGTCCACGCCGAGGGCCTCCTCTCCGACGCCGCGTTACGCTCCCTGGGTCCGTTTCCGCGGCAGAGGGAGCCCGATCGTGCAGTTCGCCGTCCACCGCGCTGCGGGACACGGGCGACCCGCGCTGAGGGTACGCGGTGAGCTCGACATCGCGACGGTGCCCCAACTGGCCGAGTGCGTCGACGCCGAGCTCGCCGCCGGGACGCGTTCCCTGGTCATCGACCTCACCGACACCGTGTTCATGGACTCCTCCGGCGCCCGCCAGCTCGTCCGCGCCGCCCGCCAGGCGGCCGAGGCCGGCACGGCCCTGCAAGTGGTGTGCCCGCGGGAGAACCACGCCGTCCGCCTGGTCATCGACCTGCTGGAGCTGCAGCGCCTGGTGCCGGTGGTCGAGTCGGCGAGCCTGACCGACGGGGAGGTCGGGTCGTAGGGTCGGCGGGGTGACCCGGCCGCCCGCGACAGCACCCGACCCGCTCGGCCGGCTGGTCGACGGCGACGCCCTCGCCCGCTGCGCGGAGGAGCCGATCTCCGTCCCGGGCGCGATCCAGCCGCACGGCGCGCTGCTCGCGGTCACCGAGCCCGACCTCGCCGTCGTCGTCGCCTCGGCCAACGCCGCCGACGTCCTGGGCACCGACCCCGCCGGGGCGACGCTGGCCGACCTGCTGACCCCCACCGAGCTCGACCGGCTGCGCACCGCGCTGGCCGGCGACCTCGCCGAGGCCGACCCGCTGCGGGTCGCCCCCGGCGGCCGGGAGGCCGACCTGGTGCTCTCCCGCAGCGGCGGCCTGCTGGTCACCGAGTGGGAACCGGTCGCCGGTGCCGGGCAGGCCGGCGCCGCCTGGCACCGCCGGCTGCCGCGGGTGCTGCAGCGGCTGTCCGCCCCGACCACGCTCGAGGGGCTGACCGGCGTGCTCGCCCGCGAGGTGCGCGCGCTGACCGGCTTCGACCGCGTGATGGTCTACCGCTTCGACGCCGACTGGAACGGCGAGGTGGTCGCCGAGGACCGGCGGGCCGACCTGGAGCCCTTCCTCGGCCTGCACTACCCGGCCGGGGACATCCCCGCGCAGGCCCGGGCGCTGTACGCGACGAACTGGCTGCGGCTGATCCCCGACGCCGGCTACACGCCGGTGCCGCTCGTGCCGCCGGTCGTGCCCGGCACCGGGGCGCCGCTGGACCTGTCGGGCGCGGTGCTGCGCAGCGTCTCGCCGGTGCACCTGGAGTACCTGGCCAACATGGGCGTCACCGCGTCGATGTCGGTCTCGCTCGTCGACCGCGGGACGCTGTGGGGCCTGGTGGCGTGCCACTCCTACAGCGGCCCGCACCGGCCCTCCCAGGCCGACCGCACCGCCGCGGAGTTCCTCGGCCGCACCGCCTCCCTGCTGCTGCACACCACCGTCGAGGCCGCCGACCGCGACGCCGCCGTCGCCGTGGCCCGCCGCGGGGCCGACCTCGCCGGCGCGATCGGCCGCAGCCCGCGCGCGCCCGCCGCCGCCCTGGTCGACGGCGAGGTGACCGCGCTGGACCTGCTGCCGGCCTCGGGTGCCGCGGTGCGGCTCGACGGCCGGCTGCACCTGCTCGGGACGACGCCCCCGGCCGACCGGGTCGCCGCGTTCGTGCCGGCGGTGCTGCGCGCCGGCGGGGTCACCGACCGGCTGACCCTCGACCTGCCCGACCTCGGTGACCTCGCCGCCGACGCGAGCGGCGTGCTCGCCGTCGAGGTCGGTGGTGCGCGCGGGGACTTCCTCGCCTGGTTCCGTCCGGAGACGCCGCGCGAGGTGAGCTGGGGCGGGGACCCGCGCACGTCGAAGGTCACCGACGGCCGGCTGTCCCCGCGGCGCTCGTTCGACCGCTGGACCGAGACCGTCCGCGGCACCGCCCGGCCGTGGCGCGGGCACGAGGTCGCCGCCGCCCGCGCGCTGGCCCGCCACCTCGGCGAGGCGGTGCTGGCCCGCGCCGGCGAGGACGACCGGCTGGCGGCCGCGCTGCAGCGCACGCTGCTGCTCGAGGAGCTGCCGAAGGTGCCCGGCGTCGCGCTCGGCGCGCGGTACCGGCCCAGTCAGGCCGACGTCGTCGGCGGGGACTGGTACGACCTGGTGCCGCTGCCCAGCGGGCGGCTGGCCGTGGTGCTCGGTGACGTCGCCGGGCACGGGTTGCCCGCCGCGTCGGTGACCGCGCAGCTGCGGCACGCGCTGCGGGCCGCGCTGCTGCGCGACGAGGGCCCGGCCGCCGCACTGGCCGAGCTCAACCGGCTGGTCACCGCGCTGCTGCCCGGGGAGATGGCCACCGCCGTGGTGGTCCGGGTGGAGCCGGCCAGCGGCGAGCTGGCGCTGGCCAGCGCCGGGCACCTGCCGGCCGTGCACGCCGCGGGCGGCTCGGCCGAGCTGGTCACCGACGGCCGCGGCCCGGCGCTGGGACTGCTCGACGACGCCGAGTACCCGCAGGCGCGGCTGTGGCTGGGCGCCGGCGAGCGGCTGCTGCTCTACAGCGACGGCCTGGTCGAGCGCCGCGACCGCCCGCTCCCCGACGGGCTCGAGGCGCTGCGGCACGCGGCCCTCGCCGCCGAGGGCGACCCGCAGGAGGTCGTCGATGCGGTGGTCGCCGCGCTCGACCCGGCCGGCACCGACGACGTCACCGTGGTCGGGCTCGCCCGCGTCTGAGCCGGGTCAGCCGGGGATCCCGCCGCGGACGAGGTAGCGGTAGGCGGGGGAGTCCGGGTCGAGGTGCTGGATCCGCAGCGGGCTGGCCGCGGTCCGCTGCAGCAGCGCGGGGAGGGTGTCGGCGCTGCCGAGCTCGATGCCGGTCAGCGCGGCGCCGGTCTCCCGGTCGTCCCGCTTGACGTACTCGAACAGCACGATGTCGTCGTCGGGGCCCAGGACGTCGTCGAGGAAGCGCCGCAGCGCGCCGGGCTCCTGTGGGAACTCCACCAGGAAGTAGTGCTTGAGGCCCTGGTGCACCAGCGACCGCTCGATGACCTCGGCGTAGCGGCTGACGTCGTTGTTGCCGCCGGAGAGCAGGCACACGACGGTCTGCCCGGGCTCGACCCGCACCGTGCCGCCGGTCAGCGCGGCGGTGGCCAGGGCGCCGGCGGGCTCGGCGATGACGCCGTCGACCTGGTAGAGGTCGAGCATCTCGGTGCAGATCTGCCCCTCGGGCACCGCGACGAGCTCGGCGCCGCAGTCGCGCACGAGCGGGAAGGTCACGTCGCCGGCCCGGCGCACCGCCGCGCCGTCGACGAAGGTGTCGATCGCCGGCAGTTCCACCGGTGCCCCGGCGGCGAGCGCGGCGGCCATGCCGGCCGCCCCGGCGGGCTCCACGCCGACCAGCCGGGTGTCCGGGCTCGCCTGCGCGAGCCAGGTGCCGCAGCCGGCGAGCAGCCCGCCGCCGCCGACCGGCAGGACGACGACGTCGGGGGCACGCCCGAGCTGCTCGAGCACCTCGACGGCGACCGTCGCCTGCCCGACGACGACCGGCCACGCGTCGAACGCGGGCACCAGCGTCGCGCCGGTGCCGGCGGCGTGCGCGGCGGCGGCCGCGGCGGCGTCGTCGTAGGTGTCGCCGGTGACGACGAGGTCGACGACGTCCCCGCCGAGCGCGCGGATGCGGGCGCGCTTCTGCCGCGGGGTGGTCCCGGGCACGAACACCGCGCCGCGGACGCCGAGCACCCGGCAGGCGTGCGCGACGCCCTGGCCGTGGTTGCCGGCGCTGGCGCAGACCACCCCGGCGGCGCGGGCAGCGGAGTCCAGACCGCTGATGGTGTTGTAGGCACCGCGGACCTTGTAGGAGCGGCCGACCTGCAGGTCCTCGCGCTTGAGCCACACGTCGGCGCCGGTGAGGGCGGAGAGACGGTCGTTGCGCTGCAGCGGCGTGCGCTCGGCGACCCCGGCCAGCCGGCCGACGGCGTCGCGGACCTCGGCGGGGAAGCGGGCCAGCTCCGGTGCCACGGTGGTGCTCACGGCGGTCCATCCTCCCTGCCGGGCCAGGTGCTCCCGCGCGCAGTCGTGGGCGGGCCCCCCCCCCGGGGGCGAGCACCCCCGGCCGCCGCGGCGCCC
>NZ_JBJGYP010000046.1:0-23842 GCF_054050055.1 Geodermatophilus sp. SYSU D00814
GGGGCGCCGCCCCGCCCCCGAGCGGGTGCGGGGCGGGGGGGGGGGGGGGGGGCCGGCCCCCCCCCCCCCCCCCCCCCCCCCCTCGGTCACTCCTGCGGGGCCGTCCCGGGCCGCTGCGCCGCGCGCAGGATCGTCGCGGCCGGGCGCGGGCGGCTCGGCGCGCTGGGCGCGGAGAAGCCCGAGCGCTTGTGCGAGCCGTCGCAGAACGGCTTGAGGCCGGACTTGCCGCACCGGCACAGCGCCACCGTCTTGCGGCCGGGGTCGATCTCGGCGCCGTCCTGGTCGACCAGCCGGAAGTCGCCGCGCACGATCAGCGGCCCGTCGCGGTAGGGCGTGATGGTGGCCCCGGCGTCGGCACGGGACAGGTCGTCGTCGGCGGGCGGGTCGTCGGCGGGCACGGCTGAGCTCACCGTCCCAGCGTGCCCCGCCGCCGGGGACGGCACACCCGGGTCAGCCGGCCGGCTGACCGTAGAAGACCTGCTCGACGACGCCGCGGGCGCGCCGGGTGGTGCGGCGGTAGTCGTCGAGGAAGCGCCCGGGGTCGACGTCGGGACCGCAGCCGCTGGCCCGCGCCACCCCGGCCAGCTCCAGCCCGGGCCGGGGCAGCTGGTCGCTGGGCCGGCCGCGGACGAGGAAGACGGCGTTGCGCGCCCCGCCGGCCACCTCCCACGCCTCGCGCAGCGCGTCGGCGTGCGCCGGCTCCAGCAGCCCCGCGGCGGCCAGCCGCTCCAGCGCCGCGACCGTCGAGGGCAGCCGCAGCTCCGGCAGCCGCCCGGCGTGCTGCAGCTGCAGCAGCTGGACGGTCCACTCGACGTCGGCCAGCCCGCCGCGGCCGAGCTTGGTGTGCGTGGCGGGGTCGGCGCCGCGGGGCAGCCGCTCGCGCTCCACGCGGGCCTTGATGCGGCGGATCTCGGCGACCTGGGCGTCGGTGAGGCCGTCGGCGGGGTAGCGCAGCGGGTCGGCCAGCGCGACGAAGGCGGCCCCCAGCTCCGGGCTGCCGGCCACCGGCACCGCCCGCAGCAGCGCCTGCACCTCCCACACCGACACCCAGCGCTCGTAGTACTCGCGGAACGCGTCGAGGCTGCGCACCAGCGCGCCCTGCCGGCCCTCCGGGCGCAGGTCGGCGTCGATCTCGAACGCCGGGTCGGGCGCGGGCTCGGCGAGCAGCCGGCGCAGCGTGTGCGCGATCGCGTTGGCCGCCTGGGTGGCCCTCGACTCCTCGACACCGGCCCGCGCCCGGTGCACGAACAGCACGTCGGCGTCGGAGCCGTAGCCCATCTCGCCGCCGCCGAGCCGGCCCATCCCGATGACGGCCAGCTCCACCGGCACGTCGTCGGCGGCGACGCCGGCCTCGCGGGCCCACGCCCGCTCGGCGAGGTCGAGGCCGGCCTGCAGGGTGGCGACGGCGACGTCGGTGAGCGCCTGCCCGACCCGGACGACGTCGAGGCGACCGAGCAGGTCGGCGGAGGCGATCCGCAGCAGCTCCTGGCGGCGCTGGGCCCGCAGCACCCCGACGGCGGCCTTCGGGTCACCGGACCGCGCGGCGGCGGCCCGCCAGGCACCGGCCAGGGTCGCGGCGGTGCGCGGCTCGAGCTCGGCGTCGTCGGCGAGGATGCGCAGCGCCTCGGGGGTGCGGGTGAGGAGCGCCGCCACGTACTGGCTCGAGCCCAGCAGCCGGGCCAGCCGCTCGGCCACCTGGCCCTCGTCGCGCAGCAGCCGCAGGTACCACTGGTTGCCGCCGAGGGCCTCGCTGACCTGCCGGTAGGCCAGCAGTCCGGCGTCGGGGTCGGCGCAGTCGGCGAGGGTCTGCAGCACCACCGGCAGCAGGTACTTCTGCATCGACGCCGAGCGCGACACCCCGCCGGTGAGCGCCGCCATGTGCCGCAGCGCGCCCTGCGGATCGCCGAAGCCCAGCGCCCGCAGCCAGTCGCCGGCCGCCTCGCTGCCCAGTTGCGCGGCCTCGGCCGGCACGCGGGCCACGGCCGACAGCAGCGGCCGGTAGAACAGCTTCTCGTGCAGCCGGCGCACCTCGCGGGTGTGCAGCGCGAGCTCGGCGCGCAGCACGTCGACGGCGTCGCCGCGGGCGTCGGGCTTGTAGCCCAGGGAGCGCGCCAGCCAGCGCAGCTGCTGCTCGTCGGTGGGCAGCAAATGGGTGCGCCGCAGCCGCAGCAGCTGCAGCCGGTGCTCCACGGTGCGCAGGAAGCGGTAGGAGGCGATGAGCGTGTCGGCGTCGTCGCGGCCGACGTAGCCCCCGGCCCGCAGCGCCGCCAGCGCGGGCAGCGTGCCCCCGACGTGCAGCCGGACGTCGACCCGGCCGTGCACGAGCTGCAGCAGCTGCACGGCGAACTCGACGTCGCGCAGCCCGCCGCGGCCGAGCTTGAGCTCCCGGTCGGCCTGCGCGGGCGGGACGTGCTCCTCGACCCTGCGGCGCATCGCCTGGATCTCGCCGACGAAGCCGGGCCGGTCGCCGGCCTGCCAGACCAGGGGGAACAGCTCGTCGACGTACGCCCGGCCGAGGTCGGGGTCGCCGGCGACCGGGCGCATCTTGAGCAGGGCCTGGAACTCCCAGGTGCTGGCCCACTGCCGGTAGTAGGCGGCGTGGCCGGCCAGCGTGCGCACCAGCGGCCCGGCCTTGCCCTCCGGGCGCAGCGCGGCGTCGACCTCCCAGGCGGCCTGCCCGCAGATCCGCATGAGCGCGGCGGCCACCCGCGTGGCGCTCTGCACGGCCGCCGGCTCGGGGTCGCCGGCGTCGACCGGCTCGGCCACGAAGACGACGTCGACGTCGCTGACGTAGTTGAGCTCCCGGCCGCCGCACTTGCCCAGGCCGATGACCGCCAGCCGGCAGGCCGCGGCGCTGTCGGGCTGCTCGGCGACGGCGATCGTCAGGCTGGCGGTGAGCACCGCGGCGGCGATGTCGGCGAGCTCGCCGGCGACGTCCTCGGCGGGCAGCCCCTCCCCCAGGTCGCGCCCGGCCAGGCTCAGCAGGACCCGCCGGTGGGCCAGCCGGAGCGCGGCGACCCGCTGCGGCGAGGCGTCGGGCGCGGCGCGGCCCAGGCGGACGCCCCACGGCGGGTCGTCGGGGTCGGCGCCGACGGCGACCAGCAGCTGCCGCTCCAGCGCCAGCGCGGTGGGCCGCGTCGCGCCGCGGGTGTCGTCGTCGAGGACGGTCCAGTCGCCGGGGTGGGCGGCGAGGTGGTCGGCCAGGCCGGCGCTGGCGCCCAGCACCGACAGCAGCCGGGCGCGCAGCGTCGCCGAGCCGCGCAGCCGGGCGAGCAGCGCGGCCGCCGACCCGCCGGTGGGGTCAGCGGCGTCGAGCGCCTCGACCAGGCGGGTGAGCGAGCGGACGGCGAGGTCCGGGTCCCCGGCGCGCGCCAGCGCGGACACCACCGGGCCGGCCTCGGGGTCGGCCGGCTCGTTGCGGTCGAGGTCCCAGAGCCCCAGGGCGGGGTCGGACAGCAGCAGCGCCGCCCGCTCGCCGTCGAGGAAGCCGAAGCGGACCAGCCGCACGACCGCCGGGCGAGGCACCTCGCGCGCGGTGGTCACCGGGTCACCCCGCGGGGCGGGCGGCGCGCACCAGGTCGGCGAAGCGGGCGGCGAACGGCGCCCAGACCTCCTCCAGGTCCGGGTGCACCGCGTCGGTCAGCCGGACCAGCGTCTCGCGGTCCCACGGGCTCGCCGCGACGCCGACGGTGTCCCGCTCGGCCCACTCGCGGACGATCTCCGGCGTCGTCTCGATGTGGAACTGCACCCCGTAGACGTGCCGGCCCACCCGGAAGGCCTGGTGGGTGTAGAGCGGGCTGCTGGCCAGCAGCGTGGCGCCGGCGGGCAGCTCGCAGATCTCGTCGTGGTGGAACTGGATGACGTCCGGGGAGAGCGGGAGCGGGCCGAACACCGGGTCGTCGGCCGCGGCGTCGCGCTTGGCCACGAGCAGCGCCCCGACCTCCGGTCCCTCGATGCCCTCGCGCACCCGCCCGCCGCCGGCCTGCGTCAGCAGCTGGGAGCCCAGGCAGACGCCCAGGGTCGGCGCGTCGTCGGCCAGGGCCTTGGCCAGCAGCGCGCGGACCGGCTCCAGCTCGGTCGCGGCGTCGTCGACGCTGGACTGCGGCCCGCCCGTGACCAGCAGCCCGTCGTGGCCGGTGAGGTCGGCGGGGACCTCGTCGCCGGCGTCGAGGTGCCGCTCGTCGAGCTCCAGGCCGGCGGCGCGCAGCCACGCGCCCAGCCGCGCGGGCGGCGCGGTGTCACTGGGGACGACGACGAGCAGGCGGGCGGGCTGGTCCGGCACGGCGTCGAGGTTAGTGCGCCTCCGCGTCAGCGCCCCGCAGGTGCCCTCATCGCGGTGTTGGCTGTCGGAGCGCGGGGCAGTGCGGGCATTCCTCGTCGATTGCCGGTCCTGCAGCACCGGCATTCGACGAGGAATGCCCGCAGAGCGCGGCCTCGGGCCGTCAGAGGCCCGGCAGGTAGCGCTTGAGCTCGAAGGGCGTGACGTTCTGCCGGTAGGAGTTGAACTCCTCCCACTTGTTGCGCAGGAAGAACTCGAACACGTGCTCGCCGAGGGTCTCGGCGACCAGCTCGCTGCCCTGCATCGCCGTCAGCGCCTCGCCGAGGGAGACCGGCAGGTCCTCGTAGCCGGCGGCGCGGCGCTCGGTGTCGGTGAGCGACCACACGTCGTCCTCGGCCTCGGGCGGCAGGTCGTACCCCTTCTCGATGCCGCGCAGCCCGGCGGCGAGCAGGACGGCGAAGGTGAGGTAGGGGTTGCACGCGGAGTCCGGGGAGCGGACCTCCACGCGCGCCGACTGGCCCTTGTTCGGCTTGTAGGAGGGCAGCCGCACCAGCGCCGAGCGGTTGGCCCGGCCCCAGGTGGCCGCCGTCGGCGCCTCGGTGCCGGCCAGCAGCCGCCGGTAGGAGTTGACCGTCTGGTTGGTGACGGCGGTGAACTCGCGGGCGTGGGTGAGCAGGCCGGCGATGAACTGCCGCCCGGTGGCCGACAGCCGGATCGGGTCGCCCGGGTCGTGGAAGGCGTTGCGGTCGCCCTCGAACAGCGACACGTGCGTGTGCATCGCCGAGCCGGCGAGCTCGGTGAACGGCTTGGGCATGAACGTGGCGTGCACGCCCTGCGCCAGCGCCACCTCGCGGACGACGTGCCGCAGCGTCATCACGTTGTCGGCCATCGACAGCGCGTCGGCGTAGCGCAGGTCGATCTCCTGCTGGCCGGGGGCGACCTCGTGGTGGCTGAACTCCACCGAGATGCCCATGGCCTCCAGCGCGAAGACCGCCTCGCGGCGGAAGTCGTGCGCGACGTCGTGGGTGGACAGGTCGAAGTAGCCGCCGGTGTCGGCCGGCTGCGGCGGGCTGCCGTCGGTGGGCAGGTCTTCGATCAGGAAGAACTCCACCTCGGGGTGGGTGTAGAAGGTGAAGCCCATCTCGGCGGCCTTCGACAGCGCCCGGCGCAGCACGTGCCGCGGGTCGGCCCAGGACGGCGAGCCGTCGGGCAGCGTGATGTCGCAGAACATCCGCGCGGTGTCGCTGGGCTGCCCCTTGCTCGCCGGCATCACCTGGAAGGTGCCGGGGTCGGGCTTGGCGAGCATGTCGGACTCGTAGACCCGCGCGAAGCCCTCGATCGCCGAGCCGTCGAAGCCGATGCCCTCGGCGAAGGCGGCCTCGATCTCGGCCGGGGCGACGGCGACGGCCTTCAGGTAGCCCGAGACGTCGGTGAACCACAGCCGCACGAAGCGGATGTCGCGTTCCTCCAGGGTGCGCAGGACGAACTCCTGCTGTCGGTCCATGCTCGCCATGATCGGGTCCGCTCGTGTCCGGGGTGTGACGTCGGGGACCACCCTGCCCGGTCCGGCCCGGGAGCACACGGGGGCCCGCCGCCGGCAGCGGCCCGGGCAGTCAGACGGCGACGTCCTCCAGCGGGACCCCGGGGTCGGCCAGCCGGTCGACGGCGACCTGCCGTCCCGACCGGACCAGCTCCTGGATCGGGTCCGTCACGTCCCACACGTTGACGTTCATGCCGGCCTCGACGCGGCCCTCCCGCACCCAGAACGCGATGAACTCCCGTGACTCGACCGGTCCCCGGCAGACGACCGTCGACCCGGGCGAGGTGAGCCCCGAGTACTCCATCCCGAGGTCGTACTGGTCGGTGAAGAAGTAGGGCACGCGGTCGTAGGCGACCTCCTGGCCGAGCATCGACCGCGCGGCCGCCGGCCCCTGGTGGAGCGCGTTGGCCCAGTGCTCGACCCGCACCGGCCGGCCGTGGAGCGGGTGGACGGCGGCGGCGACGTCCCCGGCGGCGAACACGTCGGGCGCCGAGGTCCGCAGCGCGGCGTCGGTGAGCACCCCGCCGTCGACGTCGAGGCCGGCCGCCTGCGCCAGCCCGGTCTCCGGGACGGCGCCGACGCCGACCAGCACCAGGTCGGCCGGGACCTGCCCGCCCCGGTCGGTCAGCACCGAGCGCACCGCGCCGTCGCCGGCGAACCCGCGCACCCCGGTCCCGGTGCGCAGGTCGACGCCGTGCTCGCGGTGCAGCCGGGCGAAGACGCCGCCCATCTGCTCGCCGAGCACCCGGTGCAGCGGCGTGGGCAGGGGCTCGAGGACGGTGACGTCGTTGCCGTGGGTGCGCGCCGCGGCGGCGACCTCGAGGCCGATCCAGCCGGCCCCCACGACCACCAGGCGCCGCCCTCCGCCGGCGAGGTCGGCGTGCAGGCGGTCGGCGTCGGCCAGCGTGCGCAGGTAGCGGACGCCGTCGAGGCCGGCGCCGGGCACGTCCAGCCGCCGGGCCGAGCACCCGGTGGCCAGCAGCAGGCGTGCGTAGCCGAGCTCCTCCCCGGTGTCGAGGCCGAGCCGGTGCCCGGCGGGGTCGAGCCCGACGGCGCGCACGCCGAGCCGCAGGTCGACGTCGTGCTCCCCGTACCAGCCGGGGGCGAGGACCTGTGCCTCCTCGCGGGCCGCGGTGCCCAGCAGCCGGCCCTTGGACAGCGGCGGGCGCTCGTAGGGGACCTCGGGCTCGGCCGCGACGAGCACGACCGGTCCGTCGAACCCCTCGGCGCGCAGGGTCTCGGCGGCCTTCGCGCCGGCCAGTCCCCCACCGACGACCACGAACGGGGTGTCCACGGTGCCTCTCCCCTCAGGCCGCCGCGCCGGCCGCGGTGGCGCCGGCGAGGGCCAGGAACTCCTGCCGCGTGCGGGCGTCCTCGCGCAGCAGGCCGTGCAGGGCGGAGGTGGTGGTGCGCGAGCCGGTGGCCCGGATCCCCCGCAGCGACATGCACTGGTGCTCCGCCGCGATCACCACACCGACGCCCCGGGGGTCCAGGGCGTCGCGCAGCCAGTCCGCGACCTGCTGGGTCAGCCGCTCCTGCACCTGCAGGTCGCGCGCGAACGAGTCGAGCACCCGGGCGAGCTTCGACAGCCCCAGGATGCGCTCCCCCGGCAGGTAGCCGATCGCGGCGACCCCGGTGAAGGGCAGCAGGTGGTGCTCGCACAGCGACACGACGGGGATCCCGGTGGCCACGACCAGCTCGTCGTAGCCCTCGTCGTTGGGGAACGTGGTGAGCGCGAAGGGCCGGCCGGTGAGGAGCTCGGCGTAGGCCTCGGCGACCCGGCGGGGGGTGTCCGCCAGGTGCGGTGCGGCCGGGTCCCTGCCCAGGGCCCGCAGCAGCTCGGCGACCGCCCGCTGCGCGGCCGGGACGTCCACCCCGGCGCGCGCCACGGGGAGGCGGTCGGGACGGGGCTGTCGTGCGGCGAGCCGGGCGGTCATGGGACCTCCTCTAGAGCCAACGATGGTTGGTATTAGAGACCCGCGCCCCGTCCCCGTCAACGGCGGCCGCCGCGACCGGTCAGGCAGGGACGAGGTGCACGCAGCAGGCCCCCTGGAGCGGGCGCAGCCGGGCTCGCAGCCGGTCGGCCCCGGCGCCGTCGAGCACGCCCTGGACCAGCCGCAGGTTCATGCCGCAGACGAGCTCGGTGTGCTGCCGGGCGAGCCGGTGGAACGGGCAGTTGACCAGCGTCACGCCGTCGGCGTCCTCGCGCGGCTCGTAGCCGTGCGCCTCCAGGACCCGCAGGACGGCCGCCCGTCCCCGCCCCCCGCCGGCCGCGAGTGCCTGCCCGCGCTCGTGGGCGCGCCGGCCGAGCGCGGCCGCCGGCTGCTCACCGGACTCCTCGGCCTCGCTCACGGCACCGGCGAGGAGGTCCCCGGCCAGGTCGTAGTGGCGCTCGGGCAGCGAGACGGCCACGGCGGCCGACGCCCGCCGGTAGAGCTTCGCCGGCCGCCCGGCACCCGGGCCGCTGCGCCCGGTCCGCCGCTCGAAGTGCACGTCGAGCAGGCGCTCGTCCACGAGCCGGTCGAGGTGGAAGGCCACCGTCGCCCGGGGCAGGCCGAGCGCGGCGGCCACCTCGTCTCGGCCGACCGGCCCGGACTGCCGGACGACGTGGTCGTACAGCCGGCGCCGGGTGGGCTCGGCGAGGGCCGCGACGGCGGCGACCTGGTCGGCGCGGGGATCCACCCCGACACTCTAAGAGCAACGACGGTTGGTGGAACACCGTGCGCACCCCGCTGGCAGGATCCCGGCGGAACGGGACCGTCCCGACACTGGTGGCACCGGCCCGCGGTCGGCGAGGCTGCCTCCCGTGACGACGACCTCCCCGCTCGCCGACCCGGTGACCTCCGCCGCCGCGCTCGCCGCCCAGCAGCGCCGCGTGGCCGACCTGCTGGCCCGCGCCGCCGGGCGCCCCGTCCGGGCGCTGGCACCGGAGGCGCGCCGCCGGCTGGTGGACCTCGGGCACTTCCCCGGCTACGCCGGCGAGCTGGACTGGACGCCGCAGGAGGTCGCCGGCCACCTGCGCGACAGCGCCCGCGTCTTCACCGACCGCATCGGGCGGATCGGCCGCGGCACCCGCCCCGCACTGCCCGACTTCGTCCCCGACGCCCCCGAGCGGGTCGCCGGCTACCGCGCCACCCCGCCGGCGGTCCTGGTCGCCGAGCTGGCGGCAGCGCAGGAGGAGCTGCTGCGCGCGGTCGCGGCGGTGCGGCCCGGGCAGCTCGCCCTGGAGGGCGTGCACGAGGTCGACGGCCCGGTCACCGTGGCCGACCTGCTCGCCTTCCTCCCCGCGCACCAGCGCGACCACGCCGAGCAGCTCGCGGCGCTGGTCGGGCGCTGAGCCCGGCGGCGGCTCAGCCGCCGACCGGCTCCACGTCGGGGTCCCCGGCGTCGTCGGGGTGCTCGAGGCCGTCCGGGTCCCCGCCGCGGGTGGGCGGCCCGGCGTCGAGCCGCACGAGGCGCTCCGGCTCCGGCGGGGGCAGGACGGCGGCACCGGCGACCGGGCGCGGCCGGGGCCGGCGCGGGACGGCGGCACCGGCCCCGCCGCCCCGCCCGCGGTAGACCAGCAGCCCCGCCAGCGCATCGGGCACCGCGTCGAGCGCGGCGCGGACGGCGGGCAGCGCGCGGAAGCGCTCGAGCCGGTCGTCGTCGTCGAAGGCGACCTCCAGCACGGTCCCCCAGCGGGTGTCGTGCCACTCCCAGTACCGGGCGCCCTGGGTGACCGCGGCCTCGACGAGGCCGTCCTCGTGCGCCCGGCGCCAGAGGGACGCCGGTTCCCTGCCGTCGAGCACCTCGACGGTGAGCCACTCGGCCACGGAGGGGACGCTAGGCCGCCCCGCGCTCGCGGTCCAGCCCCGGTTGTGGCGTGGGTCACACCGCCCCGCTGCCCGGCTCCCGGCGCGCAGGACGAGGATGGCCGGCGTGGACGGTGCGGTGCAGCTGAGAGTCGCGATGGCCCAGGTCGACACCCGCGTGGGCGACCTGGACGGCAACGCCGCGCTCGTCGTCGAGTGGGCGGCGCGGGCCGCTGACGACGGCGCGCACCTGGTCGTGTTCCCCGAGATGACGCTGACCGGCTACCCGGCCGAGGACCTGGTGCTGCGGGAGTCCTTCGCCGCCGCCAGCGAGCACGCGCTCACCGACCTCGCCGGCACCCTCGCCGAGCGGGGCCTCGGCGAGCTCGCCGTCGTCGTGGGGTACCTGGCGCACACCGAGGGCCCCGCCGAGATCGACACCCCGCCGAGCGACGAGGAGACCCTCGACGACGAGCGGCCCGGCGACGCCAACCCCCGCCGCATCCAGCCCCGCAACGCCGCGGCGCTGCTGCACGGCGGGCGGGTGGCCGCCCGCTACGCCAAGCGCCACCTGCCCAACTACGGGGTCTTCGACGAGGCCCGCTACTTCGTGCCCGGCACCGAGCTGCCGGTCGTGCGGCTGCACGGCGCCGACGTCGCGCTGACCATCTGCGAGGACCTGTGGGTCGAGGGCGGCCCGTGCGGCGTGGCCGGGCGGGCCGGGGTCGACCTCGTCGTCTCCCCCAACGCCTCCCCCTACGAGCGGGCCAAGGACGACCTGCGGCTGCCGCTGGTGCGGCGCCGCGCGGCCGAGGCCCGCGCGCCGGTCGTCTACTGCAACCTGGTCGGCGGGCAGGACGAGCTCGTCTTCGACGGCGACTCCCTCGTCGTCTCCGCCGACGGCGAGCTGCTGGCGCGGGCGCCGCAGTTCGTCGAGCACCTGCTCTGCGTGGACCTCACCCTCGACCGCGGCCGGGCGCCGGAGCGGCGGGAGGGCCGGATCGGGCCGATGACGGTCACCCGCACCGTCGTCTCCGAGGAGCCGGTGCCCGCCTTCGCGCCGCGGCCCGGGCAGGTCGCCGAGCCGCTCGGGGACTGCGAGGAGGTCTGGCGGGCGCTGGTCCTGGGGCTGCGCGACTTCATCGACAAGAACGGCTTCCCGTCGGTGGTGCTCGGCCTCTCCGGCGGCATCGACTCCGCGCTGGTGGCCGTGCTGTCGGTCGACGCCCTCGGCGCCGACCGGGTGCACGCCGTCGCGCTGCCGTCGCGGTGGTCCTCGGAGCACTCGCTCGCCGACGCCGCGGACAGCGCGCGGCGACTGGGGCTGCACTTCTCCACGGTGCCGATCGCGCCGATGGTCGACGCCTTCGAGTCCGCGGTGGAGCTGTCGGGGACGGCGGCGGAGAACCTGCAGGCGCGCATCCGCGGCACGCTGCTCATGGGCCTGTCCAACCAGCACGGGCACCTGCTGCTGACCACCGGCAACAAGAGCGAGGTCGCCGTCGGCTACTCGACCCTCTACGGCGACGCCGCCGGCGGGTTCGCGCCGATCAAGGACGTGCCCAAGACGCTGGTGTGGGAGCTGGCCCGCTGGCGCAACGCGCACGCCCGCGACCGCGGCGAGACCGAGCCGGTCCCGCAGAACTCCATCGACAAGCCGCCGTCGGCCGAGCTCGCGCCGGGGCAGAAGGACAGCGACTCGCTGCCCTCCTACGAGGAGCTCGACGCCGTCGTCGCCGACTACGTCGACCGCGACCTCGGCATGGCCCAGCTGCTCGAGCGCGGCCACGACCCCGAGGTGGTCGCCCGGGTGCTGCGGCTGGTCGACGTCGCGGAGTTCAAGCGCCGGCAGTCCGCGCCCGGCACGAAGATCAGCCTCAAGGCGTTCGGCCGCGACCGGCGGCTGCCCATCACCAACCGCTGGCGGGAGAGCCTGCCCAGCGTCCGCGAGGGAGCGGCGCAGTCATGACCGAGTCGGTGCTCTACGGCGGGACCTCGACCGCGCGGGTGCGCATCCACCACCTGCAGCAGGCCAAGGAGCGCGGCGAGAGGTGGGCGATGCTCACCGCCTACGACACCTACGCGGCCGCGGTGTTCGAGGAGGCCGGCATCCCGGTGCTGCTGGTCGGGGACTCGGCGGGCAACGTCGTCCTCGGGCACTCCTCGACCGTGCCGGTGACGGTGGAGGACCTGCTGCTGCTGACGAAGGCCGTCACCCGCTCGACCACGCGGGTGCTGGTCGTGGCCGACCTGCCCTTCGGCAGCTACGAGTCCGGCCCGCAGCAGGCGTTCGACACCGCCGTCCGGATGATGAAGGAGGGCGGCGCGCAGGCGGTGAAGCTCGAGGGCGGGGTGCGGGTGGCGCCGCAGATCCGGCTGCTCAGCGAGAACGGGATCCCGGTGATGGCCCACGTCGGGTTCACGCCGCAGAGCGAGCACGCCCTCGGCGGGTTCCGGGTGCAGGGCCGCGGCGCGGGGGCCGAGCAGCTGCTCGCCGACGCGCACGCGGTGCAGGAGGCCGGTGCGTTCGCCGTCGTCCTGGAGATGGTGCCCGCCCCGCTGGCCGCGAAGGTGACCGCGGAGCTGTCCATCCCGACGATCGGCATCGGCGCCGGGCCCGACTGCGACGCCCAGGTGCTGGTCTGGCCGGACATGGCCGGGCTCAACGGCGGGCGGGTGCCGCGCTTCGTCAAGAAGTACGCCGACCTGCGCGGGGAGCTGCTGCGCGCGGCCCGCGAGTACGCCGACGACGTCCGCGGCGGCGTCTTCCCCGGCCCGGAGCACGGCTTCGAGTAGCCCTCGCTCAGCGGCGGGCCACCGGTCGGTGGGCGCGGACGCGGGCGGCGAGCAGGCCGTAGCCGAGGGCGTTGAGGCCGAACGCCGCGGAGTACAGGCCGACCTGGACGGCGGCCGAGCCGACGTCGAGGCCGAGCGGGCCGAACACGTGGTGGCCGAGGAAGCCGCCCTCGTAGGGCGCCGCCCCGGCGCGCTCGCGCAGCGCCAGCTCCAGCGTGGTCAGCGGGCACGGGGCCCCGGCCAGGTTCACCGTCAGGACGGCGAGGGCCACCGGCGCGTGCAGCAGCACCAGCCGCGGCCACCGCAGGGCGAGCAGCGCGCCGGTCAGCATCACCAGGACGACGGCCGCGTGCAGGACCGCGACCGCGTGCGCGAGCAGCACGCCCCCATCCTCCCGCGACCGGGGCGCGCGGGTGCCTTGTGCCGGCCCCTGACCCCGGCCAGCCTGGCGGTGTGCGCGTCCTGGTGGTGGCCTCCCCGCTGACCGGCCACGTGCTGCCGCTGGTGCCGCTGGCCCTCGCGCTGCGGGACGCCGGCGCCGAGGTCACCGTCGCGACCGCCGGCGACGGCGTCGCCGCCTGCCCGCCGGAGCTCTCCCCCACCGACGTCGCGCCCGGGCTGCGGCTGGGCCCGCTGTTCAGCCGGCTGATGCTGCGCCACCCGGGGCTGGCGCGCCGCGAGCTGGCCGGGCGGGGCGGCACCGACGCCGTCGGGCTGCTGTTCGGCGCGCTCGGCGCGCGCACGGCCGACGGCGTCGTGGCACTGGCCGACCGCCTGCGGCCGGACCTGGTGGTGCACGAGCCGCTCGCACCGGCCGGTGCGGAGGTCGCCGGCCGGCTCGGCGTCCCGGCGGTGCTCGCCGAGGGCAACCTCTTCGACGCCCGGCGGCTGCGCACCGCCGCCCTCGACGTCTACCGGCCCGCCCGCGGCCTCGGCGAGCTGCCGGAGCCCGCGGAGGTGCTGACCTCGACGCCGCCCAGCCTGGTCGGCCCGCGGGAGGGCCGGCCGGTGCGCGTCGTGCCGTGGACGCCCGAGCGGCCCTTCGACGAGTCGTTCACCCGCCCGGGCCCGCAGCCGCGGGTGCTGGTGAGCCGCAGCACCGTGGCCTCCCCCGGCCGGGACCGGCTGATGACCGACGTCGCCGCCGCGGCCGCGGGCACCGACCTCGACGTCGTCCTCGTCCGGCCCGACCGGTGGGTGACCCGCCGCCGGCTGCCGCCGCAGGTCCGGACGGCGGACTGGCTGCCGTTCCCGCGGGTACTGCCCGCCGCGGCCGGCGTCGTGCACCACGGCGGCGCCGGCACCGTGCTCACCGCCCTGGCCACCGGAGTGCCGCAGCTGGTCGTGCGCGGCGCCGGCGACCGCCGCACCAACGCCGACCTGGTCGCCGTGCGCGGCGCGGGCATCGCCACCGAGCCCGGCGAGATCACCCCGGCGCAGCTCGAGCGGCTCGCCGCCGACCCGGCGCTCGCGTCCGCCGCGCGGGAGGTGGCCGCCGAGATCGCCGCGATGCCCGCACCGGCCGACGTGGTGCCCGGGCTGCTGTCACTCGCCGGGCGCTGAGCGGCCGGTCAGTCGCCCTCGCGCCACTCGCGGTCCTCGGCGTCGAGGCGCTCGTTGCGCTCGGCCACCGACTGCAGCGCGTGCTCGGCCTCCTCCCGGGTGGCGTAGGGCCCCAGCCGGTGCCGCTCCGCGCACCCGTCCCGGTCCTCCACGGTGTTGTGCTTGAGGCAGTAGAACCACGGTCCCTGCGCCACGGGCGCACCTCCTCCTCGACGGGCCGTCCCCGGAGCGGCGCCCCGGGAGGTGCCTGCACCCCACCCTGCCGCACTCCCCGGCCGCAGCGCGACGGCGCCCGCGCGCGGGGGGCTCCGCCCCGGCCGGGCATGCGGCATCCTCCTGCGCGTGACCGCCCGACGTCCTGGTCCCGACGTCCTGCCCGCCCCGCCGCGCCGGGACGGCGCCGAGGGCCGCGCCGCCGCCCTGCTGCTCGCCGCCCTGCTGGTCACCGGCGGCGCCACCGGACTGGTCAACCTGGCCCTCGACGGCGTCGTCGGCGACGGCGTCACGCGCCTCGCCTACGGCGCGACGATGCTCGCCTGCGTGCTGGCCGCGGTGCCGCTGGTGGTGCGCCGCCGCGTCGGCCGGTGGCAGACCTTCGGCCTGGTGCTGCTCGGCGACCTCGTCTACGCCGTCGTCGCGCTGTGCGTCGAGGACCCGGTGCGCTACGCCACGCCGCTGATGCTGCTGTTCCCCGCGGTGGTGGCCGCCTGGTTCCTCCGGCCGTGGATGCTGGCCGTGCACATGGCGGCCACCCCGCTGGTGGTGCTGGTCGCGCTCTGGGGCAGCTACCCCTCCGGGGCCGCGCTCGCCGTCCAGGTCGGCGTGCACGCCGGCATGCTCGACGTCGTCGCCGCCACCGTGAGCGTGCTGCGGCGCCGCGAGCGGCGGCTGCTGGCCGCCACCGAGGAGCTCTCGCAGCGCGACCCGCTCACCGGCCTGGCCAACCGCCGCCACCTCGTCGAGGAGGCGCCGCGCACGTGGCGGCAGGCCCGCCGCGAGGGCCTGCGGGTGGCGGCGATGGTCATCGACCTCGACCACTTCAAGCGGGTCAACGACGTCCACGGGCACGCCGTCGGCGACGCGGTGCTGCAGGCCGTGGCCGGGGCGCTGGCCGCCACGGTCCGGCCCAGCGACGTGCTCGCCCGCCTCGGCGGTGAGGAGCTGGTGGTCCTCGGCCTGGTCGGCGACCCCGCCGAGGCCGGGCGGCTGGCCGAGCGGCTGCGGCACGCGGTGTCGGACGCCCGCACCGCGCAGGGCCACGGCGTCACCGCCTCGATCGGCGTCGCGCTCACCCGGCCGGTCGACGGCGAGGACCCCGCCGCGGCGCTGTGGTGGCTGGTCGACCGAGCCGACGCGGCCATGTACGAGGCCAAGCGCGGCGGCCGCGACCGGGTCGCCGGCTCCGCTCCGCCCCGCCCTCGGCCGGCGCCGGCCGGCGAGCTGGTCGACCCCCCGACCGTCCCGGGACCGGCGCCTCCCTCCTGACACCGGCCGGTCCCGTTCCACCCGGTGGGAGCGGCGGTTCTCTGCTTCCCTGTTCCCCATGACGCTGGTCGTCCCGGACCCGACGCGGACCGTGCCGCTGCCGCTTCGGCAGCAGGCCGACGTCCGCGACCGGTGGCTGACCCAGCGCCTGCTCGACGTGCTGCCCGGCCTCATGGACCGCACCGGCATCGACCTGTGGATCGTCACCGGCCGGGAGAACAACGAGGACCCGGTGCTGGCCACCCTGCTGCCGGCGTCGTGGCTGTCGGCCCGGCGGCGGGTGGTGCTGCTGCTGCACCGCAGCGACGACGGCGTCACCCCGGTCGCCGTCTCCCGGTACCCGGTGGGCCAGTTCCTCCCCGGCTGGTCCCCGGAGGACGGCGGGCAGTGGGACGCGGTCCGGCGGGTCGTCGAGCAGGCCGCCCCGCGCCGCATCGGTGTCGACGTCTCGGCCTCCTGCGCGCCGGCCGACGGGCTCACCGTCTCCGAGCACCGGGCGCTCACCGCCGCCCTGGGCCCGTGGGCGCAGCGCCTCGTGTCGGCCGAGGACCTCGCCGTCGGCTGGCTGGAGACCCGGCTGCCCGAGGAGGTGGCCGCGCTCGACGCGCTCGACAGGCTCACCTCGCGCGTGCTGCGGCAGGCGCTGTCCCCCGCCGCCCTGACACCCGGCGCGACGACGGCGGCCGACCTCGCCTGGTGGCTGCACCAGCGGCTGGCCGACCTCGGCGTCCCGCCGTGGTTCCACCCCGGTGTCACCGTGCAGCGGGCCGGGGTGCCACTGCGCGACGACGGCGGCGTGCCGCTGCCGGCGGTGCCGCAGGACGCCGTCCTGCAGCCCGGCGACCTCGTCACCTGCGACGCGGGGCTGGTCAGCCTGGGGCTGGCCACCGACCTGCAGCGCAGCGGCTACCTGCTGCGGCCCGGGGAGACCGCTCCCCCGCCCGGGCTGCAGGCGGCGTGGACCGCCGGCACCCGGGTGCGGGCGCTGACCGCCGAGGCGCTCGTCCCCGGGCGCACCGGCAACGAGGTGCTCGCCGCCGCCCGCGCCGCCGTCGACGCCGAGGGGCTGGCCGCGGAGGTGTACTCGCACCCCGTGGGGGTGCACGGGCACGGCGCCGGCCCGGTCATCGGCCGCTGGGACGACCAGCGCGGCTCCCCCGGCGCCGGCGAGCGGGTGCTGCACCCCGACACCGTCTACGCGCTGGAGCTGGCGGTGCGCGCGACGGTGCCGGAGTGGGGCGGGCAGGGCGTGCGGCTGGCGCTGGAGGAGGGCGTGGTCCTCACCCCCTCCGGGACGTCGTTCCTCGGCTCCCCGCAGCAGGAGCTGTGGACGGTGCCCCCGTCCTGACCGCCGGTCGGCCTACCCGAGCTGCTCGCAGAGATGGCCGACGATCTCCGGCGCCACGACGTCGAACCGCCCGTGGTACTCCTCCGACAGGAGCTCGCCGGTCTCGGGGTCGATGACGAGCACCCACAGCCCGATGGCGTGGGCGCCACCCTCCACCTTGAGGTGGATGCCGGTGCCGAACACGGTCAGCGTGCCGTCGGGATCGACCGTGGTCCGGTCCATGCCCCGGTCGGCGGTCGTGACGGTGCCGCCGGGGCCGGTGAGGGTGATGCTGGAGCTCGGGTGGCCGACGGCCCGGACGAACTCCCCGTTCCGGTCGAGGTGGATGGTCAACCGGAAGTGGCCCTTGGCCGAGCTGGTGACCTCGAAGCCGCACAGAGGACTGAGGTCCGGGTCCTTCTCGACCACGGCCGGGTCGAAGGTCACGTCCACCACCCGATCGGGAGGAATCGCCGATGCGGGGGTGGCGGCCGCGACCAGGCAGGCGGTGGCGGCCAGGGGCACGAGCAGGCGACACGTCATCGGATCACCCCGTGCTGTCGGCGCGGCGGCCCCGTGCCGCCGCGACCGACCGAGGGTGCTCGCCCCGGTGGCGGGAACGCGCGCTCGTCACCGCCGGCCGCGGGCGTCCCGGCTCGTCGGCACGCTCCGTGCCCGGTCCCGTCCCGGTGCAGGGACCCCGCTGCTACTCCTCGCGTGCCCTGCGTGTCTCCCTGTCGTTCGCCTTCTGGATGGCGTCGACCAGCTCGTCCTTCGTCATCGACGACCGGCCGTGGACGTCGAGCCGGCGGGCGAGGTCCATCAGGTGCTCCTTGGTGGCGTGGGCGTCGACGCCGCCCTTGGTCTCCCGGTCGGTGTCGGCGCCGCCCTCCGCCTGGGCGTCGCTGGGCCCCTTGTGGTCCTTGGGCTCCCAGTGGTCGCCGACCTTCTCGTGGGTGTGCTTGACCGCCGCCCACGCGACCCGGTTGGCCCGCTGCTCGTCGCCGTCGTAGGTCTCGACGGCGGAGTCGTGGGTCTTGGCCCAGGTGCGCTGGGCCTTCTCGTCCGAGCGCTGCAGCGTGCTGGGGATCTCCTCGGCCTTCGCATCGCCGCTCTTCGTCGTCTTGGGCATGACGGTGGACTACCCCTCCCGGGAGGGCCCGCACGCCCGGGACCTGCGACCGGGTGCCACGGACGGCACCCGGCCGCAGGAGCGGGTCAGCCGCGGCGGTCGGGCTTGTGGAAGCGCCAGCCCTCCGCCTCGAGCTCCGGGATGACGCGGGCCACGGCCTCGACGGTGCCGCTGCGGTCCATGACCGGGCCGTCGTGGAGCAGGACGACCGCGCCGGGGTTGGCCCGCACCCGGGTCTCGAGCCGCTCGGTGAGGACGTCGGCGTCCTGGGTCTCCCAGTCCTCGATCGTCACGGTCCAGCCGAGCGGCTGCATGCCCAGGTCGGCGGCCACCTGCGGGCTCTGCCCCCAGGCGCCGTACGGAGCACGGAAGTACGGGATCGGCGCGCCCGGCACGATCTCGTGGATGAGCGCGGAGGTGGCCTCCAGGTCGGCGCGGACGGCCTCCGGCGACCAGTCGGTCAGGTCGTCGTGGTGCATCGTGTGGTTGCAGAGGGTGTGCCCCGCCGCCACGATCTGCCGGACCAGGTCCGGGTTCTCACGGACGACGTCACCCCACAGGCAGAACACCGCCGTCACGTCGTGCTCCGCGAGCACGTCGAGCAGCCGCGGGGTGTCGTGCGGGTTGGGCCCGTCGTCGAAGGTGAGGGCGGCGACCCGGCCCTCCAGCTTCGTGGTGGTGACGATCTCGTCGGTCGCCGGGCCGCCCTGGCCCGGGCCGGGCCCGGCGCCGCCAGCCTGCGCCGGCGCGACACCGAGGAGCAGTGCGCCGAGGGCCAGCGGTGCGGTGGCGAGGCGCAGCGCGCGCCTGCGGGACGTGGTCATGGACTCCCCCTGGAACGTGGTCGGGCCGGCCCGGGTGGCCGTCCCGCGGTGGCCGGTGACGCCGGGCGGTCGCCGTACCTCGTGGCGACCGCCCGGCGGTCAGGTCGTGCGTGGTCGGACCGTGGTCAGTCCTGCGCCGCGGCGAGGGTCTCGTGCAGGGCCCAGTAGGCCGGCTTGCGCTCGTAGTCCTCGAACATCACGGTCGCCGCGCCCTGGCCCGCCGAGAAGCTCGGCACCCAGGAGTACTTGTCGGTGAAGCCCCAGATGGTGAACGAGTTGCAGTCCTCGACCGCCAGGCAGGCCTCGAGGACTCCCTGGTACGTGTCGGCCTGCTCCTGCAGCAGCTCCGGGGTGGGCCGGCCGTCCTCCGGCAGCGTGAACCGGACGTCGAGCTCGGTGATCGCGGTCTCCAGGCCCAGGTCGTCGAAGCGCTGCATGTTGGCCTGCAGGGTGCCCGGGAAGGGGTACTGCAGGTCGAGGTGCGCCTGGAAGGCGAAGCCGTCCAGCGGGACGTCGTCGGCGAGCAGCTGCCTGGCCAGGTCGTAGTAGGCGGTGCTCTTCTCGTTCCAGTCCTCGACCGCGTAGTCGTTGAGGAAGAGCTTCGCCTCCGGGTCGGCCTCGTGGGCCCAGCGGAAGGCGTCGGCGACGATGCCCGGGCCCAGCTTCTCGATGAACGGGTTGGCCGTGGCACCCGTCGAGCCGTCCCGCAGCCGCACGCCGCCGTCGTCCCACGTGTCGGCGAAGATCTCGTTGGCGACATCCCACTGCTGGATGCGGCCGGCGTAGCGGCCGACCACGGTCTGGATGTGCTCCTTGAGGACCGCGCGGAGCTCCTCGGGGTTCTCGATCTCGTGCACCCAGGCCGGCAGCTGGCTGTGCCAGAGCAGGGTGTGCCCGCGGACGACCTGCCCGTTGGCCTCGGCGAAGTCGACGATCGCGTCGGCCGGCCCCCAGTTGTAGACGCCCGGTTCGGGGTGGATGAAGTCCCACTTCATCTGGTTCTCGGGCGAGACGGAGCTGAACTCCGCCGCGAGGATGCGCCGGTACTCCTTGTCGTAGGTGAACGGATCCGGGTAGCCGGCGTCCACGTGGTGCCCGCCACCGGCGGCCGCGGTGCCGATGACCAGGTCGTCGGGCGCGACCGTGCGCAGGCCGTTCTTCTTGGCCTGGCCGTAGGACTGGTCTTCGTTGGCGTGGCTCGGCGGCGCCTCCTTCGCGGGAGCCGCGGCGGCGGGCAGCACCGCTGCCGACAGGAGGACGGGCAGCAGACCGATCCCCAGGGCGCCCCGGGTGAGGACGCGGGACGTGCGTGCACGCATGCAGAGAGACCTTCCGAGAGGTGACGGAGGAGTTTCCGGGAGTTTCCGGAACGTGAGCCACGTTACGGAGACCCGTCGCTGTGCGTCAAGGCGCCGTCTCGATCCGTGCGGTGCGGCCGTTCCACGGACCGGCGGCCCTACGCTGGACCCGCCGACGAGGAGGAACGGGTGACCGACAGTCAGGGCCGCGCCGTCACGATCGCGGCGATCGCGGCGGAGGCGGGCGTCTCCCTGCCGACCGTGTCCCGGGTCCTCAACGGGCGCTCCGACGTCGCACCGCACACCCGCGAGCGCGTCGAGCAGCTGCTGCGCGAGCACGGCTACCAGCGCCGCGGTGCCCGCCCCCGCGAGCGGGCGCGGCTCGTCGACCTCGTCTTCAACGACCTCGACAGCCCCTGGGCGGTCGAGATCATCCGCGGCGTCGAGGACGCCGCCCACGCCGAGGGGGTCGGCACCGTCGTCACCGCCATCCACCGCCGCGCCAGCGCCACGCGCGTGTGGCTGGAGAACCTCGCAGCACGGGCCAGCGACGGCGCCATCCTGGTCACCAGCGAGCTCGACCCCGCCCTGCGGTCGGAGCTGCAGGAGCTGCAGGTCCCGGCCGTGGTGGTCGACCCGGCCGGGGTCCCCTCCCTCGACGTGCCGACGATCGGCGCGACGGACTGGGCCGGCGGGTTGAGCGCCACCGACCACCTCACCGGCCTGGGGCACCGGCGGATCGGGTTCGTCGGGGGCCCCGCTCCCCTGTGGTCGAGCCGGGCCCGCCTCGACGGGTACCGCGCGGGACTCGGTGCCGCCGGCGTGGCCGTCGACCCCGCGCTCGTGCTGGAGGGCGACTTCGGCTACCGGTCCGGGTCCGAGTGCGCCGACCGGCTGCTGCGCCTCGCCGAGCGGCCCACGGCGGTGTTCGCCGCCAACGACCAGATGGCCCTCGGTGTCTACGAGGCCGCCCGCAGGCGCGGCCTGCGGGTGCCCGAGGACCTCAGCGTCGTCGGGTTCGACGACCTCCCCCAGGCGCAGTGGTCCTCGCCGCCGCTGACCACCGTGCACCAGCCGCTCGCCCAGATGGGCATGCTGGCCGCCCGCACCGTGCTGCGGCTGGTGCAGGGGGAGCCGGTCGAGGGGCCACGGATCGAGCTCGCCACCCGGCTGGTGGTCCGGGACAGCACGGCGCCCCCGCCCGGCTGACGCCGGCCGTCACTCCACCAGCCACTGCGACCAGTGGGCGCGCTGCTCCTCGGTCATGGGGGCCGAGGCGTCGGCGGCGTAGTCGAAGTTGACCAGCACCATCTCCGCGCGCAGCGCCGGCTGCCCGTCCTGGGCGAGCTCCTGGCGCACGCCGATGGAGCTGCGGCCCAGCCGGGTCACCGAGCTGACGACGGTCAGGTGCTCACCGGCGCGGTAGCGCACCTGCCGCAGGTAGTCGACCTCCAGCCGGGCCAGGATGATCCCCGCCCCCGGCGTGGGGTCGGCCATCGCCAGCCGGGCGTCCTCGAGCAGGCCCAGCACCCGGGCGTGGTTGACGTGCCCGAAGAGGTCGGTGTCCGACCAGCGCAGCTGGACCGGGTGCTCGTACGGCCCGCTCAGGGCAGGTCCGCCGTCTCCGCCGACCGGCGGTGCGCGCCCTGGGCGTCGTCCGGGTCGGGGTGCACGGTGCGCTCCTCGGACTCGGCGAGGATCACCTCCGCGGCGACCTCCTCCATGCCGCTGCCCTTCATCGCCGCCTCCTCGGGCAGCAGGTCGGCACGCGTCTCGATGTTGTGCTCGGTGACGTTGGCCAGCGCCTCGGGGCTGGGCTCCTTCTGGGTGACCACCGGGTCCTCCTCAGAACCGCTGCTGCTCGGTGCCGATGCCCAGCGCCCGGGCCACGTCCTGCACGTTCTCGAACTGCTGCCCCGCCGGCAGCCGGCGCAGGTCGCCGAGCACCCGGTCGGTGGCGTTCGACTCCTGCGCCTTGGCGACCAGCGCGTCCCGGTCGGCGGGCCAGACCTCCTTGCCCAGCGCCTCGGCGATCGCCGCGCGCCGGTCGACGTCGGCCGGGCTGGTGCCGGCGGGGGTGCCCTCCTGGTGCGGGTCGGTCATGGCTGCTGCCTCCGTCACTGCGGGGTGGGGGTGGAGTCGTCGGTGTAGCGCAGGATCGCCGCGACCGGGATGTCGCCGGGCATGGCCGCGCGCGGCACGACGACGACGCCGGCCGTGCTGGCCACCGCGGCCGCGAGCAGCGCGCTCCCGGCGGGCACCGAGTGGACCTCCTGCACGCCGAGGGCGTCCATGTCGGACTGGTCGACGCCGAGCTCGAGCGGCGTGGCGCCCACGAGCAGCTTCTCGTCGTCGGCCGGGTCGGCGAGCACGAGCGTCTCCACCTGCGCCTTGCGCAGCGCCTCGACGACGTTGGCGGTGCCGGTCACGGCCAGGCCGTGGGCGCCGGCCGAGCTGATCTTCTCGACGATCTCGGCCTCGTCGCGCGCCTCGTGCTCGGCGACGAGCTCGGCGGCCTTGCGCTCGACCGGCTCGCGGTCGGCGCCGGCGGCCCGGCCGCCCTCGTCGATGGAGACGATGAGGTCCGACCACAGCCCGCTGGCGCGGTCGGTGAGGATCTGCCGGGCGCGCATGTCGCCGGCGAGCAGGACGAAGCGGGGGTGCACCCGGCGCACGACCGAGGCGATGTGCTCGGCGACGTCGTCGGCGTTGTGCACCCACTTGTTCTCGGCGTTGTGCTGGTAGCGGTGGTGCGCCCAGCCGCCGCCCTGGAACTTGCGGATCTGGAAGGTGTCGCCCTTCACCGTCTCCTCCTCCTCGGCGTGGCCGGGGAGCCTGGCGAGGGTGAGGTCGGCCCCGGTGCGGTCGGTGAGGACGACGACGTGCGGGATGCGGCCGGGCAGCGCGCGCAGCACCGGCAGCAGGTCGGGGGTCGGCGACCACTCGGCCAGCTCCTGGCGCGGCACGTCGCCGAGCTGGGAGTCGAAGACGACGGTGCCGTCGGAGGCGACGACGACCGCGCGGCCGCGGACCGTGCCGGCCTCGCCACCGTCGTTGCCCTCCAGCAGCCGGCTGCGCACCGCCTCGACGACGGCCTCCGGCGCGCCCTGCTCGGTGAGCCGCTCGGCGATCGCGCGCACGCGCAGGTCGAGCTCGGCGTCGGCGTTCTCGGTGACGTGGGTGACGTCGGCGGTGACGGTGGCGAAGGGGCCGGGGGCCTCGAAGACCGGTGCCAGGAACGACACGTCCATGGGTGCAGACCACTTCCTCGGTGCTGGTGTCGGGTGCAGACGGCGTCCTCGGCGGGACGCGCACTGCACCGCCGCCTACCCACCGGCCCGACCGCCACACACCGTGTCGGATCCGGCGGGCAGGGGTAGGCGCCTCGCCATGACCGAGCACGACCAGCTGCCGCTGCCCGACTACGACCACCTGCCGGTGGAGGGACTGATCTCGCGCATCCGCACGCTGGACGCGACCGGCCTGCAGACGCTGCTCGACTACGAGCGGGCCCACGCGAACCGCCTGCAGGTCGTCATCGCGATGGAGAACCGGCTGACGTCCCTCCACGAGGGCGCGCAGCCCTCCGGCGGTGACCCGGCCGCTGCCGCCGCGGACGACCCGGTGCACGCCTCGGCGGGCTCCAAGGTGTCGGAGGCGACCACCGGACCTGCCATGAACCCTCCGTCGCAGGGCGACCCCACCAACCCCGCCCAGCCCCGCTCGACCGGCTGATCCACCGGTCCCGGGGGGGGGGGGGGGGGGGGGGGGGGGGGGGGGGGGGGGGGGGGGGGGGGGGGGGGGGAG